>JACQWA010000402.1 GCA_016209425.1 Candidatus Rokuibacteriota bacterium
AAGTGGCTGTAACGGGAGGTGTTGCAGCGTTCCGTCGAAAGGCGGAATGGAAAAGCGGGCGAATTCAGGGAAGCCTACCTTCCCGATGTCGTTCGGGGACACGGTAACCCTGAGCGAAGCCCCCGATCCGACCTGGACCGGGGGAACGTGCAGAGACTAGACCGCAAGGTCGTACCTCGGCCGCAGGGTGGCCGGGGGAAGCGCCCGCCCCCTAACGGCCAGAGCTGGGCGGCCTATGGGGAAGAGATAGTCCAAGCCCCGTGGAAATGCGGGGGGTCTTGTAACCACGAGGTTGCAGGTTCGAGTCCTGCCCGGGGAGCCAATTTCGCCGCGGCCGCCGGACGTGACGCCGGCGGCCGTTCTGCCTTCCAGGGGCGGGGGGCGTGCCGTATGACGAAACATGAGCGTCTCGCCCGCCCGCCGGCGGACCGCCCTCCCGTCTCGTTTCGGGCCTCGCCGCCGAGGCGAAATCTACAGGGCCTGGGGGCGCTCCACCCGCTCTTTTAACGCCTTCACGGTCAGGACGGCTCCCTCCTGGCCCGCTCCTCGCGTGAGAAAGGCGGGCAGAATGGTGCGGCTGCCCATCGCGTAGGTCACCAGGACCCCCTCGCCCCAGGGCTCCACCTTCCAGTACCCCCAGTGGTCACGGAAGAGGTCGTTGTTCCGGCCTCGGTCCAGCTCCCAGCGGAGCACGTGGGCGGAAGGGTCGGCGTAGTTGTTGACGAAGAAGCGAAAGGCGAACGGTCCCACCGCGACCAGGTAGCGAACGAGGGTCCAGTCGGTCCCGTGCTGAAGCACTTCGCTCTCCTTGACCCGAGGGAAGAGGCCGGCGTGGCCGGAGAAGTTCATGAGCGTCCGCCAGACGGTGTCGGTGTCGGCGCGCAGGACCGCCAGAGCGGTTCCCCCCATGGCGCCGCTCCCCGTCCCCCCGTCCGGGAGGTCGGTCTTGAAGAGGATGCGCCCCTGCCGGAGGAGGCGCCGGTCGTCGGACGACAGCGACAGGCTAGCCGCGACCGGAGAAGGAAGGGAAAAGAGCGCGACGAGGGCGAGGAGTCCCGCCACACACCGGACCCGGCGGGCGAGCCTGCGCAACAGCGAACCTGGGGGCATAAGGACCTCCGTGAATGACGTTGAGAACAACATTTCACATATCCCACGGAACGACGAACCGTGTCAACCCATGATCCCCCGACCGAATTGAGCCGCCCCGGAGCGGATGCTATAATTGGCGCACCCGCGCGGATTGAAGGAGGCGGCGATGGCCACCCTCACGGAATCGCGGAAAAATACCCTGCGGCGCGCGATCCAGGCGATCGTGGGGAAATCGGCCGTGGTATCGGACCCGGAGGAGCTGCTCGTCTACGAGTCCGATGGCCTCACCCTCTTCCGAGCCCTGGCCGACTTCGTCGTCTTCCCGACCTCCACCGAGCAGGTGGCGGCCCTCGTGAGGCTTGCCAACCAGGAAGGGCTCCCGTTCGTGGCGCGTGGGGCCGGGACCGGCCTCTCCGGCGGGTGTCTCCCAGCCGAGGGGGGGCTGGTGATCTCGCTCTCGCGCATGACCCGGATCGTCGAGGTGGACTACGACAACCAGCTGGCCGTCGTGGAGCCAGGGCTGGTGAACCTCCACCTCTCCTGGGCCGTGGGTCCGCGCGGCTACTATTACGCTCCCGACCCTTCAAGTCAGCAGGCCTGCACCATCGGGGGGAACATCGCCAATAACTCCGGTGGCCCGCACACCCTGAAGTACGGGGTGACCACGAACCACGTCCTGGGCCTCGAGGTAGTGCTCCCCGATGGCGAGGTGGTCTGGCTTGGCGGAAAGATGCGCGACCCCCAGGGGTACGACCTCGTGGGGATCTTCGTCGGCTCCGAGGGAACCTTCGGCATCGCGACGAAGATCGTCGTGCGCCTGTTGAGGAAACCCCAGGCGGTGAAAACGATCCTGGCGGTCTTCGACGAAATCGAGAAGGCCTCCGAGGCGGTGTCGGCGATTATCGGTCGGGGGCTCGTTCCGGCGGCCCTGGAGATGATCGACCAGGTGACGATCCAGGCTGTCGAGGATGCCTTCGGCTGCGGCTACCCTCGCGATGCCGCCGCGGCTCTCCTCATCGAGCTGGACGGGTTGGCAGCGGGGATCGATGCCCAGGCGGAGCGCGTGGGGGCGGCGTGCGTCGAGGCCGGCGCCCGTGAGGTCCGCACGGCCAAGGACGAGGCCGAGCGGCAGCTCCTCTGGAAGGGGCGCAAGTCGGCCTTCGGGGCCTACGGGCGCGTCTCCCCTGCGTACCTGGTGATGGACGGGGTGATCCCGCGGACGAAGCTCCCGTACGTGCTGCGGCGGGTGAATGAAATCGTGGCGGCCGCCAACCTCCGCGTGGGCAATGTGTTTCATGCCGGCGACGGGAACCTCCACCCGAACATCCTGTACGATCCCCGGCGACCCGGGGAGGAGGAGAGGGTGGTGCAGGCGGGGGCCGAGATTCTCAAGGTCTGCGCCGAGGTAGGCGGCTCCATCTCCGGGGAGCACGGGATTGGGTTGGAGAAGATGGATTACATGCCGTTTATCTTTTCGCCTGCCGACCTGGCCACCATGCATCGGGTGAAAGAGGCGTTCAACCCACGCGGGCTCTGCAATCCCGGCAAAATCTTCCCGACCAAGAAGTCTTGCGTGGAGGTCGGGCCGGCCTACCGCGCCCATCCCATCGAGGAGCAGGGCCTCGCTCAGCGATTTTAGGGCTGGAAGGGCCGTGCAGCCCGCGCTCCTCGATAAGGTCCGGGGAATCGTCGGCTCCGAGTATGTCCTGACCGGAGTGGAGCTCTCCCCGTACGTGCTCGAGGGACGCACCCCAGAGGCCGCGGTGTTTCCCGGCTCCGTCGAGGAGGTCAGTCACGTCCTCGCGCTGGCCTCGGAAGCGGGGGTTGCCGTGACGCCGTGGGGCGGCGGGACCAAGATCTCCATCGGAGCACCGCCCACGCGGCTGGGGATCGTCTTGGGGCTCAGGCGGCTCAATCGTCTGCTGGAGCATGAGCCCGGCGATCTGACCGCGACGGCGCAGGGCGGGATCACGCTGGAGGCGCTTCAGGCGGCGCTGGGCGCCCGCGGACAGTGGTTCTCGCTCGATCCCGCCTTTGGCCGGGAGGCGACGCTCGGCGGGATCCTGGCCGCCAACGCCTCTGGACCCCGGCGCCATCTCTACGGGACCGCGCGTGATCTCCTCATCGGCGTCGCGGTAGTCTCGGCCGACGGGGCGGTGGTCCGTGGCGGCGGCAAGGTCGTCAAGAACGTGGCGGGCTACGACCTTCCGAAACTCTACATCGGCTCCTTTGGCACGCTGGGCGTCATCGTTGAGGCCACGGTCAAACTCCGGCCCCTTCCCGACGACGACCGCCTTGTCCTCGCGGGCTTCGAGCGGCTGAAGGATTGCGGTCAAGCGGTCCGCCTCGTCCTGACCTCCGACTTGATCCCGTCCGCGGTGGACCTCCTGGACGGCGAGGCGCTCCGGGGGCTCGGGTTGGCGGCAGGCGCCGGCGTGGGTGGGGCCCTGCTGCTGGGCTTCGACGGTATGCGGGAGCAAGTGAAGTGGCAGTGTGAGGAAGCCAAGCGCGTGGTCTCCGAAGCTGGGCCGGTGGAGCATCGGGTGCTCGAGGCGTACGCCCGAGAGGAGACGTGGCGCCTCGTGCGGGAGGTTGGTCGGCGCGCCTTCGCCGATCCGGCGGCGGTGCTTCAACTCGCCGTGCTCCCGACGCAGGTGACCGAGGTGGTCGAGCAAGCGGGCGTGGTGGCCCAACGAAATGGGCTGAAAGCGGCGTTCGCCGCTCATGCGGCGGTCGGCGTGGTGACCGCCGTCCTGGCCGATGGCGGTGACTCCGCGCAACCGGTCATCGCAACGCTCCGGGAATGGCGAGAGCTGGTGCGGGCGGCGGGTGGTCACGCCGTCCTGGAGCGCGCGCCGCTGGCCGTGAAGGAGCAGGTGGCGGTGTGGGAGCCGCCGGGTGCCGCCTTCAGGATCATGGAGCGCATCAAGGCGCAACTCGACCCCAAGGGCGTTCTGAATCCCGGCCGGTTTGTCGGCGGGATCTAACGGTCGCGGGAGATGGCGCACGCATCGACGCTGGAGCCGCTCGCCTCGCCCCATCGGCTCACCATGCTCGAGGGAGTGGACGAGGGGGTGAACACGTGCGTTCACTGCGGCCTCTGTCTGTCCTACTGCCCCACGTATTCGGAGCTCGGGACCGAGATGGATTCGCCGCGCGGGCGGATCTTCCTGATCGCGTCGCTGGCCGAGGGGCGCATCGCGCTGACCGACTCGGTCGTCAGCCACCTGTCGCTCTGCCTGGATTGCCGCGCCTGTGAGAGCGTCTGCCCCTCCGGGGTCCCCTATGGCCGGCTCATCGAGGCCGCCAAAGCCGAAATCGAGCGGCAGCGGCCGGGCGGCCCGCTCCGGCGGCTCTTCCGCTGGGTGAATTTCGACCTGCTGTTGCCCCGACCGCGGCTGCTGGGGCTCGCCGCCTCGGCGCTCAGGCTCTACCAGCGGAGCGGCCTTCAGCGGTTGGTTCGCGCCACGGGGCTCCTCAGGCTCCTGCCGGGCACCCTCTCGGCCTGGGAGGCCCTGCTGCCGGAGCTTCCTCCCTGGGGCGGGGGGACACTCCCGGAGCACGTCCCCGCTCGCGGGGCCGTCCGGGCCCGCGTCGGGTTCGTCGAGGGATGCGTGCAGCGGGTCGTGTTCGGGGCCCACAATCAGGCCTCGGTGCGGCTCCTCGCGCGGAGCGGTGCGGAGGTGCGAATCCCGCGGGAGGCAGCGTGCTGCGGGGCGCTCCATGCCCACGCCGGAGAGCGGCAGCGCGCCCGGGCGTTGGCGCGCAAGATGATCGAGGTGTTCGAGCGGGCGTCGGTCGAGGCGATCATCGTCAACGCGGCGGGATGCGGCGCCCACATGAAGGCGTACGGTCACCTCCTCAGGGACGACGCGGTCTACCACGCACGGGCGGAGCGGTTCGCGGCCAAGGTGAGAGACCTTTCAGAGTATCTCGCCCAGCGGCCGCCGGTGGGGGCGCTCGGGCGGCTCCCGCTGACCGTCACCTATCACGACCCCTGCCACCTGGTCCACGGCCAGAAGGTGCGGGTGCAGGCTCGGCAGCTCCTTCAGGCGGTGCCGGGGCTCCAGCTGGTGGAATTGAAGGAAGCCGATTGGTGCTGCGGCTCGGCCGGGATCTACAACCTCACCCAGCCCGAGATGGCGGGGCGACTGCTCGAGCGCAAGGTGAACCATCTCCTCGCCACCGGTGCCGAAGCGGTGGTTACGGCCAACCCGGGGTGCATCATCCAGCTCGCGCTGGGGCTCAGGGCCAGGGGGTCCGCCATGAAGGTGCTTCATCTGGGCGAGGTGTTGGACGAGGCCTATCGTCGGGGGGGCGTGGGGGAGGGGTGAGCGTGGGAACCGATGCCCGGTCTGTGCCGCGAGAACACAAGGCCCAGGGGCCCCAGAGCGTCCGGTGCCTGGTTCTCACGGTCTCCGATTCGAAGACCGCCAAGACCGACACCAGCGGTCAGCTGATCCAGGAGCTCCTGAGCAAGGCCGGCCACGAAGTCATCAGGTCGGCGATCGTGAAGGATGAACCGGCCCAGGTGCAGGCGGTGATCCGTGAGGGCAGCCGAGACCCCCGGGTTCAGGTGCTGATTCTGACGGGCGGAACCGGGATCACCTCGCGCGATTTGACCTTTGAGACGGTGGAGGGAATGCTGGACAAGCGCCTCCCGGGATTCGGGGAGCTCTTTCGCGTGCTCTCCTACGAGGAGATCGGGGCGGCGGCCATGCTCTCCCGCGCCCAGGCCGGAGTCCGGGCGGGCCGGCTCATTTTCTCCCTTCCCGGTTCTCCCAACGCGTGCCGCCTCGCGCTGGAGAAGCTCATCCTTCCCGAACTGGGCCACCTCGTCCGGGAAGTTTCGCGCTAATGCCGCCTCGCCGAGAGGTGGCGTTACGCGGACGGCGTTGCGCCATCAGCGTGGTCGTTGAGTTGGAACGGCATGCGGACCGCCGCCGGGCGGCAGTCGATGAAGGCCGGAGACGCAACATGGCCGAGGAGGAGGGAACGATGCGCCGGGGTCGCCGACACGGAGTGGGTGTGATCGTTTCGGTCCTGTGGCTGGCCGGGTGCGCCGCGGGCGCGCCGGCGGGGGGCCCGCTTTGGCAAGAGGGACCGGCCGGGGCGGTGCCGGCCGAGATCGCGCGGCTCAACGACCATTTGGGCCAGCTGGCCGCGCGCTTGAAACCCGCCCTCGTGCAGGTCTGGGTCCGCCGGGCTCAGTCGCCCCCCGCCGAAAGCCCGGACCCCTCGCGGCCAACCCCTCCCGATGAGCCCCGGCGCGCGTCCGGCTCAGGCTTCCTGATCCGGGAGGACGGGCTCCTGGTCACGAATGCCCACGTGGTGGCTGACGCCGAACGCATCCGAGTCAGGCTCCAGGATGGCCGGCGCTTCGAGGGGAAGCTGATCGGCCAGGACAGCCGCGTGGACCTGGCCGTCGTGAAGATCGAGGGCGTTCGCGGGCTCCCGGTGCTCCCGCTGGGCGACTCCAACCGTGTTCGGGTGGGAGAATTTGTCCTGGCCCTGGGCCACCCCTTCGGGCTCGAGCACACCGTCTCCTTCGGGATCGTCAGCCGGAAGGGCGCGCCCCTGCGCGCTGCCGCCCCGGGCTTCGACTTCATCCAGACTGACGCCGGCGTGAACCCGGGGAACTCGGGTGGGCCCCTCGTGAACATGGCCGGCGAGGTCGTGGGGGTCAACAGCATGGCGTCGCGGAACGGCTCCATTGGGTTCGCGATCCCGGTGAATCTCGTAAAATCCCTCCTCCCTCAGCTCGTCGAGAAGGGCAAGGTCGAGTGGGGCTGGCTCGGTGTGGGGATCGACGAGGTCTCCGATGAGGATCTCGTCACGCTGGGGCTCAAGGAAGCTCGCGGGGTGGTGATCCGCCGGGTCATGCCGGGGGAGCCCGCCGACAAGGGGGGCGTGAAGCGGAACGACGTGGTGCTGGCGGTGGACGGGACCTCGATCGATGGCCCGAAGGACCTCCAGCGGATCATCGCGACCTCCCCCGTGGGCACGACCGTGAAACTCACGATCGTGCGCGAGGGGCAGGAGACAAGTCTGCTGGTGACGGTGGGGCGCTACCAGGAGCCGCCGGCGCGTCAGGAGACGCCAGCTCGGCCTCGCCCGCATCCGTGAGAGGGCTCGCCCGCGGTTTTGCTGCCCTCGGCGTCCTCGGCCATCTGTTGCTGGGTGGGGCGCCGGGAACCGCTACGCAGGTCGGCGCCCTCTTTCCGAGCGATCGTTTCACGGTCTCGGATCCGGCTCAGCTCACCGGCCGGCGTGTGGCGCTCCCCCTCCCGCACTGTGCTGGGGATCCGGCGGGCTGCGATGAGATCCGCCTCCTCAATCAGCTCGACGGGTTCAGCGTCAACCCGAGGCTGGCCCTCTCGTTTTCAGGCCCCATCAACCTTGACAGCGTCACCCGGGAGCGCCTCTTCCTGCTGCCCCTTGGGGAGAACCCTGCCTCGACGAGACCGATTGGCCTCGGCCAACTCGTCTGGGATGCTGAATACACCACGCTCTACGCCAAGCCCGAACGGATCCTTTCCCAGGGACGCCGCTACGCCCTCGTCGTCAGCTCGCGGGTGCTCGACGCTGACGGCCATCCGCTCCGGGCCGCCCGGAAAAGGTCGGCGGGGGAGCCGTTGGAGGGCATCCTGAAAATCCTGGAACGGCAGGGGATCAGTCCCGGCGAGGTCGTCGCCGTCTCGGTCTTCACGACGCAGTCCGTGACGGCGCAGCTGGAAGCGATTCGGACCCAGCTTGATCGGGCTCGACCCCCCGCGCTTCGCTTCGATTTAGCCCCGGGCGGGGTGCCCAGCGTCTTGTCGCGGGCTGAGGTGAGGGGGATCGAGGTTCGTCGTCACGTCGCGGCGGGCCGCCCGGACCCGGACGCCCGCGCGGTTCAGTTGCCGCTCTGGCTGGCCGCGCCTTCCGAGGTGGGGACCGTCGCGTTCGGTCGGTTTTCCTCGCCGAGCTATCTGACGCCGGACCGGGTGATCCCCGCAGTCCCGACCCGGACCGGAACCCTTGTGCCGAGGGGGGAGGAGGAGGTGCACGTCACACTCTTCCTCCCGGCCGGGCCCAAGCCGCCCGGAGGGTGGCCGGTGGCCATTTTCGGCCACGGCTACGGAGGCAGTCGTCACGGGAGTCCGCTGACCGTGGCGGGGGTCCTGGCGCGCCACAGGATCGCGCTCGCCGCGATCAACGTCGTCGGCCATGGCGGCGGCCCGCGGGGACTCCTGACGGTCGAACGGAGCGGGCAGCCCGCCATCACGCTCAGCGCAGGCGGGCGGGGGCTGGACCTGAACGGCGACGGGCGGATTGAGGCGACCGAAGGCCTGGACGTGCGGTCGGGGTCCCCGCTGGCGCTCGTCGCATCGCGGGACGGCATCCGGCAAACCGTGGTGGACCTGATGCAGCTGGTCCGGCTCCTCCGGCGCGACGTGGACGTGGATGGTGACGGGCACCCCGACCTGGATCGGGAGCGGCTCTACTATTTCGGCCAGTCTCTCGGGGGAATCTACGGGACGCTCCTGCTCGCGGTGGATCCGCAGATGCCGATCGGGGTTCTCAACGTGCCGGGGGGACCCGTCGTGGAGATCGGGCGGCTGGCCCCGGTCTTTCGTGGCCTCGTCGCCCGGGCGCTCCGCGAGCGAATCCCGCCGCTCATGAACGGGGTCAAGGACTTCTACGAGTTCATGCCCCTTGCCGACGAATCGCCGGTGAAGAATCCCCCTCCGGGCGCCCTCGCCATCCAGGCGTATCTGGATCGGGCGGAGTGGCTCCAGCAGTCGGCCGATCCCGTGGCCTACGCTCCCCACCTGCGCCTGGCGCCGCTGCCAGGCAACGCGGCGAAATCGGTGCTCTACCAGTTCGCGGTGGGAGACCGCACGGTGCCCAACCCGACGACGATGAGTCTCCTTCGGGCCGGCGACCTTCTCTCCTTCACCTCCGTCTATCGGCATGAGCGGATCGCGGGGCAACTGGCCGAGCCGTTCAGGGACCCGCACGGATTCCTCACCTGGACCGTGGACCGGTCCGTGGCGTCCATCGGGCGGGCGGCCCAGGAGCAGATCGCTCGCTTTTTCCTCAGCCGGGGGGTTCGCCTCGAGAACCCTGACAGCTTCGACCCCAAGCCGTGGTCGGCCCCCGTGTTCGAGGTGCCGATCCGAACCAGCCTGCCGGCCGGCCTGGGTTTCTGACCCGGCCTCTTTGATGGCCGGGGAGAGGGAGGAGCCCGTCATGCACAGTCGCATCGCCCTTGTCCTCGTCGCCTCCTGGCTCTCAGCCTGTGTGGGGAATCCGGCGAGCGCCCACGCGGCAGAGCCGGTCATCCGCATCGGCTACCTCCAAGCCCCCGCAGCCCTGGCCTTCATCGCCATGCGGGAGCAGAAGCTCCTGGAGAGCCGGGGCCTCAAACCCGAGTACTACGGGCTCCTCCGACCGCAGGCGAACATCGATGCCTTCCTCGGCGGGCGGACCGACGTGGCCATCGCCGGCTCCCCGGAGCCCGCCCGGTTCCGCAACAAGGGGATGAAGGTGAAGATCATCAGCTGTGCGCTGAAGGACGGGATCTACATGGTGGTTCCCAAGGGCGGGGGGATCACGCGCTGGCACGATCTCAAGGGCAAGCGAGTCGGCCTCCCATCGGCGGGCACGGCGGCGGCCCTGCTGACGCGAAACTTCCTCCGGGCCAACGGGGTCGATCCCGAGCGCGACCTGCAGCTCATCACGGTGACCCCCGCCGAGGGCGTCACGCTGGCTGACGCCGGCCAAGTCTCGGCGTTTCCGGTTTGGGAGCCGTTCGTGACCCGCGCCCTGGCCACGGGGCGCTACGCGGTGGCGTGGTCCTATGTGGACGACTGGCGGAAGGGCACAGGGGAGAGCACCCCCTGGGTGCACGGCGTCGTGATGGCTCGCGAGGAATACCTGGCGGCGCACCCCCAAGCGGTCGAGACGTTCAAGACGACGTTCCTCGAGGCGGTCCGCTGGGTGTACGCCAACCTCGACAAAGCCGCCGAGCTCGCCGCAGGGGAGCTCAAGATGGAGCCGAAAATCATCAAGGAGGCCATGTCGCGGACCGAGCTTTGCACGGAGTTCGGGGAGGCCGAAAAGCGGTCGCTGATGGTACTGTTCACGCTGATGCACAGTCTGGACGCCGAGTCCGTGGGTGGGAAGGTGCCTTCGCCGGAGCTCTTCCAGTAGGCCGCTCCATGCGGGTCGTGCTGCTCGGCACGGGCTGTCCGCCGCCGAGTCCGACGCGGCGCGGCCCGGCTAGCTTGGTCGCGCTGGGAACGGAGCGGCTCCTGGTGGACTGCGGCTCGGGGGTGGCGGCCCAACTGGTGCAGGCCGGGCTCCGGGCGATTGACCTGCACCGGATCCTGATCACCCACCTTCACTCCGACCACGTGATTGATCTGGGGCATCTGCTGATCAGTCGCTGGATCCTGGGGCAGAACGCCCCGCTGGAGGTGTGGGGACCCAGCGGGACGAAGCGGCATGTCGGGAAGGTCCTCGATCTGCTCGACTGGGACATCGAGGTCCGGCGTGAGCATATGCGCGGGCGGGGACGCCCCGAGTTCGGGGTGACGGAGGTCGAGGAAGGGGAAATCCTCGCCGCCGGAGACCTCCGGGTGAAGGCGTTCCTCGTCGAGCATCCCCCCGTGGAGCCGGCCTTCGGCTTTCGTTTTGACGGAGGCGGCCGCAGCGTCGTGATCTCGGGAGACACCCGGCCCTGTGAAAATCTGATCCGGCAGTCCCAGGGAGCGGATGTCCTGATCCACGAGTGCACCGACGCAACCAAGACCAGCTGGGCCCCGGGGTGCGGCTGGCCGACGCGCGACGCCAAGGTCGCCGCCCTGGCCTCCTACCACACCCAGCCGGATGAGGTGGGCAAGGTCGCCGCCCGAGCGAGGGTGAAGACCCTCGTGCTGTCGCACCTGATGCCGGGCTCGGAGGCCGCCGAGCTGGCCGACGCGGCCGCGCGCGACTTTGCCGGCTCCGTGGTCGTTGGCGCAGACCTCATGGAGGTCTGATGCCGCCGAAGATCCTGGTCGAGCGCGTCGCGAAGTCGTTCGGGGATCTCCACGTCCTCGAGAATGTCTCCTTCGAGGTGGACGAGGGGCAGATCGCCTGCCTCATCGGCCCGTCGGGTGCGGGGAAGACCACGACGTTCAACCTGCTTGCGGGGCTGGATTCCCCCTCCCGGGGGCGGATCCTGATTGACGGAATGCCCCCGGGGCCCGAGACGCGGCTGGGGTACATGTTCCAGGATCTCCGGTTGCTCCGATGGCGCACCGTCCTGGAAAACGTGGCGTTCGGTCTCAAGGCGCGGGGCGTGGTCCGGGGGGAGCGCGCGACCATCGCGCTCAAATACCTCGAGATTCTCGGGCTGGCCGAGTTCAAGGATACCTACCCACATCGCCTCTCGGGTGGCATGCAGCAGCGGGTCGCCATGGCCCGGGCCTTCGCCGTGGACCCCACCCTGCTCCTCATGGACGAGCCGTTCAAGTCGGTGGACGCGCAGCTCAGGCTCTACCTGCTCGACCTGCTGGTGAAGCTCTGGCGGGAGACCAAGACCACCATCCTCTTCATTACCCACGACACCAAGGAAGCCGCGCTCCTCGGCACGCGGATCGTGGTGTACAGCAAGCGGCCCGTGCGGGTGAAGACAGTCCTGGAGTTCCCGCGGGCTGTCGGCGACCGCGCCCTCATGGACAAGGACGTCGTGGAGATGGACCACCGCCTGCTCCACCTTCTCCGCGAGGAGGGCGTGGGCTCCTTCGACTGGATCAGGGGGGAGGCGGATCAGGTGCGGGAGGTGCTGAAAGGGCTCCGGCTCAACGCCCCGGAGTGAGGGCCAGCGCCTCCAGCGTGGCCCGCGCCCAGGGAGCGTCCAGCGACGGGACCGGAGCATAGCGGATGTCCCCGGTGATCCTGGTCGTTCCCTCCCAGTCTCCCGGCGCATCTTCGAGAACGTCCTCCACGGTGAGCACGACCAGGGCGAAGTCCGCCAGGTCCGGCACGGGAAACGGCCCCTCGCTGGCCCGCGCTTTGATGTAGACCGTCAGGTCAGGCTCGACGACGAGGAGCGTAGCGGTCTGACGCTCGAGGAGGTTGCGGCAGCTCCGACTCCGCGCGCCGATCACGATCCGAATCGTCCGGGGATCGGCGGCCCGGACCTCGAGATAGGAGAGGAGCATGGGGTGCGGTCGCCCCTCGCGGTCTACGGTAATCAGCGGAATGGCTTTCCCGAGGTGGGATGGCAGATCGGACTGCGAGAGGCGGGCCAGCAGGTCGGGGGGAAGGCTGGGGCCGAGGCTCCGGGACACGGCTTACTTCCACCGGATGACGAGGGCCTCGGCCCGGCGGAAGATCACGTTCTCGAAGACGAGAATCACCCCGATCATCACCAGCGTCCAGGCGAAGACCTTCTCGGTCTGCGTGTAGTCCTTGGCCAGGGTTGCGGCATAGCCCGCGCCCCGCGAGGTCATGATCATCTCGACAAACATGGCGAGCTTGAGGGCGAAGCCGATGCCCACCCGGAGGGCCGCGAAGATATGCGGGAGAATGGACGGAATGAGGATGTCGGCCAGGACGAGCCGCCGATTCGCCCCGAAGGAGCGCGCCATGGCGCGCAGGTTCGGATCCACGTCCTTGATTCCCTCGATGGTGCCGATCATGAAGATGGGAAGCGTCACGATGAAGATGACGAAGACCGGGGAGGCGGGGACCAGCCCGAACCAGATGATGGCGAAGAAGATCCAGTTCAGCGCGGGGACCGCCTGGATGGCGTTGAGGACCGGGTAGGCCGCGTCGTACAGGGGCTTGACGAGGCCCATGGGAATCCCGAGGAGCGTGCCCACCACCAGGCTTGCACCGAAGGCGAGCGTCGTCCTGAGGAGCGTGGCGCCGAGATGGTAGAAGAGCTCACCGGTGACCGCCATCTTGGCGAGGGCCGCGCCGACCGTGAGCGGGGGGGGGAAGAGGTACGGGGGGAAGTTCAGGGCAAGACCCCACCACAGGGCAAGGAAGCCCAGGAGCCCCAGGGAGCCGAGAACGAGCGGGCGCCCTTTCACGCCCTGCGCTAGCCGCCGGGCTTGGCCGTGGTCCCGACAGCCGCCGCGGAGTCGCCCTGGCCGTTGTCGCCAACGGCGCAGGCCTGGGCCGCGCCTTCCGTGTGGATCGAGAGATCCTTGATCGTGGGATTGGTGCCGCAGAGCGGGCAGTTGGGGTCTTTCCGGAGCTTGACTTCCCTGAAGTGCATGCCAACCGCGTCGTAGGTCAGGAGGCGCCCGATCAGGGGTTCGCCGAACCCGACGAGCAGCTTCACGACTTCGGTCGCCTGCACCAGCCCGATCACTCCTGGGAGCACGCCCAGGACGCCGGCCTCGCTTCAGGA
>JACQWA010000396.1 GCA_016209425.1 Candidatus Rokuibacteriota bacterium
GGTGGATCCTGGTTGTTCAATTTGCCGCGCGCGGCTCGATTCTCCCAAGATTCCAAGGACTTGTCAATCCTGTCCGAAGCCACTCCGGCCACATACATTGGTCAGGCCGTCGCCTGAGAATCGACCGCCCCCGCAGGATCTCCTGCGCGGCGTGCCCGCCGAGCCCCGGCCTGGTCCTCAGCCGGCGGGCTCGGCGGGGGCTGGGCGGCTACTGGGCGGAGTAGCCGCCGTCGATGAAGATGATCTGCCCTGTCACGAAGTCGGCGGCGTCCGAGGCGAGGTAGACGACCGCGGGCGCGATGTCTCGGACGTCGCCCACACGCCCCCACGGGTAGGAGTGCGCCAGCTCATGCTTCCCCGCCTCCCGGTCGGCCGGCTTGCCCGCCTTCGCCGCCATAAGGTCGTAGAGCGGGTCGTTCAGCGGCGTGACGACGTTGCCTGGCGCCACCGCGTTCACGTTGATGTGGTCGGGCGCCAGCTCGATGGCGAGCGCGCGCGTGAGCCCGTGGATCGCCATTTTCGTGACGCAATAGGCGACGGCGCTCGGCACCCCGTAGGCACCGAAGATGGAGCCATTGGTGATGACCTTGCCCTTGCCCAGCCGCTTCATCTCTGGAACGACTCGCCGCACGGTAAGGAAAGCCCCGGTCACGTTGATGTCGAGATGGCGGCGCCAGACCTCATCGGTGGTCTCCTCCAGCCTGGCCAGCTGCATGATCCCGGCGTTGGCGAAGGCGATGTCGACCCGGCCGAATTCCTTGACCATGGTCCTCACCAGGCGGTTCACCTCGTCGCTCACGGTGACGTCGGCACTGACGGCGATGGCCTTGCGGCCCAGCTTCATGATTGCGTGCGCGACGGCTTCGGCCTCGGCCATGTGAGCGTGGCCGTGGACGCACACGTCGGCGCCGGATTCCGCCAGCGCCAGCGCTGCCGCCCGCCCGATGCCCGAGGAGGCGCCGGTGACCAGTGCCGCCCGCCCTTCGAGACTGATCTTCATGGTGACCCCCTTCGTCGTCTCGCTCGGCTCAGCGCCGGGCCAGGGAATGACCGACCACCGCACCCAGCCGCACGACCTCGATGTGCTCCCGGGCCAGCCGCTCGCGGACGGCGCGGGCAACCTCGACCGCATTCGGCGCATCGCCGTGGACGCAGAACGTCGGCACGTCGATGGTCAGCGGCGAGCCGTCGACCGCCTCGAGGCGTCGCTCCCGCACGATCCGGACCGCGCGTTCGGCGACGTCTTCCGGATCCCAGGTCCTCTTGGCTCGCTCCAGGACCGGGAAGCCGTTGGGCTGGTAGGCCAGGTCGACATACCCTTCGGGCACCGCCCGCACGCCGGTCGCTGCCGACGCCGCCGGGATGGACGGCCCACCGACGATCACGATCATCTCGGGATCGAGCGCTCGCGCCGCCTCCAGCAGCGCGACCGCCAGCTCCGCACTTTCGCCACACATGGCGTAGAGGGCGCCGTGCGGCTTGACGTGACTGAGCCGAACGCCGGCGGCGTGGGCGAAGCCCTGCAGCGCACCGACCTGGTAGACGATATAGTCCTTGAGCTCCTCCCCGGAGATCTGCAGGCGCCGCCGGCCGAATCCCAGGATGTCGGGCAGCGCCGGGTGCGCGCCGATCTCCACACCGACCCCCACCGCCAGCTCCACCGTCTGGCGCATCACGTGCGGGTCGCCGGCGTGGAAGCCACACGCGACGTTGATGGTCGGAATGTACCGCATGAGCTCCGCGTCGTTGCCGAGCCGCCAGCGGCCGAAGCTCTCGCCCATGTCGCAGTTGATGTTGATCCGGTCTGCCATGACATCCGCTCCCCGGCTCGTCGTTCTCAGTTCCCCAGAATGCTGGCCTCGGCGATCGAGGCCTCCAGCTCCTTGAGCGCGGCCACCGCCTCGTCGGTCGAGACGGCCATGAAGTTGGTGGTCTCGCCGGGCCGCGACTGCCCCACCTTTCCCAAGTCGGCGCTGATGACGGTCGCGATCTTGGCGTAACCGCCCAAGCTCGGCCCGTCGACGTGGAGCACGATCGGCTCCACACCGCCCGGGACCTGGATGCCGCCCACAGGAATGGTGTCGTCGACGATATTGGAGGGGTCGGCGCCCGCCTGATCGACGAGGTAGGCAGGGCGCGGCTTGAACTCCAGCTTCGGGCCGACATAGCGATAGCCCATCCGGTCGGAGGTGGGCGAGAGCTTCCAATCGAATGTCAGGAAGGTCGTGACGCTCTCCTCCAGGAAGAGGTCGTCCTGCGGCCCCAGCACCACACGGACCCGCCAAGGGGGGCGATAGACGGGAATCAGCGCCGGCCGGAGCCGGCGCCCCTCCAACTCGTCGAGCGGGCGCCGCCGCGGGAAGGTGCGTAGAACGTCGCCCTCCTTGAGCGGCCGTCCCTCGATCCCGCCGACGAAGGCACGGACGTTGGTGGCCCGGCTGCCGCCGAAGAGCGGGACGTCGATGCCTCCGGCGATGCCCAGATAGGTGCGGGCACCGCGCATCGTGCGGCCCAGCGCCAGCACGTCGCCGGCCCGAACCCGCATCGCCTGCCACATCGGGACCGGCGCGCCGTTGAGCGTCGGCGCCATATCGGCGCCGGTCACAGCGACCACGGTCTCAATGAGCGCCTCGAGCTTCAAGCCAAAGAGCAGGACCTCGAGCCCGGCGTCGCCCGGCCGCCGACCCACCAGGTAGCGCTCGCCGGGATCGTTGCCCACCAGCACGTTGGCGATCCCGAGGGCGAAGCGATCGGCCGGTCCCGACGGCGGCATCCCGGTCGCCAGGTATCCGGGCCGCCCCCCGTCCTGGATCGTCGAGTGGAGACCGCCGTCCAGCACTTCGAAGGTGTCCATGCCGTGCTCCTCAGCGCCGGTCCGGAGGGATCCGGAACATCTCCTCGCGGATCTGGTACGCGTACGTGCCCGCCTCCACCTGGCGCCGGATCTCCCAGTAGGTCGCCTCTTCGATCGGCACATACGTGTGGCGATCGCCGACGCGCGGCAGCACCGGACCATCATTGAAGGCGGGGTTCCGCTGGAGCGGGTCGTAGAGGTCGATCGGCGTCCGTCCGAGGAGCTGGTAACCGCCCGGGCTCCGGACCGGGTAGAACGACGTGAGCTGGCCGGCGATGCAGAGGATCCGCTCGGGCGTCCACTTGCGGGGGCGCTGATACTTCGGCGCCGTGAGGGCCCTGGTGGAGCCGAGGGGCATCGCCTGGTAGCAGGCCGGCGTGAAGCCGACGGCCGAGACCCACCAGTCCGTGCCGGAGTGCGTCTTGACGACCTCCTCCACGGTCATCTTGTTGATCTCGGCCAGGAACTTGAGGTTATTGGGCGCCCCGTGGGCCTTGGCGCACTCGTCGGACCAGGGATCGTTGTACCAAATCGGGATGGTGACGTGGCGGGAGGGCACCTCCTCGACCTCGCCCATCTGCTCTTCGATCTCCCGAAGGCGGGCCTCGAGCCGCCCGCGGCTGATGGTGAAGGGGTCGTAGACGATCCCCAGCGAGCGGTTGGTCGGGATGGTTTCGGCCACCCCGGAGATCGGGTTGGCGCTGAGCGCCGTGTTAAGGGCGATCACCCTGAAGTTGAGCCGCAGGGCCAGCTCGTCGCCGAACTCCACCCCCAGGTACAGATCGCCCAGCGGCTTGAAGACAGCATGGTCATAGCGCATAGCGGCCTCTCCTTCCGGCCCGTACCGTCGTCCCCTGTCATAGGTCGGCGACCGATCCCATGCAGATCGTGCGCCAGTGCCGCCTTTTTCAGAGATCGCAGCGCGGCTAGCCCGAATTATGCACATAATTCGGGCTAGCGTATGCGCCGGAGGAAGTCCTTGAGGGTCGGGTCGGAGGGCTGCTCGAGGATCTCGGCCGGGGTGCCGATCTCCGCGATACGCCCGTCGGCGATGTAGGCAATCCGGTGGGCGACCTCACGGGCGAAGCCGAGCGCATGGGTGACGAGCACCATCATGATCGGCTCGGAAAGCAGTGAGCGGATGACGTCTTCGACCTCGCCAACCAGCTCCGGGTCGAGCGCAGAGGTGATCTCGTCCAGCAGGAGGACCTTCGGCCGCATGGCGAGAGCGCGGGCGATCGCGACCCGCTGCTGCTGGCCGCCGGAGAGGTGGGCCGGATAGGCATCGACCTTGTCGGACAGACCGACGCGGGCGAGCAGGCTGCGGCCCAGGTCCTCGGCCTCGGCGGCCGCCACCTTCTGCGAAAACCGCGGCCCGAGGGACACGTTCTCAAGCGCCGTCATGTGGGGGAAGAGGTTGTACTGCTGAAAAACGATGCCCATCTGCTGGCGCATCCGGCGCGCCTCCTGATCCGGGACGCGGCGGCGGCGGCTATCCGCCCCGGGGCGGTACCACAGCGGCTGGCCGTCAAGCCGGATCTCGCCGGCGTCGTACTCCTCCAGGAAGTTGATGCACCGCAGCAGCGTGGTCTTCCCGCACCCGCTGCGTCCGATCAGCGCCATCACCTCGCCGTCGGCGATGTCCACGTCGATGTCGCGCAGGACGGCGAGGCTGCCGAATGCCTTCCGGAGGCCGCGGATCTCGATCATACGTGCTCTCCAACGAAGCCCTTCAACATCAGGTGGTGTTCGACCCGACGGCCGACCCGGTCGAGCCCAAAACAGATGACGAAGTAGATCCCGGCGGCGATGCCGAGGACCGTGAAGACCGCGAGGGTCCGCTCGATGATCTCCCGCGCCGCGAAGGTGAGCTCCCACACGCTGATGATGGAAAGGACCGAGGAGGCCTTCACCGTCATCACGCAGACGTTGACGTAGGGCGGGAGCGCGTAGCGGACCACGAGGGGCCCGATCACCTTCCGGAGCATCGCCAGGGGCGGCAGGCCGAGGCTCCGGGCGGATTCCCACTGGGGCCGCGGGATCGCCAGGACCGCTCCCCGGAACACCTCGGCGAAGAGGGCGCCGACGTAAAGCGTCAGCACGAGCGCCCCGGCGAGGTACGGCCCCGTCCGGAGGTCCAGGGCGGGCAGGGCGTAGAAGATCAGGAGCGCCAGGACCAGCAGCGGGGTTCCGCGGATGAGATAGATGTAGAGTCGGTAGAACGTCCGAACGAGCGCCAGGCGTGAGAACGCCAGGGCGGCCAGCGCCGTCGCCAGCAGTGTCCCGCAGGCGATCGCGGCCAGGGCGAGGAGAAGGGAGACGCCGGCGCCCTTGAGCAGGAGGAGGAAGGTCGGCGTATCCATCAGCGCGTCCGATGGCGGCGGCTCATCGCCAGCGCACCGCGCGGTGAGCGACGCGGAACAGCACCTCGGTCCCCGAGACCAGGATCAGGTAGAGGATCGCAACCACCATGAAGGCCTCGTACGCCGCGCCGGTCTGCTCGGTCAGGAGCTTGGCCTGCATCGTGAGCTCCGTCACCGTGATCGCGGACAGGAGCGAGGTGTCCTTGAGGAGGAGGACCACCTGGTTTCCGAGCGAGGGGATCGAGTAGACGAGGACCTGGGGCAGCGTGATCTTGCGGAAGGTGTGCCACGGCGAGAGCCCGATGCTCTTGGCCGCGTCGAACTGCACCCGGTCAATCGCCTTGAAGCTGCCTCGCAGGATCTCCGAAACGTAGGCGCCGTTCTGGAGGACCAGGGCGAGGCCACCGCAGATCACCGCCGGCCAGGGCAGCCCGATGAGGGGGAAGCCGAAGTAGATGAGGTAGATGGGGAGGAGGACCGGGGTATTGCGGAAGGCCTGCATGTAGGCATCGACCCCGCGCGCGCCCCACGGTCCTCCAGCCAGACGGAAAAGGAGCAGCACGCACCCCCAGACGACGGCGCCGAGCGACGCGAGCACGGCCGTGAGGGCCGTCCAGCCCAGGGCGTTGAGATAGCTGGGCCCGTAGATCGTGAACCAGCGGGCGTAGCTCATCCGCCAAGGCTCATCTACGGGCCCGTCCCGTCATCGCCGCCTCACTGCCGAGGGAGGTAGAACTTCTGGGGTGGCGGATTCTTGCCGAACCACTTCTGGTAGACGTCGCTGTACTGGGGATACCACGATCCGGTCCGGAGCTCGGCCACCGAGGTGTCCAGCCACTGCCACCACTTGAAGTCGCCCGGCTTGAGGTAGATGGCGTTGTTCTGGGAGGCCCCGAGGAAACCCGGCAGCACCTCGAGCTCCTCCTTGTTCTGGTGGGCCCACCATTCGGCCGTCGGGGTGTCGATCTGAAGCGCCTGGGCGCGACCGCTCCGGACCGCGAGGAGCTGGGCCGAGGGGGTGTCGAAGGTCAGCACCTTCGTCCTGGGGAAGAAGCGCTTGGCGCGGTCCGCCATCTGGGGGTTGTTGAGGTTGGCGACCGTGTGCTTCTCCTGGTTGAGGTCGGCCACCGACCTGATCCCGGCTTTCTTGCTGACGAGCACCGAGATCCCGGAGTCGATAAAGGGCCGGGTGAAGGCGACCCGCACGGCGCGGTCGGGATACACGGTCGTGCCACCGACGCCCATGTCGGCGCGCCCGCTCTCGATCGCGGGCCAGCGCCCCTCGGCCGTCACGATGACGAACTCGACCTTGTTGGGGTCTTTGAAGAGCGCCGTTGTCAGCAGCCGGACGATGTCGATGTCGAAGCCGACGAGCTGGCCCTTCTCGTCGGTGAACGCGAACGGCGGCGCGGTGCTCATGGTCACCACGATGAGCTTCCCGCGCTCGAGGACCAGGTCCAGGCGGGACTTTTCCTGGGCCCCGGCCTGGGCGGCGGTCGCCAGGAGGACCGAGACCCCAAGGGCCGTCAGGGCGTAACGAAGAAGACCTCTCCTCATGGTTGTGCCTCCTTTCGGTGTGGCGCCCGGCGACCAAGACGGACCCCGGCCCGGGCGTGGACGTCGACTACCTCACTCGGTAACGGAAAGATACCTGTCGCTGGCCCTGCCGGTCAATGCCACCAGGACTTCGACCGCGGCACGGCCCTGGGCCTGGGCAACCTCCTCACAGCGGTGAGCTCGACGAGGGCCGGTCGGAGCCCCCTACCGGTCCCCGAGCAGCAGCCGCCGGATCTTCTCGGGCTCGCGGATCAGCGTCCCGAGTTTCGTCAGCGAGGCATCGACCGCCCGCGCGAACTTCTCGGGGCCACCGAACCGCGTCAGGATCTCGGGCGGGATGAACTTGAAGAGGATGTCCCCCCCGCCGGGCGGCAGGCCGACGAAGTGGACGGTGAGCATGTTGTGGTCCTCGAGGAGGAGCATGCAGAGCGCGGCGGTCGCCTCGAAGGGGACGATCGGCGGCTGCTTGACGCCGCCCCGCTCCATCGCGATCTCGAGGATGTCGTCGGCGAGGAGCTGAGCCGTGGTGGGCGTCTCGTGCAGCCGGCGCCCGAGGATCGGCCGCAGGGCGGCGGCGACCTGCTTGGTCGTGTCGATCAGCTCCTGCACGCGCGTGGGGGTGTACTTCTCCAGCGTCCGCACGACGGCCGGGTAGAGCATCTGCCGGCACTCCAGTCCGCACTCGAAGGCCTTGGCGCGGATGCGGCCGACCAGGGCCTTGTCGCCTCCCATCAGCCCGAGCCGCGGGCCGAGCGTGCCGTACTTGTCGAGCCCGGTGGCGCCCACATCGACGCCAAGCTCCAGCATCCGCGGCTGGTCGAAGCTGGCCGGGCCCACGCGGGCGCCGCCGGCGTCGTCCACGTAGACCAGCGCGCCCTTGTCGTGGGCGAGCTTGACGATCGTGCGGATGGTCTCAACCGGCAGCAGCTCGTAGGTCACCGCCAGCCGGGTCAGGGCGACGAGGGCCACCTTCGGCTCCTGCTCCACCGCCTTGGTGAACTCGTCGAGCCCGGCGGTGTCGATGAATCGCGCGCCGACGTGGGCCGCGGCGCGGATGACCGAGGGATGACTGTGGCTCGCGGAGACGCCCAGGACCACCTCCCCGGGCTTCACGAGCGTCAGGTGGGTCGCCAGCGTGGCGCCAGTCAGCCGGTTGAAGACCGCGATGTCGTGGAGCTCCGGCGAGCCGCCGAGGTGATCCAGGGCCAGCGTCTTAAGCCGGTCGAAGTAGAGGGCCGGGGCGATCTCGTCGTCGGCCCAGCGGAGGTCCTCCGGGGCCATCGGGAGCGAGTGCTCGAGCCCCGTGAAGATGAAGACGGACTCGGGGCCGCGCTTCCGGATGATCGTCCAGGCGCGCTGGAGTTTGCAGAAGTCATCCTCGCTGCTGGCGAGGATCTTGCCCCGCGCGTACGAGAGCGTCGGGGCGAATCGGTTGCCGAAGCGGTCCCTGTCTTTGGCCATGATGTTGTCCCTCTCTCCGTATCGATGTGTCGGTTAGGGCCTCCGCCACCCCGAGGCCCCCCGACGCGCGCCGTTGCCTCCCGGCGGGCGCGGCGGCTACAGCGCCCGCGCCGCGGCCACGAGCTCCTCGATCGTCGGATAACTGATCAGGCCGGCAACACCTCGGGTGCCGCCCTCGATGTTGGCCCAGCGCACGATGCCGTCGCGGTCGATCAGGAACTGCCCGACGAACTGTGTCTGGTGCCGCCGCAAGTCCTCGAAGTCGGCCGTTTCGAGCTCGTACCCTTCAACCGCGCGGTTGGCGGCTTCGAGCGCCTGCTCCGGAGGCGCGTCGATTCCCTGCTCCCGTGCCAGCTCGGCCGCCTTCGCCCCGACAATCTGCAAGACCTCCGGCGTCAGCGGCAGATTGGGCAGGCCGTACGCCCGGTGCGTGCTCAGCTCCGGGTCGGCCGCCACGGCAACGCGCAAGGGGCGGAATCGAAAGTACAGGCGAGCGCGTTCGGCCTTTGCGGCGAAGATTCCCAGCGTCTCGATTCCTGCCTCGTGAAGCTTCAAGCGTGCATCGTCGAGCTGCGTCACGTGCCGCCGGCATAACGGGCAGTACAAGCCGCGGTAGAGCGCCAGCAGCACCGCGCGCCCGCGGTAGTCGGCGAGCGAGATCATCCTCTCCTGCTGCGCGGACGGAAGCGAGAACTCCGGCGCCGGCTCGCCCGGCTGGACAGGGGGGCGCGTTACGCTCGCAGTCCCCATCACGGTATCCCTCTCTCGCTCGATTCTTCCTTCGTAGATTCTCCGTTCTTGCGAAGAAGTCTCCGGCGTATAGAATCCATCTGACGAGTAACATCTACATGCGACCCGGCTGCCTGTCAATTAAAACTTGGACCTTGCCTGAAACGAGGAGGCTCGAGCGGAGGGGGGAGCGAAATCGTGGCTATGCGGCTCATGAGAGTTTTGTTAGCAAGGCGGCAGGAAACGCGTGCTACCATCCCCCCTGCCAGGCGGGAAAGGAGGAGCGAATATGGCAGCCCAGAAGGCCAAGAAACCGACAGAAAGTCCAGGCCAAGAGCGGCCGGTCCGGGAGATCCTGAGGCAGTGTAAGCCCCCGAAAATCCACCTGGTCCGCTTCCTCTATTGTGGCAACGACGGCGTGATCCGCGGGAAGGCCTGCCACACGCGGTTCCTCGACTCGTATCTCCGGTCGGGGATCGGTCTCACTGTCGCAATGGCTTCGTTCAACATGCTGGACCAGCTCGTCCCCGAGGGCTCCTTCGGCCCCGTGGGGGAGATCCGCCTCATGCCGGACCCCGAGACCTTCACCGTTCTCCCCTACGTGCCCAAGACGGCGCGCCTCCTCTGCGACATGCTGACGCTCGAGGGGGAGCCGTGGGGCGCCTGCACCCGGACCTTCCTCAAGCGGATGATCGCCCGGGCGCGAAGCGCGGGTCTCGCCCTCAGGGCCGCCTTCGAGAACGAGTTCACCCTCGCCACCCGGGACCGCGCCCCCCTCGATCGGAGCCCGTGCTTCTCGTCGATCGGGATGGACTCGGCGGCGCCGGTGATGTTGGAGCTCGTCGAGGCCTTGATGGCGCAGGGAGTCTATCCCGAGCAGTACTACGCCGAGCTGGGCCCCGGGCAGCAGGAGCTGCCGGTGCGTTTTGCCGACGCCCTCCGGGCCGCGGACAACCAGATTACGCTCCGCGAGACGGCGCGAGGCGTCGCGTGGAAGCATGGCCTCCTCGCCTCTTTCGCCCCCAAGCCGTTTCCGGACCAGGCGGGCAACGGCAGCCACATTCACTTCAGCCTCTGGCGACTCAAGGACGGGAAAAATCATTTCCACGACGCCAGGGGACGTTACGGACTTTCGGAGGCCGGCTACGCCTTCATCGGCGGCGTGCTCGCCCACCTGCCCGCCCTGGTCGCGCTGACGGCCCCGACAGTGAACTCCTACCGTCGGCTCCAGCCGCGGTTCTGGTCCAGCGCCTACACCGCCTGGGGTCCCGACAACCGGGAGGCCGCCATCCGGATCCCGTCCAAGCGCCGGGGCCTCGAGATGGAGTCCACCAATCTCGAGCTGAAGCCGTGCGATCCCTCCAACAACCCCTACCTCGCGCTGGGGGGCCTCCTGGCGGCCGGCCTCGACGGCCTCGAGCGGGAGCTCGAGCCGGGGGAGCCGGCGCTCGCCGACCCGGACACTCTCTCCGAAGCCGAGCGCAGGCGCCGAGGGATCCGGCGTCTCCCCGCCACGCTCGGGGAGGCCCTGGACGCCCTGGAGCGGGACGAGGTCCTCCGCGAGGCGCTGGGCCCGGTCCTCGCCAAGGAATATCTGGCGGTGAAGCGCTCAGAGGTCCGAGGGTTTCAGGGGCGGGACGTGGCCTTTGAGATCGAGCAGCACTTCTACAAGTACTGATCTACCGCTCTCGGTTTCCCTGGTAGAAGATTTTTACTGAAGCCTCGGTTTCGGCTCGCCTCACCACCACTGGGGCAGGCGGTTTCGAGCCGGAGGGGGTCAAGTTGCGTATTGACAGCCCCTGGGCAGGAGCCTAGCATCTGGGTACACC
>JACQWA010000405.1 GCA_016209425.1 Candidatus Rokuibacteriota bacterium
AGCCCCCGAGGCACCTTCACCCCCCACGGGAAGAGCGTTCCCAGAAGGTGCTCCCAGACCGTTGGCGGAGGGCCGGTCTCCGGTACGGACGGCGCCAGCAGCACCTCAGGAACAAGAGAGCGGAAGCGTTCAGCGAAGGGATCGACGCGGGAGCCGAACCAGGAGACGACGCGGTCGAAGCGGCCGAGGGACGACTTCACGGACGGCGGCACGGGGTCGGCGGCGAAGAGGGTCTCGAGCCGGAGCCCGTCGAAGGGCAGAGCTGCCTCGACCAGGCTGGCTCCGGCGAGCAAGCGGCCGATGCGCATCTGACCGGCAAAGGTGAGGCGGTTTCCCTCTTCGAGCGCCCGGAGAGCGGCCAGGGCCGGCACGGCCTGCAGAACATCGCCCAGGGCGCCCGGATGGATGACCAGGACCCCGGCCCGGACGACCACCGCTTCCGCCACCGCCCTTACGCCATCCCCTCGCCGGTCCAAATGAAGACGCTGACCCCCCACGTCACTCCTGCTGCCCCAGAACGGCAGCCCGCGACTTCTCACTCCTGGTACGAGGGTAATTTTTCTGTGGGGTTAGGGCCCTGGCATCTCCCTTGCTTCTCTGGCCGTCTGGGTGAGCGGACGTCGGGGAGCACGGCCTATCGGGCAAGATGGCGCAACCCGGGCCTCGATTCAAAAACGGGAGAACAGCCGTGAGACGAATCATGATGACCATAGGGGAACGGTGGTGGCGGGACCCTAGCGCCGGCGAGGCACTCATGACCGGCAAGCTCTTCTGGGCCGCCGTTGCCCTGGTCGTGCCGTTCGGCTGGGTCTTCCTGCTGCTCCGCCTCAAGCCCGTTCGGGTCTGGAGCCAGACCTGGCTTCAACGCTCATCCAGGTAGCAGCGACTCCTCCACAGCTCCACCGCTCCAGGATGCCGTCCGGCTAACAGACCGGCCGCGTGAGAACCGCGGCGTCGATCTTCCGGGGGATGAGCCGCCCGTCCTGCGTGCTCCCGGAGAGCCGCCCGTTCTCCACGATCACCTTGCCGCGCAGGATCGTGGTCACGGGCCACCCGCGCACCTCCCAGCCCTCCCACGGGCTGTAGTCGCTCACGTGAAAATCGTCCCGGGTCAGGCGCTTCGAGCGAGCCGGATCGATGAGAACGAGATCGGCGTCGCTTCCGGGAGCGATGACCCCTTGTCGGGGATAGAGCCCCAGGATCCTCGCCGCGTTGGTGGCGGTCACCTCGGCGAACCGCCGGAGGGACATCCCGCGCTTCACCACCCCCTCGGTGAAGATGATCCCCATGCGGGCCTCGGCGCCCAGGTTCCCGCCGGTCACGTCCTCCACCGTCTTGCCCCGCAGCTTGAGCGCGAGCGAGGTGGGAAATTCGTCGGTGGCGGTTGTGGAGACCCCGTCCCGGACCAGCCCTTGCCAGAGCGCCAGCTGGTCCTCCGGGAACTTCAGCGAGGGGTAGGTGTGGTAGCAGAAGCCGCGCGGCGTCTTGTAGTCCTCCGCGGTGAAGCACGCATAGTGGTGGAGCGTCTCGGCGTAGACGGGAAGTCCCCGGGCGCGGGCCTCCGCGACGGCTTCGACCCCCTCCTTCGCCGACGTGTGAACGAAGTAGACCGCGGCCCCGGTTGCCTCGGCCAGGTGGATCGTCCGACGGAAGGCGAGGTGCTCGGAGAGCTTGTTATGGATGAGATGCAGGTTCCAGCCTTCCAGCCGCCCCTCTTCCCTGAACTTCTCGTACATGAACTGGACGATGTCGTGGTCCTCGGCGTGAACGGCCATGATCCCCCCCTGGGCCGCCACCTTCTCCATGGCGAGCTGGATTCGCCCGAAGTCGAGCCGGTAGGACGGCCGTTTGGGATGGGGGGGAAGGATGTCGGCGGTGAAGACCTTGACGCTGGGGAATCCCTGCTGGATGACCTCCGGGATCTGGTCAAAGAGCTTGAGGGGGAGCGGGCCCAGGAGGGCGACGTGGAAGGAATAGTCCACGTAGGAGTTCCCCTTCCACCGCGCCGTCCGCTGCTCGATGGCCGTGGGAAGGTCCGTGCCCGGCCGGACGAAGCAGAAGTCCACGTGGGTCGTGGTGCCGCCGAAGGCCATCCCGAGCGTATCCGCCTCCGGCCCCAGCGTGTAGAGGGTTTCCTCGGGTTGCATCGAGATGTAATGAGCCAGGTGGGTATGCGGCTCGACGCCTCCCGGCACCACGATCATCCCCGTGGCGTCAATCACGCGGCCGGCCTGCGGCAGCGTCCCAGCCGCGGCCACGGCCACGATCCGCTCCCCCTGGACCGCGACGTCCCAGGGGCCGACACCCTGAGGGGTCACCACCTGTCCGCCGCGAATCACCAGGTCTGGCAGGATGGCCGCCTCAGCTCCGTGAGGCTGGAGCGAACCGATCCCCATACTCCTCGTACCGGCGGTAGTCGATCAGGTCGTAGAGCTCAAGCCGGGTCTTCATCCTGTCGAGCCATCCCACCTGCGTCCCCGTCGCCTTCAGCTCCGCATAGAAGTCCCAGACCGCCTTGAGGGCCACGCGCATCGACGAGGCCGGGAAGATCACCATCCGATACCCGAGCGACTCCAGCTCGGAGACGCTCAGGTACGGGCTCTTCCCGAACTCCGTCATGTTCGCGAGGAGCGGCCCGCCCACCTCGCGGGCGTATTCGGCGAACTCGGCCCGGCTCTCCAGGGCCTCCGGGAAGAT
This sequence comes from Candidatus Rokuibacteriota bacterium, assembly GCA_016209425.1. Classification (GTDB taxonomy): domain Bacteria; phylum Methylomirabilota; class Methylomirabilia; order Rokubacteriales; family CSP1-6; genus JACQWA01. The sequence continues at coordinate 2,698 of JACQWA010000405.1, forward strand.
GACATCCGCCCCGGCCTCGCGGTACGCGATGCCGCGCTCGACGGCATCGCGAAATCCCGTCACCGACCGGGCGTCCACCCGCCCGATGACGACGAAGTCGGGGTCCCGGCGCGCTTCCACGGCCGCCCGGATCTTCCCCATCATCTCCTCCGTGGCGATCACCTGCTTGCCGGCCAGATGCCCGCAGCGCTTGGGGAAGACCTGGTCTTCGAGATGGATCCCCGCCACCCCGGCCTGCTCGAATTCGCGCACGGTCCGCATCACGTTGACGGCGTTTCCGTAGCCCGTATCCGCGTCGCACACGACGGGGAGCGAGACCGCCTCGGCGATGTAGCGGGCCGCGGCGACCATTTCAGTCATGGTCACCAGGTTGATGTCCGGCACCCCGACGATGGCGTTGGCGATACCGGCCCCCGTCATGTACACCGCCTCGAACCCCACCCGCTCCACCACTCGGGCCGTCAAGGCATCGTAGGCCCCCGGAACGGGGAGGATCTGTGTTCGTTTGAGGAGCTGTCTGAGGTGCGTGGTACGCTTCATCGCTCGATCCTCCCTGGGCGCCCGGCTTCCACTCGGCCTCCGCATCAGCCTCCCAGTCCCCGCAGGAACTCGTCCGACGTGATGACCTTGCCGATGTTCGCCAGATTCTTCAGGGACGCCTCGTGGAGCTGCTGGCTGTAGCCCGCCACGCAGTCGGACAGCGTGAGGACCTTGTACTCCCGCATCACCGCGTCCCGGGCCGTCCCCTCCACCACTCCGTTGGTGGCGATCCCCGTGAAGACCAGGGTCTCCGCCCCGAGGGCGTGAAGGACCTTCTCCATCTCCGTCTGGTACATGGCCGAATAGCCCCACTTCCGCACCTCGTAATCGGGGCGGGGGAGCTGGGGGATCACCTCGTGACCGGGCGTCCCCACCCGGAACCCCTCCTGGGCCAAGAACGGGCGGAGATCGGCCAGGTGCCCGAGCCCCATGGTCTTGCCGTCCAGGTCGGTGAGGATCGTGAGCATGGAGGCCACGATGGGGATCCGTCGCCGCTTGCACTCCTCCATGACACGGGAAATTCTCGGAACAATCGCCTCGATGGCGTCCACCTTGAATCCATTTCGAGCGAAGGCTCCATCCCGGTTGCAGAAGTCCCCCTGCATGTCCATCACCATGAGCACCGTGCGTCCCATTATTTCTCCTCCCTTTCCTGCACCCGCTGCTTCACCTTCTCCCGGGCGTAGGGGATCAGCCCCCCGCTCCGGATGATCTGGCGGATGAACTCCGGGAACATCTCCGCCTGGTAGACCCGGCCCGTCGCCGGGCAGCGGATGATTCCCCCCTCGTGGTCCACCTCGACGAGGTCGCCCTCGCGAAGCTCGCGGGCCGCCTCCGGGCACCGGAGGATCGGCAGCCCCTCGTTGACGGCGTTTCGCATGAACAGGTTCGCAAAGGAGGCGGCGATCACGCAGGAGACCCCCGCGTCCTGGAGCGGCCGGTGGGCGGGACGGGCGCTGCCGCAGCCGAAGTTTCGCCCGGCCACGATCACGTCGCCGGGCTGGACCTTGGCCGTGAAATCCGAGTCCACGCCTTCCATGGCATGGCGGGACTGCTCGGCCCGGCTGTGGCCGAGATACCGGGCGGGCATGATCATGTCCGTGTCCACGTTGTCCCCGAACCGGTGCACCCGTCCCGTCATCGCCCCATCATCTCCCGAGGGTCGGCCAGCCGCCCCAGGACCGCCGAGGCCGCGGCGGTCGCCGGGCTGGCCAGGTAGACCTCGGCGGTTCGGTGCCCCATGCGGCCGGGAAAGTTCCGGTTGCTCGTGGACACGCAGCGCTCCCCCTCGCCCAGGACTCCCGTGTGAAGCCCCGGACACGGCCCGCAACCCGGAGCCCCGATGGTGGCCCCGGCCTCCACCAGCCGCTCGATCACGCCTTCCCGCAGGGCCTCCAGGTAGACGTACTGGCTCCCCGGAATGACGATCAGCCGCACATCCCGGTGGACCTTCCGGCTCCCGATGACCTCCACCGCCACGCGCAGATCGTCCACGCGGCTGTTGGTGCAGGAGCCGATGAACACCTGGTCGATCGGGACACCCGCCACCGCCTCCACCGGCTTGACGTTATCCGGCGAGAAGGGGCACGCCACCTGCGGGCCCAGCGCCGACACGTCGTATTCGTGGATCGCGCGATAGCGGGCATCGGAGTCGCTCGACAGCGTCCGGTGGGCTCGCCGCGCCCGGGGGCGGACGTAGGCCTCCGTGAGGGCGTCCGGCTCGATGATCCCGGTGACCGCCCCCGCCTCCTTCGCCATGTTGCACAGCGTGAAGCGGCCGCTCATCGGAAGGGCCCGGACCGTCTCGCCGGCGAACTCCATGACCTGATTCAGGGCCCCGTCGGTCCGAATCTGCCCCAGGGTGTAGAGGATGAGGTCCTTGGCGGAGACCCAGGGCTGGAGGGTGCCTCGGTAGACGAACCGCGAGGTCTCCGGAATCTCGAGCCATACCTCCCCGATGGCCAGAGCCACCGCGAGGCTCGCGGCGCCGACCCCAACCGCGAAGGCCCCCACGGCCCCGTCGGTGCACGTGTGGGAGCCGTTGGCCACGAAGAGGTCCCCCGGGAGGACGAAGCCCTGCTCGTTGGAGACCATGTGCTGGATCCCGTGGCGGCCGATCTCGAGCATGTTGGTGATCCCGTGACGCCGGGCCCACTGCCGGCCCCACTTCTGGTTGGTCGCCGCCAGCACGGTCGGCGCGGGAGCCTCGTGCTCGAAGGTCACCACGACCTTTTCGGGATCGAAGACGGAGGACTCCCCCAGACCGTCGAAGATCTGCTCGAACGGCTCCTTGGCCATCAGGAGGCTCAAGTCCTGAACGATGACCATGTCGAACGTCGCGTTGATGCACTCCCCGGGCTCCACCGCGTCCCGCCCCGAGTGGGCAGCCAGGATCTTCTCGCTGATGGTCATCCCCATGCGCCGCCTCCTCAGAAGAGGTGCCAGAACTCTCCGCCTTCGAGGAGCGTCGCCGACCGTTCCTCGAGGGCGATCTGTCCCACCTTCATCACATAGACCCGGGCCGAGATCCGCAGGGCCTGGCGGATGTTCTGCTCCACCAGGAGGATCGCCGTCCCAAACCGCCGGTTGATCTCCTGGACGCTTTCGATGACCCGCTGAACGAGGAGCGGGGCCAGGCCCAGGGAGGGCTCGTCCAGGAGGAGGAGCCTCGGGCGCTGCATGAGCGCCATGCCCAGGGCCAGCATCTGCTGCTGCCCCCCGCTCAGGAGCCCGGCCCGCTGCTTCATTCGCTCCATGAGGATCGGGAACAGCTCCACCACCGCCCGGAGCCGCTCCTCGATGAGGCCCGGCGAGCTCCGGGGGAGGCTGTAGGCCCCAAGGCGAAGGTTCTCGGCCACGGTCAGGTCGGCAAAAATCCCCCGCCCCTGCGGCACGAAGGAGATCCCCCCGAGCGTGTTCAGGGCCGGATCCCGGTTCGAGATCTCCCTGCCGTCGTAGAAGATCTGCCCGCGGCTCACCCGGATGAGGCCGAAGATTGCCTTCAGGGTGCTGGTCTTCCCCGCTCCGTTGTGGCCGATGAGCGCCACGACCTCCCCCGCCTCCACGCGAAGGGCGATCCCCCGGAGCACCGTCTTCTTGTGGTAGCCGCCTTCGACGCCCTTGAGTTCGAGCAGCATGCCTAGGTGCCGAAGTAGATTTCCGCCAGCTTGCGGTCTTTGAGGATCTCGTCCGGCGCTCCCGTCGCGACCACCTGCCCCTGGTCCAGGAAGACGATCCAGTCCGAGGCCTCCTTGACGATGTCGAGGTTATGCTCGATCAGGCACACGCTCTTTCCGCGATCGATCAGCTCCCGTACCATCCCGCACATCTTCCGGGCCGAGGCGACGTCAAGCCCGGACATGGGCTCGTCGAGAAGCAGGCACTCCGCCTCGGTGGCGAGGAGCCGCGCGATCACAAGCAGCTTCTGCTCGGCGAAGGAAAGGTCCTCCGCGACGACGCGGGCTCGGTCGGCCAGGCCCACGAACTCCAGGTAGGCCATGGCCGCCTCGCGGTTCTCCCGTTCCTCCCGGGCCACCCTGACGGGGTTGAGGAAAGCCTGGAAGAGGTTCTCCCCCGACTGCCCTTTCCGCACCAGGAGGACGGTGTCCAGGACGCTCATCCGCGAGAAGAGCCGGAGATCCTGGAAGGAGCGCGCGATCCCCCGCCTGGCGATCCGGTGAGGGGGCAGCCCCGAAATCCGCCGACCCTTGAACCACACGTCTCCGGTGTCGCAGGCCAGGAACCCCGTGATGAGGTTGAAGACCGTGGTCTTCCCGGCCCCGTTCGGGCCGATCAGGCTCGTACTCCGTCTCTCCTCGAGAGAGAGGGAGAGGTGGTCCACCGCCCGAATTCCCCCGAAACTCTTCGTCACCCCCCGGACGTCGAGCAGGGCGGACGCCTGCGTCCGTTGGCTCATCACGACCCCTGCTCCTCCCGTGGCGCCTGCTCGCCGAGGAGGCCCTGGGGGCGGAAGATCATGAAGAGGATCACCAGGACGGCGTAGAGGATCTGCCTGAGGGGGAAGGCCACCTCTTCCGGCATCCGAACGAATCGAAGGGCCTCGGGGAGCGCAATCAGCACCACCGCGCCAATGACCGACCCGCGCAGCGTCCCCGTCCCGCCGACGATCACCAGGACGAAGATGAAGAACGACTCCATCACGGCGAAGCTCGGCGGGCTGATGAACCCGACGTAGACCCCGTAGAGGCCGCCAGCCACCGCGGCCATCGCGGCGGAGATCGCGAAGGTGATCACCTTGAAGGCCTGGACGTTCTTCCCCGCGCTCTGGGCCGCCACTTCGTCGTCCCGGATGGCCCGGAGCACCCGCCCAAAGGGGCTGGTCGTGACCCGCCACGCGGCGCCGAGACAGAGGAGCGCCATCCCGAGGCTCAGGGCCACGATGGGGAGACTCCCTGCCACCCGGTACCCGAACACGACCGGCTTGGGGATCCCCGGCAGCCCTGCGGCCCCGCCGGTGATGGCCAGGTTGTTGAAGACGCTGGACATGATGAGCTGGAAGCCGAAGGAGGCGATAACCAGGTAGTCCCCGGACACCCGCAGCGAGGGGATGGCCAGTGGGATGCTGAGAAGCGCGGTGACCACCACCGCCAGCGCCAATGCCAGGAAGAAGTTCACCCCGAGCTTGGCCATGAGGAGGGCGGTCGTGTAGGCCCCGATCCCGTAGAAGGCCGCATGGGCGACGGAGAACAGGCCCGCGTACCCCACGAGGAGGTTAAAGGACACCCCCAGGATGATGTAGATATTGATCAGCACCGCCACTTCCAGAATGAAGGTCGTCATCGTCAGACCGCGGCGCTCTTCACTTTCCCCCCGAAGAACCCCGTGGGGCGGAAGATGATGAAGAGGAAGAGGATGGCGAAGGCGATGGCCTGCTGCCACTGGCTGGGGATCTGCCACACTCCGACCCCGCCGGCGACGCCAATGAGGAGGCCGCCGAGGAGGACCCCGGGGATGCTGCCGACCCCCCCCACGATGACCGCTGCCACCGCCGTGAGGAGCACCTCCAGGCCCATGGTGGGGGAGATGCCCGAGTGGATGGACACGAGGACCGCGGCCGGGGCCACCAGGGCCGACCCGAGGGCGAACGCCACCAGATAAATCCTGCCCACGTTGATCCCGACGACCCGGGCCATGTCGGCGTTGTTCCCGACGGCCCGCATGGCCGCCCCCATCTCGGTCCGCTGCTGGAAGAGGATCAGGGTCACGAAGAGGACGGCCGTCGCGACCAGGGTGATGATGCTCCAGGTGGTGATTACCACCGGCCCCACGGAGTAGCCGTGGGCCACAAAGACGGTCCCGAGGCTCTTGTTGTCGGTCCCAAAGAGGATGGCGATCCCGTTCTCAAGGAAGGTCATGACGGCGATGGAGACGATCATGACGGTGGTCGGGGCCGCATTGCGGCGGCGCAGGGGGCGGTACGCCACCACATCGATGAGGAGCCCGAGGCAGGCCGCGAAGGGAAGCGAGAGCAGGGCGGCGAGGACGAGCGGCATGCCGCGCTCGACGGTGGCGAAGTAGACCCAGTACGCGGCGGCGCTGTAGACCGCCGCATGGGCAAAGTGCCAGATCCCGGTCGTGGAAAGAATGACCACAAAGCCCAGGGCCACCAGCGCGTAGACGCAGCCGATGACCACGCCGTCGGTGAAGAGCTGCAGAAAGAGTCCCACGCGCGCCTCCTGCGTTGAGTCGAGCGGCTCCCGCCGTGGAGCGGGAGCCCGCCCGACCCGCCCGAGCCTTTAGAAGCTTCCCACGGGCATGACCTTCAGGGGGACGAACTTCCCACCCTGGACCTGCTTGATGGTCACGGGAGTGATGACCGTTCCCGGCTCCACCATCGTGATCCGTCCCAGGTACCGGAGGTCGTAGTCCTTCACCGCGAACATGGCCTTCTTCATGTTGGGCCCGTTGTACTCCCACCCCTGCTTCTTGAGGTACTCCATGGCCTTGGCCACCATGAAGGGGGCGTTGTACAGGTAGAGCACATAGTTGAGCCCGTTAGGTTCCCGCCCCACCTTGGCCTTGAAGCGGGCCACGAATTTTTCCACTTCGGCGTCGTGCGGGGGGGCCGCGGAGGTGTAGATGGTCCCCTCGGCCGCCTGCCCGGCCTGGTCTACGTAGATCTTGTTCTCCACGGCCGAGTAGCTGACGATCTGGGCCGTGATCCCCAGCTCCCGCGCCTGCTTGGCGATGACCGGGCTCTCCTTGATGAGCGACATCACCCAGAGGAGGTCCGGGTTGGCGGCCTTGATCTTGGCGACCTGAGCGCTGAAGTCGATGGCGTCCGGGGCGTGCTCCTCCTCCGCCACGATCTTCCCACCGAGATCGAGCCACCGCTTCTTGAAGACGTCCCGCGGCAGCCGGCCCGTGTCGTTGCCGATCCAGATGAGGGCAGCCCGGCGCTTGCCCAGATCCTTGTACGCATACACGGCCAGCGCGTTCTGGTCCACGGTCGCCACCGGATAGACGCTGACCGTCATCGGCGAGGCCGCCACCACCGCCGGGGCGCTGGAGCCGTCGCTGATCAGGAGCACGTTCTTTTCCGCGGCGACGGGTGCCAGGGCGAGGATGACGCTGGACCAGGCCGAGACCACGACGGGCACCCGGTCCACCTCCACGACCTTGTTGAAGGCCGTGATCCCGCGCTTGGGGTCTGCCGCCGAATCCTCCTTGATCATCACCAGCTTGTCTCCCAGGATTCCGCCCCTGGCGTTGACGTCCTCAACGCCGAACTCGGCCCCCACCGTCTGATCCCTCCCGTACGCCGCACTGCCCCCGGTCAGGGGGAGGATCAGAGCGAACTTGAACTCGCCGGCCGCCGCCGAGCCCACGGGCCCGGCGAGCAGCACCGCCAGGAGCGCCAACCAACCGACTGTCCGTCGCGCCATGCTGTTCATGCCACGTTCCCTCCTCTTAGGTTGTGAGAATCCCTTCCTCCTGGAGAAAAGCGACGATCTCCTTCACGACATCTGAGTCTGTCCCCGACACGAGCCGTCCCTTTCGCTCGCTGACCCCACCCTGGAGCGCCAGCTGAAGTCGATCCGCGGCCGCAAGGCGAGGGTCCGGAGCGGGCAGACGCTTGGGACGGATGCGGCGGGGACCTACCCCCAGGACCCGCACCGCCGTGGCATCATCCTCCCCGAGACCACGGAGGTCCGCCGCCACACGGCGGACCCTTCCCGCCGAGACCCGGCTCCGGGCGTAAACTGAAACGTAGCACGGATCCGCCGCCCCTGTCTCCACCGCCACGACCGCGGGGAGCGGGCAGGTCACCACTTGACGATAGCCCCGTCCCAGGTTCCGCTCCGCCACGACGACGCTCCCCTCCACCTTCACCCCCACGCATCCGGCAACCAGCGGGAGGGCGAGGGCTTCGGCCAACCAGGCCGAGACCTGACCATCTCCAGCGTCCTGGCTCCGGTCCCCCAGGAGGATCAGGTCGGGAGCCAGGTCGCGAAGAACCTGACTCAGGAGGGCCGCCTTGGCCGGGGCGTCCGGTTCCTCCCGGCCAACAAGGTGGACCGCGCCGTCTGCGCCACGGGCCAGGGCCTGGATGAGTACCGCCTCGGACTCCGACGGTCCCAGGGTCACGGCGGTGACCGTCCCTCCGTGCCGGCCGACGAGCCGGAGGGCCACCTCCAGCGCGCTCCGGTCCGGGGGGTTCAGCGCGTAGACCGGCTCAGGCTCGGCCTGCACCACGCGCATCGTGGCGTGATCGATGACGAGGGTCGAGGCCGCATCAGGCACCTGTTTCAGGCAGACCGCGATCCTCACGACACGGCCTCCACCAGGAGTTCGGCCACGTCCTTCACCGCCACCGACCCCTGCGCCCCCCGGGCTTCCGCCGCGCTCTCCAGCATGACCCGACAGTACGGGCAGGCCGTGGCCACGGTCCGCGCGTTGGTCGCGATCGCCTCGTCCAGACGCAGGAGCGAGATGCGCTCACTTGACGCCATCCCGAGCCACATCTGGCCGCCCCCGCCTCCGCAGCAGAGGGCGCGCTCCTTGGCCCGGGGCATTTCCCGGAGCTCGGCCCCAGGAACCGCCGCCAGAAGCTGGCGGGGCGCCTCGACGACGCCGTTCCCCCGGGCCAGCTGGCAGGGGTCGTGGAAGGTCAGGAGGTCCACCCCGGAGCGGCTCGACCGAAGTCGCCCGTCCTGAAGCAGCCGGGCCAGGAACTCGGTGTGGTGGACCACGGCAAACGTTCCGCCCAGGGACGAATATTCCCTGCGGAGAACCTGAAAACAGTGTGGACAGTGGGTCAGAACCAGCTTCGGCGCGTGCCCCTTCAGCGTGGCGATGTTCAGGCGAGCCAGATGCTGGAAGCACCCCTCCTCGCCCAGGCGGCGCGCGGGTTCGCCGGTGCACCGCTCGCGAACACCCAGGAGCGCAAACGACACCCCCGCCCTCTGGAGAAGGCTCACGACGGCCCGCGCAACGGATTGTCCGGCAGGATCGTAGGCGCCGGCGCAGCCGACCCAGTAGAGGATGTCTGCCGGCTCCCCCTCTCGAAGCAGTCTCACCCCGAGGTCCCGGCACCAGTCGGCCCGCTGACTCCTCGGAAGGCCGCCGGGGTTTCCGTGAGCGTACAAGGCCTCAAGAGCCCGCGCCACGTGGGGCGCCACCTGGCCGCCTTCGACCGCCCCCCGCCGCAGCTCCACCACGAGCCGGAGCGGGTCAACGGAGACGGGGCACTCCCAGGCGCAAGCGCCGCACGACGTGCACGCCCAGAATTCCTCGGGCGTGACCCAGACTGCCCGCCTCTTGAGCGTCTGGACCACGCTCATCGGGGAGAGGGGAGCTCCCGCTGCCGTCGCCGGACAAACGGCCACGCACCGCCCGCAGCGCGTGCAGGCCTCGAGGCTTAGAAGCTCGCTCCAGGTGAGCTCGCCGACCTCGCGGGCTCCGGGGCGTTCCAGGCCTGACAGGTCCGGGGTGACGGGCAGCCCCGGGGGGCCCTCGGGCCTCAGCAGGACGTTGAGGGGAGAAAACAGGAGGTGCGAGAGGGTGGTCCAGGGGATCAAGAGGAAGAAGGCACCGACAGCGATCACATGAATGAGCCAGAGCGCCAGATGCATCCCGGGAAGGGAGTCCCCGGACACCCGCTCGAAGAGGTGCGCCAGGCTCCAGCCGATGAGGGGCCACCACTCCTCCCAGGCGGAGGTGGCAGCGATGCGTGCCCCCTCCAGGAGAAAGCCGGTGCCGGCCACCGCGAGGAGGAACACCAGGAGAACGACCTCAGTGACCTCTCTCGGGACGTGGCGCCGCCGATGACTGATCCTCTGCCAGAGGGCGAGGAGCAGCCCCACCATGAACAGGCCCCCGCCCAGATCCACCACCAGCTTGAAGGTCCTGTACACCCAGCCGTGGAGGAACCGGACCGAGGCTTGGTGCTCGAGGGCATCCGCGATGGTGGCCGCGAAGAGAACGAGAAATCCCCAGAACATGGCGCCGTGCATGGCCCCGGCGAAGGGATCCCGCCAGATCCGGCCCCGCCCGAGGACCTCCACGAGGAGCTCCCGCACGCGCTGGCCGATTCCGCCGACGGGTCCGTCGGGGCGCCCGAGGAGGATTCGCCGAAGCCGCCAGGCCAGCGTCCCGACCGTCACCCCGAGACACAGGAAGAGTCCGAGGTACATTCCGAGCCGGACGGGCCCCGGGACGTTCCACAGGATCTCGCGCGTCGGCCCCATCAGGCCCCCTCGGGCCGCGCGAACTCGCGGAGCCTCTCGACCAGCGGCGGAAGGATCCGGCCCAGGTCCCCCACGACTCCCAGATTCGCCACCGTGAAGATGGGAGCCCGGCGATCCTGGTTGATCGCGATGATGGTCTTCGACTCCTTCATCCCCGCGAGGTGCTGGGAGGCCCCGGAGATCCCCGCGGCCACATACACCCTCGGCTTGACCGCCACTCCGGTCTGCCCGACCATTCGTTCCCGGGCGATCCAGCCCGCGTCCACGGCCATCCGGGAGCCCGCCACCGCCCCGCCGAGCGCGCCGGCCAGCGCTTCGATCATCTGCCACCGCTCCCGGCTGCCGACGCCCTTTCCTCCGGCCACGATCACCTCGGCCTCGCTGAGAGGGATGGCCTGGGGGTCCATCCGGTGCTCGCCGAGGACTCGGAGGTGGGACGCCAGACCCTCCAGCACGGGTGTGAGGTGAATCAGTTCCGCCTGCCGCGAGGGATCCGGGCGGTCCAGCCCGATCGCCCCGCGCAGCAGCGTGACCAAAATCAAGGTCCCGGAAGGAGCCACGAGGGTCTGACCGAAGCGGCCGCCGTAGACCGGTCGCTCCATTTCCAGGAGACCGTCCGATTTCACCTGGACGCGGCTACAGCGGCTGACGAGCCGAGCCTTGAGGCGAGCGGCCAGCCGTGCCGCGAGATCCTGCCCGTTGGGGGTATCGGCAAGGAAGATCGCCGAGGGGCGATGCGTCACGATGAGCGGAACGAGAGCGGCCGCAAACACCTCGGGATGGTACCCGGCCAACGCCGGATCCTCCAGCCAGTAGATCCGGTCGACCCCGTGGGCCGCGAGGCCGGCCACTGACGTGCTTCCATTCACCCCGAGAAGGACGGCGGCGAGGCGGGCCCTGAGCGCCTGGGCCACCCCGCGCGCCTCGCACGCCGCCTCGAGGCTCCCCTCGTGGAGCTCGCCCCTCGCCGTCTCGGCGATCACCCACACCTCGGAGGGGGGCTCCGCCCCCCTTCCGATGCCTCCCCCCGGGGATTGCGCTGGCGTAGCCAGCGCTCGAACAAGTGCGGATTCGTTCATGGGGCTTTCCCCGGAAGGAACCGCCGCTCCAACTCGTAAAAGGCGGGAAGGCCCAGCAAGTCGCTCCGCTCCCCGAGGCTGACGACACGGCCCGGATAGAGGGAGGCGACCGACTGCTCCTTCTTCAAGACGTCGAGGAAGTCGGTCATGGCCCAGATGGCCGCGCGCTGGAGCGAGCCCGAGAAGCTCACCACCTTGAACCCCATGGCCCCGAGCTCCCCGACGCTCACGAGCGGCGTCTTTCCCCCCTCGACCAGGTTCGCGAGCTGCGGGACGTCCACGGCCCGAGCGATCTGGCGGAGCTCCTCCGCCGTGTGGGGCGCCTCGATGAAGATCATGTCGGCGCCGGCCGCCACATATGCGCGGGCCCGGCGGATGGCTTCCTCCAGGCCGAGGACCTCGCGCGCGTCGGTGCGCGCCATCAGGATCAGGTCGGGATCCCGCCGGGCTTCGCGCGCGGCCCGGATCTTTCCCGCCATCTCCTCGAGGCTGATCAGCTCCTTCCCCTCGAAGTGGCCGCAGCGCTTGGGGGTCACCTGGTCCTCGATGAACAGGCCCGCCACGCCGGCCTCTTCGAGCTCGCGGACCGTCCGCATGACGTTGATGGCGTTGCCGTAGCCGGTGTCGGCATCCGCGAGGACCGGGAGGTTGGTGGCCCGGCAGATGTTCCGCGCCTGAACCGTCAGCTCGGAGAGGGTCAACAGACCCACGTCGGGGACGCCGAGGAGGCTCGCGGCCACGCCCGCTCCCGTGAGCAGGGCCATCTCGTAGCCCGCCCGCTCCGCCAGCTTGGCCGACACGCAGTCGTAGACGCCCGGCGCCACCACGGCGCCCTGGCGCTTCAGGAGATGCCTCAGCCGCGTTGTCGTCCGGAGTGCCATGGCTCCCCCCTAGATCCTGCGGCCCACGTCGTGCCCGTCGCGGATCGCGTGAAGCGCCCGGCGGGGAGCCACGCAGTCTCCGACCGGGTAGAGTTCGGGCACGCGGCCCTTCAAGGCCCGGGAGAGCTCCGGCACCGCCACGTGGCCCCCCGCCACCACCACCGCGTCCACCCCGTCGCGCTCGCGCTCCTTCCGCGTGAAGACATCGTAGAGGAACGCCGTTTTCCCCCGGATCGCTCTGATGCCCGTCTTGGGAGTGAAGGCAATTCCCTTGGCGCCGAGGCGGGCGTAGAGGGCCGGAAGGGAAACGGCCGGAACCTCGAGACCCACATAGAGCTTCTCGGTGACGATCTCCACCTCGCACCCCTCGTCCACCAGGAACTCCGCGATGCTGGGCGCCTGGTGCTGGTATTCGGCGTCCACCACCATAACATGGCCCCGGAGGGCCGCCCGCCCCAGCAGGACGTCCCAGCCGGTCACGAGGCGGGCACCGTCCACGGCCTGGATCTCTCCCGTCCCCGGGACGGAGCCCGTGGCCACCACCACGGCGTCGGGGGACTCGGCGAGAACCAGCTCCGGCGTGGCCGCCCGCCCCAGGCGGAGGTCCACGTCCAGGCGCCGCACCTCTCGGCTCAACCAGCGGGCGATCCCCCCAAACTCCTGGCGGTGAGGGGCGCGCTCGGCAATCCGCACCTGCCCGCCCAGCTCAGGCTCCTTTTCGAAGAGGACCACTCGATGCCCGCGAAGGGCCAGGACGCGGGCGGCCTCCAGTCCCGCCGGACCCCCGCCGACGATCACCACCCGCTTGGGAGGCTCCGCCCGCCGGAGCGTTCCGATCCCCCATTCGCCCTCCCGCCCGGCCGTGGGATTGATGAGACACGTGATCGGGTTCCCGCTGATCACCGTCTGCCAGCAGGTGTTGCAGGCGATGCACGGACGGATCTCCTCGAGGCGCCCCTCCCGCGCCTTGTTGGGAAGCTCGGGATCGGCGATGTTGGCCCGCGTCATCCCCACCAGGTCGCCGACCCCTTCGGCCAGGAGCCGCTCGGCCAGGACCGGGTCGTTGATTCGGGTCACGGTGATGATCGGGAGATTCGGGACGACTTCCCTGATCCCCGCGGCCAGGTAGGCAAAGGGGGCCAGCGGGAACGACATATCCGGGACCATGGTGGAGAAGCTCGTCCCGTAGTAATTGGACTGGCTGACGGAGAGGTAGTCCAGCTTTCCCGTGGCGGCCAGGCGCTGGGCGATGACCTTCATCTCCTCGAGCCCCAGGCCCCCGTCGGTGAACTCGTCGCCGCTGAGGCGCATCCCGACGACCACGCCGGTCCCCACGGCTCCGCGCACGGCGTCGATGACCTCCAGGGCCAAGCGCAGGCGATGGTCAAGACTCCCGCCGTACGCATCCGTCCGCCGGTTACTGAAGGGGGACAGGAACTGCTGGATGAGATAGCCGTGGGCGGCGTGGATCTCCACCCCGTCGAGGCCCGCCGCCACGACGTTCCGGGCCGTAGCCGCGTGGCCCGCGATCACCTCCCGGATCTCTTCCGGTTCCATCTCGTGGGGGGTCTCGTGGTTCACGAAGCACGGAAGCGGCGAGGGGGCCCAGAGCGGCAGGCGCGTGTAGGCGGCTCCCACCTGCCGACCCTGGTGGCAGATCTGCCCGAAGATCCTCGCCCCGTGAGCGTGAACGGCCTGGGCCACGGCCTCGAGGCCCGGCACGACGCGCGCGTCAGCCCCGTAGATGGCGGCGGAGTTGGGGACCGTGGTCGGGTGGACCCGGATCGCCTCCATCACGACGAGGCCGATCCCCCCTTTGGCCTTCTCCCGGTAGTAGGCCACGTCCCGCTCGCTGGGGACGTTGTCACGCCCCAGGCGGACGCCGTGGGCGGTGCTGACGATCCGGTTCCGAACGGTGAGGGAGCCGATCCTGACCGGTGTGAAGAGATGCTGGAATGCCGGCGCCATGGCGATCACTCCCTTATCGGGCGACGTACTGGGCGTGTCCCTGCTTGCCCACGACCTTGCCGTCGCGCATGACCACCTGCCCCCTGACCAGGGTGAGGACCGGCCAGCCGCGCAGGGGCCATCCCTCGTAGAGGCTCCAGTCGGCATAGGTCCCGAGCATCTCCGCGGAGACCGTCTTGGCCAGCTCCAGATCAACGACGGCGATGTCGGCGTCGGCGCCGACAGCCAGGCTGCCTTTCCGCGGCGCACATCCGAAGATTCGAGCCGGGTTGGCGGAGGTCAGCTCGGCGATTCGCGCCAGGGGCAGGCCTCGCTTGTGGTACCCTTCGCTCAGCAGGACCGGCAGGACCAGGGGCATCCCGGGCATTCCGGCGCTCGCCTGCCAGATCGTTCCCTGCTTTTTCTCACGCCTCCGGCTCACGTGATCCGAGCCCACCACGTCGATGGCGCCGTTGAGGAGCGCCTGCCAGATGGCCTCCACGTCCTGGGGGGAGCGGACCGGCGGGTTCACCTTGGCCAGGTTTCCCACGGGCATCTCGTAGTGGTGGGTGAGGTAGTGGGGGCAGGTCTCCACATAGACGGTCGCCTCGGGAAAACGCTCCTTGTCCTGGCAGACCTCGCGGAGGCCCTCCGCCGAGCTCAGGTGAACGACGTAGATGGGACAGCGGGTGAGGTTCGCATAGTAGACGGCCCGGTAAATGGCCTCCGACTCGGTGAAGGGCGGGCGGGAGTCGTTCCAGGCGCGCAGGTCGTTCCGGCCGGACTCCTGGAGCCGCTTGCGCAGCCGCCAGACGACCTCGATATTCTCGGTGTGGATGGGCACCAACCCTTTGTCGAAGCGGGCGACGGCCGAGAAGAGGTCGAACATGAATCCATCGTCCGACCCCGTCACCCCGAGGTACGCCCCCTCGTCTCCCTTGAAGCTCATGAAGAACTTGTGCGTCGTGACGCCGAGCTCCTCCACGTACTTCGGGAGCTCCTGGAGGTGGACGTCGCTCATGGCCGTCATGTGCAGGCCGAAGTCCACGTAGGAAAGCTTTTCGGCCGCCTGTCGGTGTTCGTGAAACGTGTCCGCATAGGGGGCCGAGTTCATCAGGAAGCTGAAGTAGCACGTGGTCCCCCCGATGGCGGCGGCGTGGCTCTCCGTGGCGTACTCCGGGAGGCCATTCCCCAGCCCCACGTGCGTATGGGGATCGATGACCCCGGGGAAGACGTACTTGCCTGAGACGTCGATCACCTCGCGCGCCTGCACCCCGTCGGAGGAGGCGAGGAGGGCGACGATCTTCCCCCCCTCGACGGCCAGATCGGCTCTCACCAACCCCTCGGAGGGAAGCACCAGTTGACCGTTTTTCAACAGCAGCTCGACCTTCATACCGTTCTCCTTTACACGCAGAGCGCCGCCCGGAAGCCGTCGTGCACCGCATCCAGCGCCCGCCGCGGCGAGTAGGCGCCGCCGACGACCCGCACCTCGAGCCCGGGGTGACGCTCCGCCAGCTCGCGGGCCAGGCTGTCTTCGGCCACCGGCTTCTCGACCACCACCACGACGTCCACGTCCGGGATCACGACCTCCATCCCCTCGTGGTCCAGGTAGGCGTCGCGTCCCACGAACCTGCTCACGCGCCCGTGCGAGAGCCACCGGACCCGGAGGGAACGGAGACGCTGGAAGGTCGAGAACTTGTTCGCCGAATCCAGATCCGCGGCCGTGTCCACCTCCTCGGTGAGAATGACCACCCGGGTGGCGCCCTCCCTGGCGTATTTCTCCGCCAGGTGCAGTCCTTTGTTGTGCCAGTCCCGCTCCACGATGAGCGCCGACTTTCCCTCCACCCCCGCGAGCTCGACCCCCTCGATCACGTTCAGGTGAGGAACCTGGTCGGAGTAGACCGTCGTCGGCGACCCGTACACCGCCCCTGTGGCCACGATCACCGCCTCGTATCCGTGCTCAGCCACCAGCGCCGGCGTAAACCGGCTCTTGAGAAAGATCCTGACGCCGAGCTTCTCCAGCTGGCGGGCCTGCCAGCGCGGCAGCTCGAAGAACTCTTCCCGCAAAGGAAGCCGGGCCGCGTAGCGAAGCTGCCCCCCCAGCTCGGGCTCCTCCTCGTAGAGGTCCACCTCGTGCCCGCGCAGCCTGAGGACCCGCGCGGCCTCCATCCCTGCCGGCCCACCGCCCACCACCGCCGCCTTCCTGCGCGTCTTGGCGGGGGCGATGGCCAGCTCCGCCTCCCGGCCCACCTGGGCGTTCACGACGCAGGAGATGGGCCACCCGAGACGCACGCGCCCGATGCACCCCTCCATGCAGCCCAGGCAGGGGCGGATGTCCTCCGGCCGGCCCTCACGGACCTTCTGCGCCAGCTCGGGATCGGCGATCTGGGCCCGCGTCATGGCGACCAGGTCGGCTTGCCCCGACGCGAGGATCTCTTCGGCCTGGTAGACGTCCTTGATCCGGTGGGAGGCGATGACCGGAATCGCGACGCGCTCCCTCAGCTCGGCGGCGAAGTAGACGAAGAGGCCGAGCGGAGCCGACATGGGGGGAATGGTCACGTGGGGCATGTAATGAATGCCCGCGCTCAGCCCGATGTAGTCGATCTGCTCCCGGGCCAGCACCACGGCCATCTCTTGAAGCTCCCGCTGGCTCAATCCTCCATCGACAAACTCGTCGCCGTTGATCCGGATGCCCACGACCGCCTCCGGGACGCGCGCGCGGATCGCCCGGAGGATCTCCCGGCCAAACCGCAGACGGTTTTCAAAGGAGCCCCCGTACTCATCCGTCCGCTTGTTGCTCCATGGCGAGAGGAACTGCTGGATCAGGTAGCCGTGGGCGAAGTGCACCTCGACCCCGTCGTACCCGGCCCTGACGACACGCCCGGCGCACGCGGCGAAGGCCTCGACCACCTCGGCGATCTCCGCCTTGGTCATCGCGTGGGGGACTTCCCGATGCATGGGGCACATGAGGGGGGACGGAGCCCAGGGGGCCAACTGGGTGTAGTGGGCTTCCTGCTGGCGGCCGGCGTGGTGGAGCTGGCAGAAGATCCGCGCCCCGTGGCGATGGACCACTTCCGTGAGCTGCCGGATCCACGGGGCGATCCCCTCGTCCCAGAGGCTCACGACGTTGTGCTCCTGGCGGGAGGTGGGGTGGACCGACATGGACTCGGTGATGATGAGGCCGACTCCCCCCGCGGCGCGTGCCGCGTGGTAGTCGATCATCCGCTGGGTGGGGCGGTCCTCCTGTGAGAGCTCGGTGAGATGGGCCGAGCTCACGATGCGATTTCTCACGGTGAGGGATCCGATGGTGATGGGCGACATGAGGTGCGGAAAGGCTGTCATGGCACTCACTCCTCTTCGGGGACGAGGATCAGTTTGCCGAACTGCCGCCGCTCGGCCACGAGACGGTGGACCTGCGCGGCTTCCCGCAGCGGATAGACGCCGTGGATCACCGGAGCGAGCACACCCCGCGCGGCGAGGTCCGCCACCGTTTCCACCTCCTGGCGAGTCCCGCGACGGGAGCCGATGATCTGGTGCTGCCGGCGGAAAAGGGGGACAGACCTCCCTTGACGATCAACATGTGCCAGGCGGTCCCGAAGGCGATCTGAATGGCAGCGGCGCCCTCAAAACCCAGCCCCGAAGGCACCGGCAGGAGGCTCCGGGCCGGACCCTTCACGTACCCGGCGTAGGCCCCGGGAGTCAGAACGCCGTAGTGGCGGGCCTCCGGGCAGAGATTGTCCCGGCCGGTGCGGCAGTAACGGCAGGTCTCACAGGGGATGGCGCTGGCCATCACCCGGTCGCCGACCTTTGCCGTCGTCACGCCGGTCCCCACCGCGACGACTTCCCCTGAAAACTCCATCCCGAGGATGTGAGGGAGCGCCACAGGGAACCGCGAGGTCCCGCTCCTCAAGTCCAGATCCAGGTGGTTGACTCCGCACGCTCGCACCCGCACGACCGCCTCCCCCGGACCAGGAAGGGGATCGGCCACGGCCTCATAGCGGAGCCGATCTTCCCCGCCGAGCTCATGGAACCTGACCGCATGCATGGCTAGCGCCCTCGGAGGGGGGCTCCGCCCCCCTTCCGAACTCCTCCCCCCTCGGTTGCGCGGGCGAAGCCCGCGCTCGAACGGGGCGCCTTACACGTCATGCTGGGAGCTCCTAGCGCGCGCTCAAGGCCCGGAGCCGCCGGGTCACGGCGTTCAGGTCACCGGCCTCGCCCAGTGAGAGGATCGTGGCGCAGGCCTCGACGGCTTGAGCGGCAGCGAGGACTTCCTCCGCGAGGCCCAGGAATTTCCGCTCGATCTCCCCACGCGAGCAGGGATTTTCGTAGTACCCCCTCGGGTTCGTACAGATGCCCGAGACCTGCTCGCCGCCCCTCAGGTGGATTGAGACCTCGGTGGGTGACTCGCGCGGCCAGCGGGCGGTGAGGCTCGCATCCGCCGTCACCGTGACGCGGTCGGCGAGGTGCCGGACACGAGGATTCCGGACGGCGGAGTCGCGGAAGGCTTCGGCCCCCGTGGTCCGGTAGAGGAGCGCCGCCGCCACCGCATAGGGGATGGAGAATTTGGCGGCGAGCTGGTTGGTGGGGTGCTTCTGATCGATCCCCGCGAAGGGAGCAATGGTCCGGATCTCGATCCGGTCCACTGCCTCGGGATCGATCGGCCGGCGGGCCTGGATCGATCCGACGGCGTCCAGGGCCGGATGGTTATAGGCGCAGCAGGCGTGGAACTTGAAATAGTTCTGGGTGATCGCGTACGGCGCTCCCAGGGCATCCGCCAGTGGGGCCGGGTCGAAGTCCGATCCGATGAGGGCGCCGAAGGTCTCCGCCAGTCCTCCGCCGAGGCCGGTGAAGCCGCTGTCCACGAGGAGCGCCGCCTGGATCCCGAGCTGGGCGCCGACCCCCGCATAGCTGTTCCGGACCGTCGCCCCTTCGATGCAGGCCCGCGTGGGACTCGCCAGGGCCAGCGAGGCGGAGAGGCTCAGCACCTCGCCGAACTCCTTCTTCTTGAACCCCAAGAGCTTTCCGCACGCGGTCGCCGCCCCGACGGTCCCGAGGGTCCCATGGGGGTGGATCCCCCGCCGGAGACGGCACGCCGCGCTGAGGCGGGCCGCGACGTCGTAGCCGAGGATGACGGCGGAGAGAAACCGCTTCCCCGATACCGCGAGGGTCTCGCCCAGCGCGAAGGCGGCGGGAACCACGTGAATGCCGGGATGCCCCGTGGGCCGGTGGCCTTCATCCAGCTCCAGGAACGTCCCGGCAGTTCCGTTAATAAAGGACGCCCAGACGGCCCCCGTTTTCGGGAAGCCACGGGCGAAAAGGGTGGCCTTCTCATCCGGAGCGATATCCCGGACTCGCCGGACGAGTCGATCGACCTCCGATTCCCGGCTTCCCCCCAGGATCACCCCGAAGGTGTCCAGAACTACCAGGGCCGCCTGGCTCTGGACCTCGGGCGGGATGACCGTCTCGTCCATGGAGGCCAGGAAGCGGGCCAGAGAGTTGAGAGGCAGGTCGGGCATCAGCGCGCCCCCGGTTTCCATGCGCCCATCTCCTCGATAAAATCCAGGATTTGCCGCGCCACCGCGTCGGGGTCGTTTTCCAGCATGCGCCGGGAACGCCTCTCCGATGGCTCTCCCCACTGAAGGATCATCGCCAGGCGCGCCTGGCCCGACAGCCCGCCGAAGTCGGTCGGCAACATGTCCTTGGGCCGGGGGCGCGGGCGCGTCACTTCGCGGCGGGACGGGCGAGGCAGCTCTGCCGGCGCCAACACCCGGCGGACCGGAATGCTCATGCGCTTGGCGAGGAGCCGCCGGCGCATCGGGGGCGATACGGGGCGAAAGGCGAGCGGGCTGACGGCGAGCACCGCTGGCGCTCGCACCCGCACTTCCTCCCGCACGCCTCGCCCGACGTACCGGAGGCAGCTGGCCTGGCCCGGACCATCCCGGGCAATCTCCAGGATGTGATCCACGTACGGCCAACCGAGGAACTCGGAGATTGCGGGGCCCACGAGTCCGCTCCCCCAGTCGAGGGTCGCCTGCCCACAGAGAACCCAGTCCGGCGCCGGATCGAGCAGGAACTGGGCCAGCGCCTCTGCCACCTGCGGGGCCTCCTGCGTCTCCCCCGCCGGCAGCTCGACTCGGACGGCCCTGTCGAGCCCGGCGGCCACGGCGTTCCGCAGGATGGGCTCACCGGCGAGAGGCCCCACGTGCACCCCCAGGATCGCCTCACCGCGTGCA
>JACQWA010000399.1 GCA_016209425.1 Candidatus Rokuibacteriota bacterium
CGCGCGTCCGCGGCTCATCCTGAATGCCACGGACCTCGTGACGGGCGTGCGCTTTGAGTTCTCGCCGGAGACGTTTCGCTGTCTCGAGTCCGACCTCGCCCAGTACCCGTTGGGGAACGCCGTGGCGGCCTCCTCGGCCCTCCCGGGGGCGTTCGCCTCCATTACGCTGCAAAACTTCGGTCCCGAGGCCATAGAGTGTCTGACCCAGCGGGACCGGCAGTCCCTCAGTGAGGGGACGCGCCTCGTCAATCCCGTCCGCTACGCGAGGGCGGAGCGTCGCCTCCGGTATCTCGATCGGGTCAAGACCGGGTACGTGCATCTGTCCGACGGCGGGATCACGGACAATCTGGGGCTGGACGCCTTCCTCGACTTGTTTGAGGGGGATGGCGCGATCGGTCAGCGGATCAACCAGCGAAAGCTCAAGGCCGTGGCCGTGATCTCGGTCAACGCGACCCCCGCCGCCCCCGTGAACTTGGGGAAAGGAGCGCGGAGTCCGACCGTCTTCGATGTCGTCATGCGGGCCTTCGACCTCTACCTGGAGGACGCCGGTCAGGCAACGTTGGGAGACCTTGCAGCCTCGCGGCGGGAGAAGGTGAAGTTCATCAAGGATACCGGCCGGGACACCAGGTTGTTCTTCATCGAGGTGAAGTTCGACGACCTCTCCGACCCCAAGCGACGGGCGAGGTTGAGCGCCATCGGCACCCGCCTGTCTCTGCTGGAATCAGACGTCGATGGTCTGATCGACGCCGGGAAAACCCTCCTCCACGCGGGCAGAGGAGGGGAGAACCAGGTGGAGATCGACGGGCTCGTCGAGGTCTTCCGCTCGCTCAGACGCTAGCGCCGTACCGACTTACTGGGCGGGAAGTCGTATGCTGACTGGCCGGAGTTTTAGAAGAGCGCCGATGCACTGGTCGGGAATCCTCGTGAGCCTCAGTATCCTCATCCCGTGCACCGCCGCGGTCGCCCACTCGCCCCAGGTGCTTCGGTTTGAGCGTGATCAGGCCGAGGTGAAGTTCGTCTTCGCCTCTCCCGAGGGCGCACCATCCGTCCCGGAAGCTTTCTTTCTCACCGTCAAGGACGCTCCGGTGACTTCGCCCCGTATCCGGGTCACACAGCTCCGGCACGAGGCTGCGCAGCTGTCAAGTGGTGGCGTTCGATTCGAACTGCCGCCGGCGACCCGGACGTTGCAACCGAGAACGGTGATACCGGTCGCAGCTCACTTCGACCCCGCCGTCCTGTCCCGGCCCGGAAGCTACAACGGGCGGCTCGTCGTGGAGGAGACGGTTGGGCGCCATTTCGTCCCGCGCCTGGTGTTGGAGTTCACGGTGACGCGTCCGGAGGCAAAGCCGAAGCTGGTCCCCGAACCGGCGGTGCTCCTTGTGGTGCGCTCCTGGCCGTGGCCCGGAGCACCCTACTGGGAGAAGTCCTTCCGCGCGGAGCTCTGGACCTCTGGGGCATCCGCGGCGGGCGTGGATGTGGCTCCGGCGCGTCTCTCGAGCATCACAGACGGGCTTACGCAAGGTAGGGTTACAGCGACGTTTCCGGGCCAAAGCGGCAGGGCGGATATTCCTGCTGGACGCCCCGTGGAGCTGGAGCTGGCGGTCGACGGTCTCCCGTATGTCGGGAAATACGAGGGCACGCTCCTGGTGCAGAGCGCGGCATTCAAAGACTCCCAAGCGGTCAAGACCACCGTCATTGTGACGGATTCCTTGCAGTACCTTGCCGCTGCAGTCGCGTGCGGGGTGTTTCTGTCCTTGGCCTGGAGCGCGCTCGGCAGACAGCGTGAGCGAGCAGAGGAAGAGCTGGCATTGACGGGCCTGCGGCGTCGCGTTGCCTCGCTTCCCGACCCGGCAACCCGTCGCTTGCTGCTCAATCAGCTGGACCAGGCGGTCGAGGCGCTGGAGGAGAACGAAATCGCTCGTGCCAGGACAATTAGGACCGAGGTGGAGCGCCGATACGATCAAGCGGCGGCGGCAGCCGTTCCAGTCGCCGCTCCCGCACCGGCAGTGCCCATGGCAGTGGCGGCCCCGGGCCCCCAGCCGAGTCTCGAGATCGCGACTCCCGAAAATTCGCGCCGGGCAAACGCTCCGATCAGGTTTCGAATTCTCGATCCTGCTCCTGCGTGGGATGCGGCTGCGCGGTTCAGCTGGCAGTTCGGGGATACGTCGGAGCGCACGGTGCACGGGCTCGCGGGCTTGCAGCAAATGCACGCGTATGCCTATCCCGGTACCTATACGGCGGTCGTTCATGGGCCGGCAGGAGCTCGGTTCGAGGCGCGCGTCAAGATCAGCGGCGACCGGAGCGCGGGAGTCAAGCTGACACGCTGGCGTCAGGAGGTCCTGCTGTCGGCGGGCTCGATTGCGGTCGGAGTGGCATCCGGGATGGCCATTCAGTTCCTGGCGCGCCCGGACTACTTCGGCACGTGGTCTGATTACGTCCTGGCGATTCTGTGGGGGCTGGGCCTGGACCGGAGCGCCAAGTTCGAGCAGGTGCGAAAGATCTTCGTGCGAGGGTAGCGGCCCATCCTGCCGGCCAGCCTTTCGCTTCTTCGCTCTTGCGCCGCCCCTCGTGCGATTCTGGCAGCCGGTCAGCGTGGTGCGTCAGGGCCGTTGAACAGCAGCGGGTCTGGATTCGGGAGGGCCCAGCCCGGTACGTCCCAGCGCAACAAGGGGGTCTGGCATGACGACCGGCTTTGCTAGGATTCATCCGATGCTCCAGGAGCTGTTGGACGAGATAGCCATCTCTCGTCCAGCTGCCGCCTTCTCCTACACTCTGGGGCGCCGTGGCACGGAGCGTTTTGACAAGGAACGCATGTTGGGTGTCACGTTCGATCGGACCGAAATTGACAGGGCCCTTGCGGGGGGTCCGGCAGTGACCTCCTTGGACGGCGACGCGCGGAGCCGTGGCCACGGGACGCACGTGGCGTCGATCGCGGCGGGGAACGGCCAGGCCTCCGGTGGACGATACCAGGGGGTCGCCCCGCGGGCGGACCTCGCCGTCGTCCGCACGACCTTCCGGCAAGACGCCATTGCAGCCGGCGTCGACTGGATCTTCAGGAAAGCTGGTGACCGTCCGGCAGTCGTTAATCTGAGCCTTGGAAGCCACGACGGACCTCATAACGGCACCGGCGACTTCGACGTGCTGATTGCTGGTCAGGCGGGCGACGGGAAGATCATTGTGGTTTCGGCGGGCAATGAAGGGAGCGATCCTATCCACGCCGGGAAAGAACTCCAACTAGGGGAGCGTTGGGTGGCTGACTTCAGCATTAGCCCGGTCGTGACTCCGTTTGGTGTAGTCGTGGGCACGGTCCACATCGAGGCATACCACGCTGCGACCGAGGACGCGACCACGGCCCTGAGGACCCCTTACGGAGATCTCCTTCTTCCCCGCCCGGTTGGAGACTTCGAACAGATCTCGGGTAACGCGAAGATCCGATTCACCCGGGATCTGACGGTCGGTGGGGATATCAACTATTCGCTCGTCATCACGTTTCCTCGAGGGTTTTCCCCGGGGGAGGACGGGAAGGGGTGGAGCTTGATTTTCACCGCTGGGAAAGCACCTGCCGCAGTCCACGCGTGGGTCACTGACGCCGATAATGGCGGTT
This sequence comes from Candidatus Rokuibacteriota bacterium, assembly GCA_016209425.1. Taxonomy (GTDB): domain Bacteria; phylum Methylomirabilota; class Methylomirabilia; order Rokubacteriales; family CSP1-6; genus JACQWA01. The sequence goes on from JACQWA010000399.1 coordinate 3,605, forward strand.
TCACCAACTTTTCTAGCGGCTCCACGGTCGGCGAGCCTGCTACGGCCGACGATGTGATTGCCGTAGCCGCCCATTGCACGAAGAAGGAATGGGATGCTGTGGACGGTACTCACCAGGTGGCTAGAGCGATCAATCTGGGTGACATTGCCTATTTCAGCAGCGTCGGCCCCACCCGGGATGGGCGCCAGCGTCCCGACCTCTCAGCACCAGGCTTTTATGTCATGGCGGCCTTGCCTGATGTCCTCCACGGGAGTATCCCCAGTACCGCCATCGACCCGACGGGAAAGTACCAGGTTATGGCGGGGACCAGTATGTCCTGCCCACACGTGGCCGGGGTGATCGCGCTTCTGCTGGAGAAGGAGGGGAAGCTGTCTCCGGGGACCGTAAGGGCCCGGCTCCACGGCTCGGCCAGCCGGCCCGGGGCGGTCGGGTGGGACCCGAGATGGGGGATGGGGAAATTAGACTTGAACAGGCTTTTTTCGTGATGTACTAGTCTTTACAGGGTCATGCAGCGGGCAATTGCAACTTGGGCAGGATGAGTGCTGATTCCAACTATCGAAAGCTGACGGCGGACACGGCGCAGGCGCTCCATGATGCCCAGGAGCGCGGGGAGTCCGCACCGCTCACGGTCATGGTGCGCTTTGCTCCGCGCGGAGTCTTGGAGGACATCCGCCGCGCTCTGGAAGCGGCGGGTCTGGAGGTTTCCCTGTTTCTCCCCAGAGGGATCTGCAGCGGGATGATCCTCCCACAGAATATTCGCGAACTGACAGAGCTTGACTTCGTTGAGAAGATTGATCTGCCGAAGATGGCCAAGCCGCGGTAGCCGTTGCCTGGTCCAGGGGCTGTTCCGCCGTGGGGTGATTTTCCTCGGCGGTGGCCCCCCGTGATTCATCCGTCGGTCTCGCTCGTGTCCGCCGAAGTGCTGGACACGGGCCGTGTTGTGGACCGCGAGGTGGTCGTCGTTCCCCGTTAGGAGGGAGGGCGCTTCGGAGAGGCGGCGGCTTCGACGAATGCCCTGAAGAGCCTGGCGGCGGCCTGATCACGGCTGACGAGCTCTTCGGGGTGCCACTGGACGCCCAGGACGAAGCGCTCGGGGTCCTCCAGCTCTACCCCCTCGATGATCATGTCCGGGGCGAAGGCCACGGGCACGAGCCCACGCCCCAGCGCCTTCACCGCCTGATGGTGCATGCTGTTCACGCGGAGCTCCGTCGTCCCCAGGAGCTGTGCGAGGCGGCTCCCCGCGACCACCTTGACCGGGTGGGTGGGCTCGTCCCGCGGCTTTTGCTCCCTCTCCTGCTGGTGCTGGATCTCCGTGCCCGGGTCGGTGGCCACATCCTGGAAGAGGCTCCCTCCGAGGGCGACGTTCAACACCTGGATGCCGCGGCAGACCGCCAGAAGCGGCTTGCCCGATTCCAGCGCGCGCCGGACGAGGGCGATTTCGAGCCGATCGCGCGCGGGCGCGACCTCGCTGAGCGTCGGATGCGGCGGCTCGTTGAAGGCGGCGGGATCCATGTCGCCGCCGCCCGTCAGCAGGAAGCCGTCGCAGCGGGCCAGGATCTCCGCTAGCGCGGTCGCGTCGAGCTGAGGGGGGATCGGCACGGGAACCCCGCCGGCCTCCTGGATCGCCGCCACGTAGGCGGAGTTTACGTAGGCGCGTTCGGGGGACTTGCCGACCGTGATCGAGGTGGTGACGCCGATCAGCGGAGGACGGCTCACGCGTTTCACGGTAGCATCGTGCGATCCGAGGCGTCAAGCCGCCTGGGTTTCCTTGACCCCATCCCTCCCCTGTGTTTCCATAACGTCATGACCCTCGACGCCGCGCAGTCGCGCTTCGGGCTTTCGGACTTCTCGGCAGGCCGCTCCACTCAGGTGATGGGACGCCGCTGGATGGTGGCGGCCGGTCACCCGCTGGCGGCGCAGGCGGCCGCGAAGCTCCTCGAGGCCGGCGGCAACGCGGTTGACGCGGGCGTGGCCGCCGGGCTCTGCCTGGGCGTGGTCCACCCCGACATGGTGAGCTTCGCGGGGGTCGCCCCGATCCTGGTCCACCTGGCGAGAGGTCGAGAGACATATGCCGTGTCCGGCGTCGGGCCCTGGCCGCGGCGTGCGAGCGTCGACTTCTTCGGGGAGCGCTGCGGCGGAGAGATCCCCGTTGGCCTCCTGCGCACGGTGGTCCCGGCGGCGCCGGACGCCTGGTGCACCGCCCTCGCTCGGTGGGGCACTCGGAGTTTCGCCGAGGTGGCGGCCCCCGCGCTGGAGTGCGCGGCGCAGGGCTTTCCGCTCTCCGTTTTCTCGGCGAGGCTCATCCAATCCAATGAAGCCGCGTTCCGTCGGTGGCCGACCTCGGCCGCGCTCTACCTTCCCGGCGGCCGGCCGCGCGCCGCGGGCGAGCGCTTCGTCCAGGCGGAGCTGGCCAGAACCATCGAGACCATGATTGCCGCGGAGCGGCGCGCCCTGAGCCGAGGCCGGGCCCAGGCCATCGGGGCGGCGCGCGACGCCTTCTACACGGGCGAGATTGCCGAGGCGATCTGCGCCTTCCACCGCCAGGAGGGAGGACTCCTGACCCGGGAGGACCTGGGCCCGTTCAGGGTCGAGGTGGCGCCCGCGCTCCGCACGACCTTCCGCGAGTTCGAGCTCGCGACGTGCGGCTTCTGGTGCCAGGGGCCCGCGCTGCTCCAGATGCTGAACCTTCTCGAGCCTTACGACCTCCTCGCGCTCGGACACAACTCCCCGCGGTACCTTCACCTCCTGACGGAGGCGATCAAGCTCGCCTTCGCGGACCGCGAGGCCTACTACGGAGATCCCAACCACGTGAAGGTCCCCGCCGACGGGCTCCTCTCCAAGGCCTATGCCGAGGCGCGTCGAGGGCTGATCGACGAAGGCCGGGCGTCCGTGGTGGCGCCGCCCGGAGACCCGTTCGGGCTCGCCGCCGTGCAGAACGGCTACGTGCCGCCCGCCGAGTTCGGGTCGGAGGCTCCACGGGCCATCGATACGAGCTACGTCGCCGTCGTGGATTCCGAGGGCAACGCGTTTTCGGCCACGCCGAGCGACCCCTCTGTCGACTCTCCCGTTGCCCCGGGGGTCGGGTGCGTCGTGTCGCCGCGCGGCTCGCAGTCGTGGCTCGATCCGAACCATCCGAGCGCCGTCGCCCCCGGCAAGCGTCCCCGCCTGACTCCGGCGCCCGCCATGGCGTTCAAAGCGGGTTCCCTGTTCATGCCGTTTGGAACGCCGGGAGGCGATGTGCAGCTTCAGGCGATGCTCCAGGTCTTCCTGAACGTCGCGTACTTCGGCATGGCGCCCCAGGAGGCCGTCGAGGCCCCGCGCGTGGCCTCGCGGAGCTTCCCGGATTCCTTCTGGCCCCACCCGGTGTTCCCCGGCCTCCTGAACGTGGAAATGCGGATCCCGTCGGACGTGGCCGAGGCGCTCGGTGCCCTCGGCCATCGCGTGGAGGTCTGGCCAGAGTGGGAGTGGCGCGCGGGAGCGGTGTGCGGGATCGTGGTCGGGCCTGACGGCACGCTCATGGCCGGGGCCGATCCCCGGCGGGGCAGTCACGCCATCGGCTGGTAAACCTCATCCGGTATTCTGGGACGCGGTGCGGCCTTCATCCGAGCCAGAGGCCGGGCAGCGGTGTTTAGCGGGCAAGCTTGGGCTGCTCGAGCTTCAAACCGGCGGGGAGCTCGAACTGCCCGGGGTCGAGCGTTCTCCCCTCGATCCGCGTCACTTCACCCCGATGACGGAAGAGGGTGACCTGAGGTTGGTCCCTCCTCGGGCCCACGAAGAGCCGCTCCCAACGAATCGGCACGCCACCCAGGCTCTGCTGCTCCCGTTCCAGGAGGTGCTGCAGAAGCTCGAACACCGCGAAGGAGTCCCGTCGAGCCCCGAAGATCCGCAACTGCCGCTCCAGCAGGTCGCCCCTCATTCCCGCGAGATCGGCGACCCGGTCCTCCACAGATCGCACCTCCCCCAGCAGTCCCGCATCATGCGCCACGCAAAGGTCAAAGACCATGGAGAACCGCGAGGGGGTTTGCCCGGCCGGTTCCGACCCACGCGTCGCAACCACCACGACCTCCCGCGCGGCCTTCAGGATCACCCGCTCGCACTCGCGCCCGTGTACCTGGTGGCGCTCGCCCGGACGCTCGACCGAGACCGCCACGGATGGAGGAGCGTCGCCGGGCTTCAACCCCAGCGTCTTTTCCGCTGCCGCGATCTCCTCCTCGTGTCGCCGGCGGAGATCGGCGAAGGATTCTTCACCGTAGGTCCCGGCATCGAGGTCGAGCTCGTAGCGACGGCCCCGATCGAGCTGATCGAGCGTGACGTGGTGCCCGGGTTTTTGATACCGTTTCCCGCGCCTCGTCACGACCACGCGCGTCCCCCTCATCTCCTGACGCATCCGGTCGCCCTTCACGCTCACGGTCACCTTCTCCTCGAGGTCCACGGTTCCCCGCAGCAGGGAATCCGACGTGCGGACCACAAGCTCGTAGAGGCCGTCGCCCGCCGCCGACATCGTCCCCCCACAGACGGCGATGCCGATAATGCCCACGACAACCCCGTAACGCATGAACGCGTGCTCCATTGCCCTCAGCGCCCTCGGATGGCGCCGCGACGGATCTCTTCGTTGATCAGAAAGAGTGCCTCATACAGGGGAACGGACCGACGGTCCTGGTAGAAGTAGAAGTCCTCCAGCCGCGCCTTGTACACGGCCGGGGCGAAGGGGAACCGCAGTCGCCCCTCCCGCCGCATGGTCTCCAGTCTTTCGAGCCGGGCCATGTCCTGCCCTGGAGAAAGGGTCATCCCCTGTTCGAGGGCCCCTCCCATCAGGAATCCCGTGAGGAGGGCGACCTTTTCCCCCTCGGTCAGTCCCCGCCAGACATGGCCGTCGTAGGAAAAAAGGCTCTTCGCCTGCTCGGACCTGGCCGTGCCGACCAGGACCAGCGCAAGGGCCAATGCGAGGGCGCCACCCAATGGTCTACTTCTTGGCCTTGACCTGAACACTGGGAGCCTTCGCCTCCTTGGACACCAGCAGGTAGTCCCACATCCCTGCCACCCCGTGGCCGGTCACCCCGCAGAAGAGCAGGAAGCGGCCTTCCTTGTTGCCGACGAACTCGAACGAGTCGGTCGAGCCGGCCATCATCCCGGGGATGAGGCTCCTGGTGAGAGCCCGTGGAAAGGCGGGCACGCCGCCCTCGATCGGCAGCGGATTCACCTCGTTGATCACCGCGAGGCTGTGCGGGAGAGCGCCGAGCCCCTTGTTGTCGAACTCGACTGCCACCTTCCAGCCGAACGGGACGATCACGGTCATGTCCCCGTTGCCGTACCCGTTGAAGTTCATGGTGCCGTTGCTCCCGTCCGCCGACCCGACCATACGCAGTCGAACTACCTGCTTCTGGACGTCGAACGTCATCCAGTCTGGTCGGATCTCCTCAGCCCGGAGGGAAGCCGGCGAGTACACCAGCAGCGGGCCCAGGCACACCACCGAGACAAGCCAGCTCTTCCCCATTCATACCCCCCCGGAAAAGATCGCAACTCACAACGAACGAGGGAGGTGGGACCCACCTCCCTCGATCCGCCCTCTCGGCGCTGCGCGAGAATTCTATTTCTTCGGCAGCCCGAAAACAAACACCGTGTCGCCGTACCTGTAGTTGGTCTGGAAGACTCCCCCGGCGGCCACGGCGATGAACTGCTCCCCGTCAATTTCAAACGAGATGGGGGCCGCGTTTACGCCCGCGCCGCAGTTGAAGCGCCAGATCTCCTTGCCCGTCATCGCGTCGAAGGCGTAGAAGTTTCCCGTTCCGTCTCCGCCGGTGAAGACAACCCCTCCGGCCGTGGCGAGGGCCCCGCCGATCAGCGGGTCGGGCAGCTTGTTCTGCCAGGCGATCTTGCCCGTGTTGACGTCGATGGCTGTGAAGGTCCCCCATTGCTCCTCGCCCGGGATCGAGACGAACGCGCTGCCGAGCCACAGCTTCCCCTTGGCGAACGGCGAGGAGTGGGTGATATACCACATGGGCTGGTGGAGGCCCAGGACGTAGACCATCTGGGTAACCGGGCTGTAGGCCACCGGGGACCACTCCGATCCGCCGTTCGCCCCCGGAAGCATCCGGACGCCCGTCGGGGTCGGCTGGGCGAACATGTTCTCCTGCGGGACGAAGGGCTGGGACCTCCGGATCAGCTTGCCTGTTGCCCGGTCGTGGATGTAGAACCAGCCGGTCTTTCCGGCATGGCCCACCGCCTTGACCCGCCGTCCGTCCGCCATCGTCTCGAAGAGCACCGCGGGGCTCACCGCGTCGAGGTCCCAGACATCGTGAGGGACATACTGGTAGTGCCACTTGTAGGTCCCGTTCCTGACGTCGATCGCCACCATGGATTCGGTGTAGAGGTTGTCGCCCGGCCGGATCTCGCCGTCCAGGTCGGGAGAGGGGTTGCCCACCATGATGAAGAGGGTGTCGGTTTCGGGATCGACGGCCGGCGTCATCCAGGTGGACCCGCCGCCTCGCTGCCAGGCGTCCTTGTATTTGGCGAAGTCCGCCTTCTCCTTGTTGATCTCGCGGTTCAACTTTTCCCCTTCGGGGGTGGTGGGGCTAAATTTCCCCTCCCACCCGGTGTCCGGGATGGTCCAGAACCGCCACACGCGCTTTCCATCTGCCGCGCTATAGGCGTCCACGAACCCGCGGACGCCGTACTCGGCCCCCGAGTTCCCGACGATGATCATCCCCTTGTAGGCCAGGGGGGCGAGCGTGAGACTGTACCCGGCGGTGGCGTCGGCCACCTCGACGTCCCACACGACCTTCCCGGTCTTCTGATCCAGGGCCACGAGGTGCGCGTCGAGCGTCGCCATGTACACCCGGTCACCCCATGCCGTCAGCCCGCGATTGTTTGGGCCGCAGCAGATGATGGGCGTCCCGGCGATCTTGTGCTCGTAGCGCCACAGCTGCTTTCCCGTCTTCGCGTCCACCGCGATGGCGTGGTTGAAGGGGGTGGTCAGGTACATGATCCCGTTCACGACCAGCGGCGTGGTCTCGAACGAACCGATGGGCCCGCCCGTCTGGTACACCCAGCGCGGCACGAGGAGGGAGGCGTTCTGGGCGTTGATCTGCCTGGAGGGCGAGTAGCGTGTGTTAGCGTAATTCTTCCCGTAGGTCAGCCAGTTCTTCCCGTCGGCCGCGGCGTTCATCAGCATCTGCTCGCTCACGGGGGTATGCGTGACTTGAGCCAGGGCCGGCACCCCACCCGGGGAAAGTAGAAATAACACGGCAAGGCAGGAGGGCAAGAGCAACGACCCTGAGCGCTTCCTTGGCTTCATGGGCATGCCTCCCTTGGGCTGGCGGATTACGGTCACGAGACCTGACACGACCCGGCAACGGGATCCGTCCCGTGGCCTACCTGGGTAGGCAATTTAAATCACGGAAAAAGTGACTTTGTCAAGCCTCTTCATTTCAAAAACGCGCCTTTACCTGCGTTTCAGGCATAGGCGATTCTGCCTACGTTGGACGCGCTCGTTCAGCGGGTTCGCACCCCGGTGCCCGGGGCAGGTAATGGTGGGCAGCAAGAGGGAGAAAGACGACGAAGGTGCCTGGGCGGTACCGGACCCTAGGTTTCGGTAGGAACGGGGACGCCGGCCGCCGGCGTGGGCCGGCGGGTCGCCGGTTCCTCCCTGATCATCAGGGATAGCCCGGCGGCAAGAACGGCGAGGACGGCCGCGGAGAGGAAGGCCCAGGCGTAGCTGCCGGTCCAGTCAAAGATCCACCCGCCGAGCGCGGCCCCCAGGGCGGCCCCGACCTGATGGGAGAAGAAGATCCAGCCGGAGAGCTCGCCCACCGAGTAGCGCCCGAAGATGTTGGCCGTGAGCGTCGTCGTGGGCGGGACCGTCGAGATGTAGTTGAGCCCGAAGATCGCGGCGAAGAGCTGGAGCGAGGGGATGTTCCACACGTAGAGCAGGAAGAGGAGCGAGAGTCCCCGCACGAAGTAGTAGAAGGCCAGCGGCCCCTTCCTGCCGAACCGATCACAAATCCAGCCCGACGCGACTGTGCCCATGACGTTCATCGCCCCCATGACCCCCAGCGCCTGGGCCGCCGCCATCTCCGAGAAGCCGTGTTCCATGGAGTGAGGGATCAGGTGGGTCAGCACGAGCCCGTTCGAGGTGTAGCCGCAGACGAAGAAGGTAGTCACGAGGAGCCAGAAGGCCGGCACCTGGGCCGCCTCGGTGAGGGAGACACGCGCTTCGGCGGGGAGTGAGGTCATGCCCGGTGAGGGGACGGCGTGGCCGGCGCCATAGGGGGTGAGTCCCTTCTCTCGCGGGTCGTTTCTCACGAGCCCAATCGAGAGCGGCAGGATCAGCGCGAGCAGTCCAAGACCGAGCCAGAGATAGCTCTGGCGCCAGCCGAAGGTGAGGGTGAGCCCCATCGCCACGGGAACCACGACGAGTTGGCCTGCCGACATCCCTCCGCCGAGAAGCCCGATGACGAGGCCTCGCCTCGTCTCGAACCAGCGCGCCGCCACAGTGGACGCCGTCGCCAGCCCCGCCCCACCGGCGCCGGCCGCCATCAGGATGCCGGAGGCCACGTAGACGTGCCAGAGCTTTCCGACGAAGGAGGACGCGACGGTGCCGATCCCGAGGACCAGGAGCGCCAGCGCCAAAACCCGTCTCGGCCCCCACCGGTCGGCCAGCCTCCCGACGAAGGGACCGACGGCGCCGAGTAGGAAGAGCGAGAGGGCCGCGGCACCTGAGAGTGCGGCGCGGTCCCAGCCGAACTCAGCCTCGAGTGGCTTGATGAAGACGCCGAAGACCGAACGGAGGCCCGAGGCGGTCACCATCACCAGCATCACCGCCCCCAGCACCACCCACGCGAAATGGACCTTCCCGCGGTCTCGGCTCACGGTTGTCCCTCTATCGCATTAAGATGCCGGGCGGGAGAGGAGAGGATTCCGGGGCAGGTCAAAGGATGCCGGCCTTGACCCCGGGAGCTCCGTAGGGGAACACGGTCACGCTGGCGAGGCCGTCGTTCAGAATGACGGTGGCGTCGGGATGGCCTCGACTCGCCGCCTGAAGGTGATCGCGTCGCCCTCGGCATCCACCACGACCGTGTCGCTCTCGGAGAACTCCCCTTCGAGGAGGCGGAGGGCCAGCGGGTCCTGGACCAGCCGCTGGATCGTCCGCTTCAGCGGACGGGCCCCGAAGGCGGGGTCGTAGCCCTCTTTGGCGAGGAGCTCCTTGGCTGCGCTCGTCAGTTCGAGCGCGATGCGCCTGTCGGCGAGCCTCCGCTGGAGGTGCCCACACTGGATCTCGACGATCCGCGCGATCTCATTTCGGCCCAAGGCGTTGAAGATCACGATCTCGTCGATGCGGTTCAGAAACTCCGGGCGGAGCGTCGCGCGCAGCTCCTGGAGGAGGAGCGGCCGCACCTTCTCGGGTTTCTCGTACTCGCGGAAGATGTGGCTGCCCAGGTTCGAGGTCATGATGACCACCGTGTTCCTGAAGTCCACGGTGCGGCCGTGGCCGTCGGTCAGGCGGCCGTCGTCGAGGAGCTGGAGCAGCACGTTGAAAACGTCGCCGTGGGCCTTCTCAACCTCGTCGAAGAGTACCACCGTGTACGGCCGGCGCCTCACCGCCTCCGTCAGTTGCCCTCCCTCCTCGTAGCCGACATACCCGGGGGGAGCGCCGATGAGGCGCGCGACCGTGTGCCTTTCCATGTACTCGGACATATCGAGCCTGACCATGGCGCGCTCGTCGTCGAAGAGGAACTCGGCGAGGGCGCGGGCCAGCTCGGTCTTTCCCACGCCGGTCGGGCCCAGGAAGAGGAACGATCCGATGGGCCGGTTCGGGTCGCTGAGGCCGGAGCGGGCGCGGCGGACGGCGTTGGAGACCACCCGGATTGCCTCCTCCTGCCCCACCACGCGCCGGGCGAGCCGCTCTTCCATGGAGACGAGCTTCTGGACCTCCCCCTCCAGGAGGCGGGTCACCGGGATGCCGGTCCACTTGGCCACGGTCTCGGCGATGTCCTCCTCGTCCACCTCCTCCTTGAGCATCTTGCCTGACTTCTGGAGGTCTGCGAGCCTCGTGTTCTCCGCCTGGAGCCGCTTGTCCAGCTCGAGGAGGGTGCCGAAGCGGAGCTCGGCGGCCCGGTTCAGGTCGCCCCGCCGCTCGGCGTCAGCCATGCCCAGGCGCGCGGCCTCGATCTCTTCCTTGATCTTGCCGATCTGGGTGATGGCGCTCTTCTCCGCCTGCCACTGGGCCTTGAGCCCCGCCGCTTTTTCCCCCAGCTCCGCCAGCTCGGCGTCGATCTTGGCCAGCCGCTCCCGGGAGACCTCGTCCGTCTCCCGGGCCACGGACACGCGCTCGATCTGGAGCTGCATCGTGCGCCGCTCGATCTCGTCGATTTCCGCCGGCATCGAGTCGACCTCGATCCTGAGGCGCGAGGCCGCCTCGTCCACCAGATCGATGGCCTTGTCCGGCAGGAACCGGTCGGAGATGTAGCGATTGGAGAGCACCGCGGCGGCCACCAGCGCCGAATCCTTGATCTTGACCTTGTGGTGGACCTCGTACTTCTCCTTGAGGCCCCTCAG
>JACQWA010000400.1 GCA_016209425.1 Candidatus Rokuibacteriota bacterium
CACGAAGGCTGCTGCCCCCCTCCGGACCTGTGTGGTCAGGGCGTGGCGATGGCCACGGGCGGGCCCGGGCCGGGGCTCTGCCCCGACCGCCGCAGGTGAGTGAGGATCCGCCGAACATCGATCTCGAATGCTCGCCGCATCAACGCCGCCCCTGTCCAGTAGCGCGGGCTGCGCTGCGCACCTGCGCCTTCCGAAAAGGCGGGCAGAGCCCCAGCGCCACCCGCCCAGCCAGTGGGATCCGGCACGATCCGTCCGTAGGCGACGACGGGCCGGCGCCACTGTGCGTGAGGGGCCAGCACCCCGTGGCAGATGATCAGATTCACCTCGGGCCGAGGCGTGATGGCGGCGAGCTTTTGGGTCGTGCCATCGTGCCACGCCGTCTTGAGCTCCACCACGACGCGGCCGTCGCCCCGGAGCCGCAGGCGGTCTTGAGCCAGCGGCGGGCGGAGCACATACCGGCACAGGCGCTCCGGCCCCGCGCGATCGTTGGCCGACACCCGCACATTGGCGTGCAGATCGAAGCCATCCACGTGGGCCTGACGAGGCCCCCGAGACCCCACGTCCTCGACATCCACCTCCCGCCCGAGTCGCCGCACCCGCGCGCCGGCGCGGGGGCCCAACGCCACCCGCCCTTGGACCGAGGCGCTCACGAGACCGGCCAGCACGGGTGACTCCTCCGCGAGCCGGTCCGCCGGTCCCGTCGCCTCGTCGCTGGGCTCCAGGCCCCGCCGCCTCAGCAGCCGCCGGACCTGGTGGCGGACGGCGGTGAGCACCTGCGCCACCTCTTCATCGCTGGGTGGGGGCGCCGGATGAAATTCGAGGGCGCCCGGGTGGGCTTCGCTGAAGACCCCGTCGAGCGCCAGCGTGTGAAAGTGGAGGTTCAAATTCAGGCCGCTTCCGGAGCGCTGAATCACCGTGACCGTGCCCGTCCGCCCGTCGCGGATGCCGCGCTCGCGGGCGCCGCGCGCGTAGACGTCGAGCAGCACCCGCGCGTACACCCCCAGCACGGCTCGGCTCAACCCGTGATCCCACGCCATCAAGTACCGCAGCCGATACGGCACCGTGAGGACCCATTGGCGTACCGGCACCCGCGGCAGCACCTCGTCCACCAGATGGGCGGCGCGTTCCGTCATCCGGCGGCCGCCACAACTCGGACAGAACCCGCGTCCCTTGCAGGAAAACGGCACCAAGTGCTCAAGGGCGCAGCCGTCACAGCGGAAGCGAGCAAACCCGTGCTCGAACACCCCGCACGCCAAGAACTCCCGGAACTCCCGCTCGACGAACTGCGGGAGGCCGACTCCCTCGCCGGCCTCCGCCGCCTCGCGCACGAAGGGCTCGAGGTGCTCGCGGATGACCTGGTAGAGCACGGTGTGCTCGGCGTCACGGGGCCGATACACTGGCTGGACACACGCCACTCCCCTGGGTACCGCGTACGCGGCGCTTCACCAATGCCCAAAGATCGATACACTTGATACACTATCTCACGGAGGGGCGCCTGACGCCTGGAGCGGCAGGCCGGCAGCCGTCGGCGAGGGTTCGGCCCGGGGGGGCGGAACTATCGAAATCGCCTTGACTTTTTGGTCTCCCTCACCTAAACTTTAGTTTTCTAATAGAAGGCCGAAGCCATCACGATAATGTTCGACACTCTCAGCGCGCGTCTGACTGCGATCTTCGATCGGCTCCGGGGATACGGCCGCCTCACGGAGGAGAATATCCAGGAGGCGCTGCGCGAAGTGCGCGTCGCCCTCCTGGAGGCCGACGTCAACTTCAAGGTCGTCAAGGGCTTCGTCGAGCGGGTCCGCGACAAGGCCATCGGCCAGGACGTCCTCCGCTCGCTCACCCCCGGCCAGCAGGTCGTCAAGATCGTCCACGACGAGCTGGTGGAGCTGCTCGGGGGAAGCGGGCATCGGCTCGCGATGGCGCCCCATCCCCCGACCGTGATCATGCTGATCGGGCTCCAGGGATCGGGCAAGACGACCTCGGCGGCCAAGCTCGGCCGCCATTTCCAGCGGCAGGGTCAACATCCCCTCCTGGCTGCGGCCGACCCCTACCGGCCGGCCGCCGTGGAGCAGCTCCAGACGCTCGGGGCCCAGCTCGGGATCCCGGTGGCCGGGAGCGGGAAGCAGCGCCCGCTTGAAATCTGCCGCGAGGCCCTCAGCGCGGCGGCCGACCGCGGGCTCTCTCCCGTCATCCTCGACACGGCGGGCCGGCTGCACATCGACGAGCCCATGCTCGAGGAGCTGCGAGTGCTCAAGAACGAACTGCGGCCCCACCACGTCCTCCTCGTCGTGGACGCTATGACCGGCCAGGACGCCGTGACCATGGCGGAGCGCTTCAACCGCGCGGTCGGCATCGACGCCGTGATCATGACCAAGCTGGACGGCGACGCCCGCGGCGGCGCGGCCCTTTCCATCCGTCAGGCCGCGGGGCGTCCCATTGCCTTCGTGGGGACGGGGGAGAAGCCCGACGCGCTGGAACCCTTCCACCCGGACCGCATGGCCTCCCGCATACTCGGCATGGGTGACGTGCTCTCCCTGGTGGAAAAGGCTCAGGCCACCGTGGATGAAGCGAAGGCCGAGGCGCTTGCCAAGAAGATCAGGGAAGAGAGCTTCACCCTCGAGGACTTCGCCGACCAGCTCAAGCAGCTCCGCTCCATGGGACCGCTGGGAGAGCTGCTGGAGATGATCCCGTTCTTCAAGGGGGCCAAGGGGCTTCCGACCGAGCTGCGCGGCGAAGAGGCGGAGCTCGGGCGCTACGAGGCGATCATCGGGTCCATGACCCCGGAGGAGCGCAGGGAGCCCCCGATCATCAACGGCAGCCGCCGGAACCGCATCGCGCGCGGCAGCGGCACGAGCGTCCAGGACGTCAACCGGCTGCTCAAGCAGTACGCCCAGCTCAAGAAGATGATGCGCGGCATCAGGCAGATGGAGGGGCGGGCGGGAAAGCTGAGGCAAGCTCTCCCGTTCCCACCCCCCTGATCTCACACGTGCAATCCAGGGAGGTGACAGGGTGGCGGTTCACATCAGGCTGAGACGCGAAGGGAAAACGAAGAAGCCCGCGTACCGTGTCGTGGTGGCGGACTCCCGGGCGCCGCGGGACGGCCGGTTCATCGAGGCCATCGGCTACTACAACCCGCTGTCGAGCCCGCCCATGCTCAAGATCGACCAGGAGAAGGCCTCGGCGTGGCTCAAGAAGGGCGCCCAGCCCTCCAACACGGTCCGCGTGCTCCTGGCTCGCGCGGGGAGGATTGCCAAGAGCTGATCCGTGAGCGCGCGCCCGGGCAGTGGGGGTGGGGGGCATGAAGGAGCTGGTCGAGTTCATCGCCAAAGCTCTCGTGGACGAACCGGATCAAGTGCGCGTGACCGCGATCGAGGGGGAGAAGATTACCGTCATCGAGCTCCGGGTGGCCCCCAGCGACCTGGGCAAGGTGATCGGCAAGCAGGGCCGGACGGCGCGCTCTATCCGCACCCTGCTGAACGCCACGGCGACGAAGCTCAGGAAACGGGCGGTGCTGGAGATCCTGGAGTGACGGCGCCATTGATTACCCTGGCGCACATCGTCAGGCCGCACGGGCTGCGGGGGGAGGTAAAGGCGCTCCCCCTCACCGATGAGCCGGCGCAGCTGGCGTCCCTGGGCGAATGCTATCTCTGGGATCCCCGGAGCGACGCTCGGCGGCCGTGCCGGATCGAGCAGTGCCGCTGGCAGGGCCAGGCGGCGATCCTGGCGCTCGAGGGGTACCGATCCATCGCGGAGGCCGAGAGTCTGGTAGGGCAGCTGCTCGCAGTCCCCGAAGCCCTCCTGGCTCCCCTCCCCCGAGGGACGTTCTACGCCTCAGCGCTGATGGGCGCGCGCGTGGTCACCGAGGAGGGGTTCGACGTGGGTGAGTTCGCCGGCCTGGAACTCGCGCCCGGCCACGACCTCTGGGTGGTGAGGGCGGGGGCCCGGGAGCACCTCATCCCCGCCGTCTCGGAGATCGTGCGGCAGGTGGACGTCGCGGCGCGCCGGATCACCATCCGCCCTCCCGAGGGGTTGCTGGAGCTGGCGAAACCGTGAAGATCGACATCGTCACGCTCTTTCCCGGCCTCTTCGCCGGGCCGCTCCAGGAATCCATCCTGGGCCGCGCCCAGGCTCGGGGGCTCGTGGAGATCCGGGTCGTCAACCTCAGGGACTGGGCGGAAGGCCGTCACCGCGTCACCGACGATTATCCCTTCGGTGGAGGCGGGGGGATGGTGCTCAAGCCCGAGCCCCTCTTCGCGTGCGTCCAGGCGCTGCGCGGGCCCAATTCCCGGGTGATTCTGCTCGATCCTCAAGGGCGCCGCTTCACACAGGAGATCGCCAAGGAGCTGAGCCGGGGCGACCACCTCATCCTCCTCTGCGGCAGGTACGAGGGCGTGGACGAGCGCGTGCGCCAACATCTGGTCGACGACGCGATCTCCATCGGCGATTACGTCCTGACCGGCGGGGAGCTGCCCGCGCTGGTGGTGACCGATGCGGTCGTGCGGCTGCGCCCGGGTGTCCTCGGCGACGAGGCGGCGCCCGGCAAAGACTCCTTCGAGAGAGGGCTCCTGGAAGGGCCGCAGTACACGCGACCCGAGGAGTTCCGAGGGTGGCGGGTGCCCGAGGTCCTTCTCTCCGGCGACCATGCGCGGATCGCACGCTGGCGCCGCGGGCAGGCGCTCTGGGTCACCTGGCAGCGCCGGCCCGACCTCCTGGAAACGGCCGACCTGAGCCCGGAGGAGCAGAAGCTCATCGAGGAGCTCCGGCAGGGCACGCAGCCAGACGCATAACGACATCCCCTCACCCGGCCCCCTCCGGGGGAGAGGGAAAGGTGAAGGGACAATCGTGAAGGAGTCCCGATCATGGATGCCATTCGAATCGTGGAAGCGAGCCAGCTGAAGAAGGATCGGGGGGCCTTCGCCCCCGGGGACACGGTCAAGGTCCAGGTCAAGGTCGTCGAGGGGGAGAAGGAGCGCACCCAGGCCTTCGAGGGCGTGGTGATCCGCAAGCGCGGGGAGGGGGCGCGCGCCTCGTTCACCGTGCGCCGGATCTCCTACGGGATCGGCGTGGAGCGGACGTTCCCCCTGCACTCGCCGATGGTGGAGCGCGTCCAGGTCGTCCGCCGGGGAGTCATTCGTCGATCCAAGCTCTACTACCTGCGCGGGCTCACGGGCAAGGCGGCGCGGCTCAAGGAAAAGCGGGCGGTCCTTCCCACCACGGGGGAGTAGCTCCGGCCAGTCGACCCTGGCGTCATGGGCGCGCCTTACCGGTACGAGGGCCGGGCCTGGCGGTCTGGCCTGAAGCACGTGGCGGGAGTGGACGAGGCGGGACGGGGTCCGCTGGCGGGTCCGGTCGTCGCCGCCGCCGTGATCCTGCACCCGGAACGGCGCATCAAGGGACTCGAGGACTCCAAGCTTCTCACGCCCGGGCAGCGAGAGATCTTCTTCGAGGAAATCCTCGAACACGCCGCCGGGGTGGAGACCGGGATCGTGGATCCCGAGACCATCGACCGAGTGAATATCCTCGAGGCGACCCGTCTCGCGATGCACGAGGCGCTCACCAAACTCACCCCCCGCCCTGACCTGGTCCTGATCGACGCGGTGAGGCTTTCCGGCGCGACATGGCGGCAACGAGCGCTTGTGCGCGGCGATCGACGCTCCGCCTCCATCGCGGCGGCCTCCATCGTCGCCAAGGTGACCCGGGATTGGCTCATGGTCGAGGCCGACATTCTCTTCCCGCAGTACGGCTTCATCCGCCACAAGGGCTATCCCACCCCCGAGCACCTCGCCGCCCTCCGGCAGTACGGCCCATGCCCCATCCATCGGCGAACGTTCCACGGCGTCTGGATGCAGGGCGAACTTTTCTCCAGGAGCTGACGATGCGGGTCCTCTCTCTCCTGCTCGCGATCACCCTCCTCCTGATTTCCACCCCGCTCCGCACCACGGCTCAGGCGCCGTGCGCCCCCACGGCCCCGGACCTGGAAGGGCCGTTCTACAAGCCGGGGGCCCCGATCCGTGAGAGCACAGGCCGGGGACTGGTCGTCAGGGGCACCGTGAAGTCGGCGGGCGCCTGCACGCCGATCCCGGGAGCGCGGGTCGAGTGGTGGCAGGCCAACCCGTCTCACATCCACTTCAAGGTGTCCGCCCCGGGTCACCGGGCCCTGACCACCCAGCTCTACCCGAAAGCCGGCCAGAGCCCGATCGCGTTCGACCTCGTTCTCGTCCCCGAGTAACCGGGGGGACCGCCCCAGCCGTGGACCCCCGGCGGTCGGTCGGGAGGCGAGGCGAGGACGAGGCCGCGCGATTCCTCCGGCGACACGGCTTCGTCATCCTCGACAGGAACGTGCGTTCCCGCCTCGGCGAGATCGATCTGGTGGCCCGGGACGGCGAGACGCTGGTCTTCGTCGAAGTCAAAACGCGGCGGGAGAGTGAGGGGGATTCACCGCAGGCGGCCGTCACCGTGGGAAAGCAGCGGCGCCTGGGGCGGCTGGCGCAGCACTACCTCAAGCTGAAGCGCCTCGGCGAGGCCCCCTGCCGGTTCGACGTCGTCGCCATCACGCTGGACGACGCGGACCGCACGAAAGCCATTCGCCATCTTCGGGCAGCCTTCGAGGTGGCCGCGTGGTAGAATCCCCGCGACCGTGACGGCTGTCACCAGGGACACGGACCCGTGAACGCGGCGGACTTCGTCGAGGCGCGACGCCGGCTCGAGGCCAAGCCGCGGTCGGCGGGCGAAAAGTTGACGACCCTCGACGC
>JACQWA010000407.1 GCA_016209425.1 Candidatus Rokuibacteriota bacterium
AAGAGCCACATGACGTCCATAAGGGTACCATGTCTGCTACCGCCGGACCCGCCCCAGCACGGCGAGGATCTCGTCGATCTTCCGCGCCCGCTCCACCGGGCTTCCGCCCTTCATCACCTCCGCCACGCAGGTCCGGAGGTGGCCCTCCAGGAGGATCAGCTCCACCTCCTGGAGCGCTCCGCGGGCCGCCCCGAGCTGGGTCAGGATGTCGATGCAGTAGCGGCCTTCCCGGACCATGCGCTGGATGCCCTGCACCTGGCCCTCCAGGCGCCGGAGTCGGGCGGCGAGGTCGTCGGCTCGTCGAGGATCCACCGGCTTACCCCAGCTGGCGCCCGACCCGCCAGAGCCCCAGGGCGAAGATCCCGAGCCCGAGCCCCCCCATCGCCAGGGCTTGAGGCCAGAGCGTCTCCATGCCGACTCCCTTCAGGAAGATGCCGAGCCCGATCTCCATGTAGTAGCGGAGGGGGCTCAGGAGCGACAGGAGCTGGATAGGGCGGGGCATGCTCTCCACCGGAACCACGACACCCGAGATCACCTGCACGGGAAAAAGGGTGAAGAAGGAGAGGAGCAGCGCCTGCTGGAGGTTCTCGGCGAGGGTCCCCCAGAGGAGCCCGAGCCCGAGGCTGCTGAAGAGGAACAGGGCGGAGAGCGCGAAGAAGAGGGGGAGGCTTCCCCGGATCGGCACCCCGAACCACCAGGGCACCCAGAGCGCCAGGACGAGGGCGGCGAGGCTCACGACGAAGGTCGGGACGACCTTCGCCAGCATGAGCTCCCACGGCCGGAACGGCATCACGAGGAGCTGCTCGATGGTCCCCGCCTCCTTTTCCCACGCGAGCCCGGCGGCCGGGAGGATGACGGCGATGATCGTCACCCCCAGCGTCAACATGGAGATCGTCACGAAGTCCACGCTCCGAAGGCCGGGGTTGTACCAGGCGCGGCGCTGGTTCCTGACCTCCGGCACGGCACCCGCCCCCCCGACCGACACCGGAAGCGCCGAAAGTTCCCGCTCGCGCGAATACTCCCCCACGATCCGCGTGGCGTAGCCAAGGGCGATGAGGGCCGAGTTGGAGTTGGAGCCGTCCAGCAGGAGCTGCACCGAGGCGGGGAGCCCCTGGCCCAGCTGGCGGGAGAAGTCCGGGGGGATGGCGAGGCCGACGGCAGCCCGACCCGAGTCCAGGAGGTCGTCGAGTTCCCGGGCGCTCCGGGGGTGGCCCGCGAGGTCGAAGTACTCAGTCTGGGCGAAGCGGGAGATCAACTCGCGACTCTCCCGGGAGCCGTCCAGGTCCCGGACGGCCAGGCGGAGGTGCGTCACGTCGTACGTGATGCTGTAGGCGCAGATGGCGATTTCCACCGCGATAGTCCAGACGACCAGGATGACCAGCGGCTTTCTCCGGAAGAACTGGAGGAACTCCTTCCTGATCAGGGCGAGCAGCGGGCCCATGGTTCAGCCGAGCTTCTTCTGAAAGCGGAGCATGGCCAGGCTCAGCACCGCCGCCCCGTAGGCAAGGAGGAGGATCACGTTGAGCCAGAGGCGCTCCAGGCCGATCCCCTTGAGCGAGATCCCCCGGGCGATCTCCATGAAGTGGCGGGCCGGGTAGAGGTGCGTGTACCACTGGAAGAAGCGGGGCATGCTCTCGATGGGGAAGAGGAAGCCCGAGAACAGGAAGGACGGCATCAACGTCAGGACGATCGAGAGGAGGAGCGCCACCACCTGGCTCCGGGTCCGGGTCGAGATGAACAGGCCGATGGCGACGGTGCACAGAACGTAGAGCAGCGAGAGCCCCAGGAGGAGCGGCACGCTGCCCCGGACGGGGGCGGAGAACCAGAGGCTGCCCGCGGCCAGGAGGAGGAGCATCTCCAGGAAGGCGATCGCCGCGTAGGGGAGGAGCTTGCCGCCGAGAAACTCCCAGGCCCGGATGGGGGCAATGTAGATCTGGAGGATCGACCCCCGCTCGCGCTCCCGGACCACGGCCAGGGCCGTCAGGAGCGGAGGGAAGGCCATGAGGATGACGGCGAAGAGGCCGGGAACGACGTAGTGCTCGCTCCGGAGGCCGGGATTGTAGCGGACGCGGGGCTCCACCCGCACGGGAGCGATGTGCCTGGAGCCGCCGGCCAGCGCCGCCAGCGCGCGCTCGTGCAGGCGGGCCGTGTAGGCCTGGGTGATGGCGTCCACGTAGTTCAGCGCGACGATCGCCGTGTTGGCGAAGGAGCCGTCCAGCAGGGTCTGAACCTCGGCGGGGAGCCCCCGGCCCAGGTCGCGGGAGAAGCCGGCAGGGATGACCAGGGCCACGCGCGCCGACCCCTCGTCTAGGAGGCGCTCGATCTCGCGGGGCCTCCGGACGGCCGCCTGGAGCCGGAAGTAGCCCGACTGGAGGAAGCCCGCCACGTACTCGCGGCTCTCCGGGCCCCCGTCCTCGTCCAGGACCGCCAGCCGGATCTCCCGGACGTCAAGCGTGATGGCGTAGGCGACCAGGAACATCATGAGGACGGGCAGGATGATCGCGATCCCCAGCGTGACGGGATCCCGGAGGATCTCCCGCGTCTCCTTCCGGGCCACGGCCCAGAGGCGCCGCAGGCTACCCACGCCGCTCCCTCCACCCCTGCTCCGCCATGTCGATGAAGATGACGAAGAGGTCCTCCAGGGAGAAGGCGATGGGCTCGAGACGCCGGACGGGAAGCCCCGCTCGGGTCAGCGCCTTCCGAATCAGGAGCTCCGCCTCCGCAGCATCCTCCACCAAGACGTGGAGGCGGCTCCCGAAGAAGCTCGCCCGGGCCAGCAACGGCTCCGAGCGCAGCAGCCGGAGGGCTCGAAAGGGCTCGCGGCATTCCAGCTCTAGCATGACGCCGGCCCGCATGCCGTCCTTGAGGGCCTGGGGGCTCCCCACCGCCAGGAGCCGCCCCCGGTAGATCAGCCCCAGGCGGTGGCAGTGCTCGGCCTCGTCGAGGTAATGGGTCGTCACGAACACGGTCGTCCCCGCCTCCGCCAGGCTTCCGATCAGGTCCCAGAACTCACCCCGCGCGAGAGGATCCACGCCCGCCGTCGGCTCGTCCAGGAACAGGATCTGGGGCTCGTGCAGGACCGCGCACCCGAGAGCCAGCCGCTGCTTGACGCCCCCTGACAGCTCCCGGGCCAGCCGCCGCTCTTCCCCCCCGAGCCCCGCCATCTCGAGGACCGAGCCCGTGCGCTCCGCCAGGCGCCGGGGAGGCACGCCGTAGCCCCGGCCGAAGAAGGCGAGGTTCTCTCCCACCGTCAGGTCGTTGTAGAGCGAGAAGCGCTGGGACATGTACCCGATGCGGGACTTGAGCCGCGGCCCCCGGCGACCAATATCCTCCCCGAGCACCTCTGCCCTTCCCGCCGAGGGGGCCAGCAGGCCGCAGAGCATCTTGATGGTCGTCGTCTTGCCGGACCCGTTGGGGCCGAGGAACCCGAACACCTCGCCTCGCGCCACCGAGAGCGAGACGTGGTCCACAGCGACAAAGTCGCCGAAGGCCTTGGTGAGGCCATCCAGGCGCACGGCGAGGGCGTCCTCGGCGGCTCTGGCCCCTCCTGCGGCCACCGACCGACTGCGGCGCGCGGCCCGCCCGGCCTCGCCGCCCGCGACGACGCGGATGAAGGCCTCCTCCATCGACCGGGCCCCGAGACCGGCCTTGAGGGCGTCGGGGGTGTCGCATCGGAGGATCCTCCCGCGCTCGATGAGGGCCACGCGGTGGCAGCGCTCGGCCTCGTCCATGTACGGGGTCGCGACGACGAGGGTCAGGCCGCGACCTGCCAGGTCGTAGAGGATCTCCCAGAGCTCCCGGCGCGAGGCCGGGTCCACGCCCGTGGTGGGCTCGTCCAGGAGGAGAACGTCAGGCTCGTGGACGAGGGTGGAGCAGAGGTGGAGCTTCTTCTGCATCCCTCCCGAGAGCCTTCCGGCGCGGCGGTCGCGAAACGGAGCGAGACGGCTCCAGGCCAGGAGCTCCTCTTTGCGCCGCGCCCGGACGGCGGCCGGCACCCCGTGGAGGTCCGCGAAGAAGTCCAGGTTCTCCTCCACACTGAGCGTGCCGTAGAGCGTGAACTCTTGCGAGACATACCCGAGGCGCGGCCGCAGCGCGGCGGCATCCCGGACGGTGTCGTGGCCCAGCACCGTCGCCCTCCCCGCCGTCGGATCCAGGAGGCCGGCCAGGAGGTGGAGCAGGGTGGTCTTCCCGGCCCCGTTTGGGCCCACGAGCCCGCAGATCTCCCCGCGAGCCACGTCCAGGTCCACGCCCGCCACGGCGGTGATCTCCTTGAAGCGCCTGGCGAGGCCCTTCGCCTCAATGACGGCCGGCATGGCTATCGCGGCCCCTTCGCCCAGGCGGCCTGGGGTGACCAGCGGATCAGCGCATCCACAGGCATGCCGGGCTTGAGGACCCCCTCCGGATTCCGGATGGCTACCTTGACCGCGAAGACCAGCTTGACACGCTCGTCCTTCATGTGGATGTCCCGGGGGGTGAACTCGGCCTGCTGGGAGACCTCGGAGACGGCGGCCTCGAAATGCCGCCCGGGAAAGGCATCGGTGTACACGCGGGCCGCGTCGCCCACCTTGACCTTACCGAGGTCTGCTTCGGCCACGTAGACCTTCGCGTAGAGCTTGGAGAGATCCACGAGCGTGACCAGCGGAGTCCCCGCCGCCACCACTTCCCCGGTCTCCACCAGCTTCCGGAGCACGGTCCCGCCAAAGGGCGCCACCACGCGCGCGTCGTCGAGGTTGGCCCGGGCGAGCATGCGCCCGGCCTCCGCGGAGTGGATCTGGGCGTGCGCCGTCTCCACCGCCGCTTGGGCCTCGCGCACCCGCTCCGTTGCGGTCTCGGCCTCTTTCTTGCGGAGCTCCACCGCCACCCGGGAGGCCCGGGCCAGCGATAGGGCCTCCTCCGCCTGGATCACCTGCTTTCGGGCGGCCTCCACGAGCGCCCGAGCTACCTCGTCCGCCGCCTTCGCCCCGTCGAGCTGCTGGGCGGCAATCAGTTCCCTGTTGAAGAGCTCCCGGAAGCGCACATGATCCTTCGCCGCCTTCTCGAAATCGGCCTCGGCCTGCCTAAGCCGGGCCCGCGCGGCCCCCACCGCGGCCTCCGCCTCGCCGACCCGCGCCCGGGACTCCCGCTCGGCAAGCACGACGGCGACCTCAGCTCCTTCGGCCTGTCGCTCGGCGGAGACCACCCGCGCCCGCGCCTCGGCGAGCTGCTCTTGGGCCGTGTGCAGGACGTGCTCGGCTTGCTGAAGCTGGGCCGCGGCCTGGCCCGAGGCCAGCTCGGCGATGAGGGCGCCGGCCGAGACGCGTTCCCCCTCGCGCACAGCCAGGCGGACGATCTTTCCGCCGACCTTGGCGCCGACCGCAGCCTGGTCCCCCTCGATCCGCCCGTTGGCCTCCAGGAGTCCCGCGGGAGTTGGCGCGGGCCGCCAGGCCAGCCAGAGGGCCCACGCCAGGATCGGGAGCGCCACG
>JACQWA010000401.1 GCA_016209425.1 Candidatus Rokuibacteriota bacterium
GCCGAGGTTCATCCAGGGCGAGATCTCGGCCATGCTGCCGGAGTCGAACACCAGGCCGCCATAGAGGTCGGCGATGCGGGCGCGGATCGTCGGGATCGATGCCCCGGGCTCGCCCGAGAAGAACAGGATGCGGATGCCGAACGCGCGGGGGTCGATCCCCATCTCGCGGGCGACCTCGGCCAGGTGCAGCGCGTAGGAGGGCGTACAGACGAGCACCGTGGCGCCGAGCGTCTCCATCCAGGCCAGGCGGGTCTTGGAGTCCTGGCCTCCGGCGGGGATCGCAAGCGCGCCGATCGCCCGCGCCCCCTCGAACCCCCCCCAGAAGCCCACGAAGAGCCCGAAGGAGAAGGGGAAGAAGACCCGGTCCGCGGCGGTGACGCCGGCTCCGCGGAGGACGAAGCTCCAGCAGCGCGCCCACCAGTCCCAGGAGTCCTGGGTGTCCAGCCAGCGGATCGGCGCCCCCGTGGTTCCCGAGGTCTGGTGGACCCGGATGTAGCGCTCGAGCGGGTACGTGAGGTTGCTCCCGAAGGGCGGGAACTGGACCTGGTCCGCGACCAGTTCGGCCTTCAGCGTGAAGGGGAGCCGGGCGAAGTCGTCCCACGCGCGAACGTCGGCGGCCGAGCGGATCCCCGCCGCCTTCCACATCTCCCGCACGAACGGGTTGGCGGGGAAGACTTCGCGAGCCAGCGCCGTCAACCGCTCCCACTGGAGCCCGCGCAGCCGCTCGCGCGGAACGGTCTCCAGCGCCTTGTCCAAGTAGGGAATGTCAATCACGCTGGCGCAGCTTGAAGCGCTGGATTTTGCCCGTTGCGGTCTTCGGAAGCTCGCCGACGAACTCGATCCAGCGCGGATACTTGTAGGGCGCGATCTTGTCCTTGACGAAGCCTTTGAGCTCCGCCTCCAGCTCGGGAGACCCCGTGTACGTATCCTTGAGCACCACGTAGGCCTTGGGCTTGACCAGCTTGTCCGTGTCTTCCTTTCCCACCACGGCAGCCTCCAGCACCGCCGGGTGCCCCACCAGCGTGTTCTCCACCTCCACGGGCGAGACCCAGATCCCGCTCACCTTCAGCATGTCATCGGCGCGCCCGCAGTACCAGAAGAAGCCGTCCTCGTCCTGGTAGTACTTGTCACCGGTCGCGATCCACTCCCCGAAGAGCGAGGCTTTCGTCTTCTCGTGCTTGTTCCAGTAATAGGCCATCGTGGAGTCGCCCTTGACGCGGAGGTTCCCGACCTCGCCGCGCGGGACCGGCTTCCCCTCGTCGTCGACGATGATCGCCTCGTACCCCGGCACCGGCAGCCCCGAGGAGCCGGGCTTCAGCTGTCCCGGCCGGTTGGAGAGAAAGATGTGGAGGATCTCCGTGGTCCCGATCCCGTCGAGCAGCTCCACCTTGAAGCGCTCGGTCCAGCGCTTGTAGAGGTCCGGCGGCAGCGCCTCCCCCGCCGAGACGCAGAGCCGGAGCGAGGAGCAGTCGAACCGCCGCTCCGCCTCCTTCACCTGGAGCATCGCCGCGTAGAGCGTCGGGACGCCGAAGAAAATCGTCGGCTTGTGTCGGTCGATCACCTCGAACATCGCCTCCGGCATCGGCCGGTGCGCATGGAGCACCCCCTGGGCGCCCACGCGCATCGGGAAGTACATGTTGTTCCCCAGGCCGTAGGCGAAGAAGAGCTTGGCGGCCGAAAACGTGCGGTCACGCTCGGTCATCGCCAGAACCCCGAGCGCGTAGGTATCGGTGCAGACCACCATGTCGTGCTGGAGGTGGACGGCTCCCTTGGGGAAGCCCGTGGAGCCCGAGGAGTAGAGCCAGAAGGCCGCGTCGTCCTTCGACGTGTCGGCGGCCTCCAGCCGGGTCGCGGCCTTGCCGGCCCACTGATCGAAGCCGATCTGCTTCCCCTCGGCCTTGCCGACGACCACGACGTGTTTCAGGTAGCGGGCCTGGTCCAGGATGGGGCCGGCCTCGGCCAGGAGCGCTTGGGAGATGATCGCCACCCGCGCGCGGCTGTCGTTGAGGAAGTAGAGGTAATCCTGGGCCCGCATCATCGTGTTCACCGGGATGGGAATGGCGCCGATCTTGATCGCGCCGAAGAAGGAGGCCACGAACTCCGGGCAGTCCAGCAGAAGGAGGAGCACCCGGTGCTCCATCTCCACGCCGAGGTCGAGCAGGGCATTGCCCGCGCGGTTCGTCAGCTCCTGGAGCTGGCCATAGGTGATGGTCCGTTCCTCGTGGAAAAAGGCGACCTTGTGGCCATGCCCCTCGGCGACGTTCCGGTCGACGAAGAAGCTGGCGGCGTTGAGCCGGTCAGGGATCTCGATGGACGGTGCCGTCATGGTCCTGCCCCTCCCCCGGACGAATCAGCCCGTTCCCCCGCGCCCGAAAGCCACGGTCTCCACTATCTATGGAGGAAGACCGTTTGAATGTCAACGCGCAGGAGACCCGGCCCGACCTCACCGGCCCGCGCCGGCGCGATTCCGAGGCCCGCGCTCTCATGGGTCGGGAGCAGGAAACCGCTCACGAAGGAAGGCGAGGATTTCTCGCCTGAAGGCGTCGAAATCGCCAAGACGCTGATGCAGGTTGCGGAGCCCCTTCATACGCCTCAGGGTGTCGGCCATGGGGTGCGAGATCACGCCCCGCCGGGCCAGCTTGTCGAAGAGGTCGTCCTCGTCGCCGGGGAGGCCCAAGCGGAGCCCCGCCACGAGCAGGGCACAAGCGTCAATGACCGCCTCCACTGAGACTTGCACCAGCCGCTCGCAGGCCCGTTTCTTTTCGACGCCCAGGTACTCTTCGAACCGTTCGGGAGCGATCGAGCGGAGCTCCCCCAGGTATCCGTCAAGCTCATCGAGCTTGGCCAGAAGCCGGTCGCGGTCAATCACGCGCGACCTGATCGAGGTAATGGCGGTAGATGTGCCGGAAGCCTTCGAAGGCTCGCGCGGTACGCGTGGCGAGGGCGTAGAGGGCGTCCTCGTCACGAACGAAGAGGACGGTGCCTTCTTTGAGAACCCGGCTCCGAATGTGGAGCGGGAGGTGCTGGAAGACGGCGAGGTCGAGGTCGGCTTCCGCCAGGTACTCCAAGCGCTTCTGGACTCCCGCGAGTTTGGAGGCCGATTCGACCCCGAGCACAAGGCAGACGTCAAAGTCGGATTCCGGGGACGCGTCTCCCCGGGCACGGCTCCCGAAAAGGATGACCGCGAGCACCTCGGGATCGCTCTTCGCACGGGCGATCAGGCGGGCGAGGGCCGAGTGCGCAACGGTGTCCATGAGCGCAGGATTAGCTGGCCCGGCCGCTGGGCCCTGCGGACGCCGCCCACCTTTTCGCCAGGACAGCCATCTGCGCTTCGTACTCAGGCCAGTCATGAAGGGTCTCGGGATCGAAATCAGCCCCGTTCGGCCAGACCAGCGTATGAACCTCCTGATCTAGCGACACCGCGTTGAACAAGGCGGGATCACGCAGCGGACCATAGAGCTCACCCTCCAAGACCGGATGGAAGTCGATCGTGCGCGATAGCCCATCTGCGAACTCGATGCGTAGACAATAAGGGCCGACGATTTCGAACGCCTCGACCCTGTGGACCGCATGTCTCATGAAGCCGACCCCCTACCGAAGTGGCTCAATCTTGAGCGGCGGGCGGCCAGCCTGCAATCGTTCCCAGTCGTGAAGTAATTCGTGCTGATGGATCTCCGCCCAGGCTTCCACCAGCCGCCGCTGTCTACGCGGCAGATTCCCACCGATGAGTTCGATCGTATCGATGGCGAAGATGCCGACCTCGTCCTGACAGTAGGCGTGGAAGTGGGGCCGGTGATGCGGCGCCCCAGGCTCGGCGAACATGCGAATAATGATCCCGAAGAAGCGGGCGATTTCCGGCATCCCGAGCGACCCCCCGTCGCCCTATCGACCATCACGGCGACCATTCTACCCCTCAACCTACCCGCTCGCACCCCAAGCTAACATCCGACCCCGAGCAGACGTCTGGGCTCTCACCGGCGCCGGGTGGTCGCGCGGGCCTTCCGGGCTCCCGCTTTCGCCTGGGGTCTCGGCGTCGCGACGCGGCCGCCCCGCTTGACCGCCATCGCCTCGATTTCGACGAGCAGCTCCGGCCGGACGAGCCGGGAGACCACGAGCAGGGTGTTCGGCGGGTAGGCCCCGTCGGGAAAGTACCGCGGGAAGACCTCCCGGCGCGCCTGCATGAACCCCTCAATGTACTCCGCGCCGGTGAGGAAGGTCTGGAACCTGATCACGTCCTTCATCCCGCAACCCGCGGCCGCGAGCACCGCGCGCACGTTCTCCAGCGCCTGCTTCGTCTGCGCGACGACGTCCGTGCCCGCCAGCTTCCCGATGGCGTCCATCCCGACCTGCCCGGCGACCACGACGAGGTCGCCGCCCGCCGCGACGACCCCGTGGGAATACATCCCGAGCGGCTTGCCCAGATCCTTCGGACTCAGCACCTTGATCGCCATCGCACCCTCCTCAACGCCTTCCCCCACCCCTTTTCAGCCGAACCCGCAACCATCCAAGCGCACCGCCACTCTCTTCCCCGCCTCCTTGCGAAAACGCAAGACCGGAGACACGCAGTAGGGCTACAGATCGAACGGCCTGAGCCCAAGGCTCACCTGGATGGCGCGATCCACTTGTCGGAGCAGAGCCTGTGGGAGACTGCCCACATGCCGTCCGAGACGGCGCTTGTCCACGGTGTAGAGGTGGCCCAGGTGGACAACCGACGGTTTTGGCAGTCCGGATTCCTGAGGGGAGATTCGAACTCCCACTGGCAGTCGGCTGACGCGGAGATTGCTCGTGATGGGCGCCACGATGGTCAGCTGGCTGGCCTGATTGGCAACATCGTTCTGGACGATCAGCGCGGGATGGAGCCCGGCCATCTCGCCGGTGCTGGTCGTAGGGAAGTCGATGAAGTAGATCTCGCCTCTCCGCGGGAACTCCACCTCTATCGTCTCCTTCGCTTTGGGAAAGACCGCAGGGTCTCCGCGGCAACGGTGAGAAAGGTTTCGCTCAGGGCCCTATCGTCCTCCCCGATCTCGGCATAGAGGCGCTTGGCCTTCCGCACGACCTCCGCCTCCGTCGGCCTCTGGAAGGCGGTTTCCATCACCTGGCGGACGAGAGCGCTTCGGGAGAGGCCAGCCTTCCTCGCCAACCGGTCAATCCGGATAAGCAGCGGAGACGGGAGGCTGAGGGCGACTTTAGCGACTGGCATGTTCATACCTCCTTCATACCTGATGGTCCTTTAGTATGAACAAGGCCGCAATACCTGTCAAGAGAGAGCATGACTGCGCCGGATTAGGATTCGCATCGCCGCCGCAATCTCGAACGGGGATGCCGGTCGGGGAAGCAAGAAGGGCGAAGTTCACGCCGACGCGGAACGTTTCTCCAGCAAGTCCAGGCGCGCCGGGCGTTAAAAGGGGCAGACAATTACATTGACGAGCTGCGGGGTCGGGTCGCCGACGATCTCGGCGCCTGTGTTGTTGCAAACCACCCCGGCATTGATCGTGATATCCGGGGCGTTGATCCCATCCCCCTGATTGCGCATCACAAACAGGTTACTGGCGACGAGCGAGCCTGCCACGTCAATCCCTGACCCCTGGTTGCTGCGCACGTTCACGTTGTTGAGGACGTTCAACCCCGGCGTGAGGGTCTGGATGCCCGGGCCGCCGTTGCCTACGACCCCCAGGGTCCCGGACGTCGCGATTTCCCCTTGCTCAATCTGGATGCCCCCACCTGTGCAGCCCGTCCCGGTGCCGTTGTTATTGACCCGCGTAAGCTGAGTGATCTCCACAGTCGCTTGTTCCTTCCCCCCTACAAAGATCCCCCAGCCACAGTTATCCAGCACCTCCAGGGGGGCAGAGGTGGTGAAGGGTTTCGCGCTGACGGGAGGCCCGGTCACCGAAATCCCCGTCCCCTGATTGCCACGGACCTGGAGGGGACCATACACGCGTAGATCGCCGGTGACGTCAATCCCCGGGCCCTGGTTGTTGAGCACCTTAACGTTCCCCACCCCCAGGCTGTTCAACCCAGGTGTAAGGGTCTCGATGCCCGGACCGCCGTTGCCGATGACCTCCAGGGCTCCGGCCACGATCTCCCCCTGCTCAATCTGAATGCCCCCGCCCGTGCAGCCAGCCCCGGTGCCGTTGTTGTTGACCTTGGCAGGCTTGGTGATCTGGACCGTCGCTCCTGCCCTTCCCTCCACAAAGATCCCCCAGCCGCAGTTATTCAAGACCTCCAGGGGGGCGAAGGCGGTGAGGGGTTTCGCGCTGACGGGAGGCCCCGTCACCGAGATCCCCGGGCCCTGATTGCCACGGACCTGGAGAGACCCGTTTACGTGGAGATCGCCCATCACGTCAATCCCCGGGCCGTGGTTGTTGAGCACCCTGACGGTCCCGTAGAGGGCGTTCAACCCTGGAGTGTCGGTCTTGATGCCGGCGCCGCCGAAGTTTTGAATGACCAGCCCCATGACCGTCAGGTCCCCAGCCGTGCTGCGTAAGCCGTTGGCCGTGGCTCCGGCTTGGGGGCCGTCCAGGACCACCCGGCCGCCCGGCTGGCTGGTCCCATCGATCACCACCGAGTCGGTGATCACCGGGAGCTCGCTTTGCGGCTGGATGGTGGCCCGGGGCATCGCAAAGGTAATCGTCTCCGTCCCCGAGGTGGCGTTGGCCTGGTCGATCGCTGCGCGCAAGGTGCACTCGGGCTTCCCTGCAGGCGTCTTGCGCCCGGTATCGCACAGCCCGTCCCCTCTGTTGGCGTCGGGCCGGTCGCCCGTCGAGTTGACGACGAGCCCCCAGGTGGTGGTCGCTTGGACCGCATCGCGCACGGTGGGGTCGGAGGCATCCAGGAAGGCCGCGATCGTCGTGCTCTCGCTCGTGCCCTTCGCGCTGCTGTTCGGCGTCATCGCCACAGTGATGATTTCACTGCCGCCCGGCGCCAACGTCGAGGTGGTGTAGCCGCCCGGGCTGGTGATCATGGTCGTGATGTCGATGGTCCCCACCGTGTAGGTGATCGTCCAGCCGCTCTGGCCCTTCTCCGTCGCCTTGAGGACAAAGGTCTGCGCCTGGCTCGCGTCGTTCTCGATCTTCACGTCATACGCCGCCGGCCTGGTCGGCGTCGCCGCCTGGGCCTCAATCTGGGCGCCGGACGGCGTGTTCTGGTAGACATTGTTGATGGCATACGCGGAGGCGGGCTCGCTGGCCTGCTTGATCAGGAGGTCCGCGGCGCCTGCTGGAGTCAGGAGGAAGGCATGGAA
>JACQWA010000408.1 GCA_016209425.1 Candidatus Rokuibacteriota bacterium
CGGACGCGATCCGCAGGCCCGAGATCGTGTGGTCGTCTTCACAGAGCGATGGGGTGCCCGGATTCTCGGGGGGACACTCCCCGCTTCGATCTCTTCTGAGGGGGGCGACTACTTCGCGCACGGGACCGCGGGCATCGTGGGGGTGACCTTTCCGTCCGGGCTGTAACGCACCCACCGCCAACGGACGCGAAAACCCTTCACGCCTTTGCGAATTCGTGGAGAAACGCCACGACAAACTTCTCGTAAATCCGCAGGCCCTCCACCGTGAAGAATTCATTCGCCATGTGCTCGCGTCCCATCCGCCCGAGGCCGCACCCGATGGCGGGCAAATTAAGCGGAGGATCGCTAAAGACCGCCATGGGGATTCCCGCGTAGTAGAGCGGCCAACACGTGGTGGTCACCCCGTGGAGCTGCGCCGCCCGGATGGCCGCCTGGACGATGTGAGCGCTCAGCGGCGTCTTCGAGGGATTGTAACAGCCCTGGATCTTGATCTCGACCTCGGGAAACCCGTGCCGGTCGAAGTGGCGGCGGAGCTTCGCCAGGATCTCTTCCATCGTCTGATCAGGGACCAGCCGAATGTCAATTTTGGCCAAGGCCTGATCGGGGAACATCGTCTTCACGTACGCCCCGGTGTAGCCGGACACGTATCCGTCAACGTTGATGTTGGGTCGCATCACGAACTTCTCGAACAGCTCCCGGCCGGACTTCCCCCGCTTGAACTTATGGATTCCCAGCTCCTGTTTCATCTGTTCTTCATCGAAACGACCCAGGAGCTGGGCCAGGAGCTCCCTGTCCTCGGCGGAGGGGGGGCGGACGTTGTCGTAAAACCCTTCCACCAGGATGTTTCCATCCTGGTCCTTGAGGGTGGCCAAGGCCTGAGCCAGGCGCCAGGCGGGCGAGTCCACCCACAAATCGTGCGAGGCGAACAGCGGCCGTTTTGCCGGCCCTCCCCATTCGCCTCCGCGGATCTCGAGCTCGCCAAAGGCGATTCCTCGATTCCCCAAGTAGAGGACCATATCCCCCTTGGCATTTTGGGATGGGTTCAGGTAGTAGGCGGCATCCGCCTGTTTCAACTCATCGAGGAAGCGCTTCCGGAACGGCCCAACGAAGTTCATGCTCCCCAGCTCTTCCTCACCGTCGAATGTAAACAGGACATTCACCGGAATGTCCCCCCTGACGGCCAGCATCGACTCGAGGGCGTTCACGAACCCCATGATGGGCCCCTTCTGATTCCGGGCGCCCCGCGCGACGATGCATTTGCCGAAGAAGTCGGGGAGGTCGATAGCTTGGGCGTCGAGAATCTCCGCCGCGAACGGTGGAGCCGCCCAGACCTCGTCCTCAACGGGCATGACATCGTAGAGCGAATAGGCGATCTGGGTCTTGGCCCGCGGATTCTTGGAACGGAGCCTGCCGAAAACGACGGGGTTGCCCTTCTCAAAGTGGATCACCTCGGCCCGCTCAGCTCCCAGCTTCCGGATGATGTCGCAGAGCATGTCGGCGCACTTGCCCACCCCGCCGTCGACACCGGGAGGAACCAGGGAAATGCTCGGCTGTTGAAGAAAGCGCCGCGTGGCCTCCAGGTGCCGCTCAAACGTGCGATCGATGTAGTCGTGGATGTCGGCGTACTCGGCGGCGACGGGCTGCGCAGCCATTGTCTCCCTCCTCTCTATTTCTTCCAGGTTTTGAACATCCACGTCGAGGTCCCTTCATCGGAGGTGGGTTCCCAGTCCATGACACCCCGATTAACGCCATAGATATCCATCCCGTGAAGCAAGAACAGCCAGGGCGCTTCCTCGTGGGCGAGGGTGCTGGCCTGGGAGTACAGCCTGAGTCGCTCGCTCTGATCCAAGGTGTTCCGGGCCGCCTCGACGAGGCGATCGAAGTCCGGGTTGGACCACCGGGAAAAGCGCTGGCCCGAGAGAAAAAGCGGAGAGAGGATTCCGTCGGCGTCCCAGGTCCCGGCCCACCCGAGCATATACATCGGCACCACGCCGTCGGGCCACTTGGTCACATACGTGCCCCACTCGTGCACGACCACCTGTAGGCGAATCGCAACCTTCTGAAGCTGTCCGGCAATCGCCTCGGCCAGCTCCTTGTCTTTGAGATAGCGCCCGCTGGGAACGTTCAGGGTGAGAGAAAACCCCTGTGGGTAGCCGGCCTCTGCGAGCAGGCGCTTCGCCTTCTCGGGGTCATAGGAATAAGGCTTGACGGCGGGGTCATACCCGAACATGACCGGCGTCAGCGGGCCGCCGAGCGGAAACCCGTTCCCCTCGAGGATATTCTTGATGAGCGCCACTTTATCCACGCCATAGTTGATCGCCTGGCGTATGCGCTTATCCTTCAGCGGCCCTTCCTTGAGGGTATCCAGGACAATGTGGATGTTCAGGGCCGAGGGGACTTTCATCACCTTCGCGCGGGGGCTCTCCTCGATCTGTCGAACCAGGCTTGGGGGGACCCCCCGGGCAATATCGACCTGACTGGAGAGGAGAGCCGCCACGCGCGTCGACTCCTCTGGAATGGGTTTGAAGACGACCGTTTTTGTCTTCGGGGCGCCTCGCCAGTACCCCTCATTGGCCTCCAGCACGATTTCCTCGTCTTTGGTCCACCGAACAAACTTGAAGGGACCGGTCCCGACGGGATGCGTCGCCACGTAGGCATCTCCCTTTTCTCGGACGTACCGTGGCGGAACGATCGGCATCGTGAAGGCCAGGTTCGTGATCAGCGTGGGGAAGGGTTTCCGCGTGATCATCCTGACCGTGAAGTCATCCACAATGTCCACGCGCTCGATCTCTGAGAAGGCCCACCGCCACCGCGCCTTCTGCGCGGGGTTCAGCACCCGCTCGATGCTGAACTTCACGGCTTCGGCGTTGAAGTCTTCCCCGTTGTGGAACTTGACTCCCCGGCGGAGCTTGAACTCCCACGTCGTCGGGTTCAGGGCCGTCCAGGACGTTGCCAGTTCGGGCTCGTGGGCCAGTTTGCCGTCCTTGACGAATCGCCGGATCAGGTGGTCAAACGTGTGCCGGATCACGGCGAACGTGTAGTTCTCGGCGTGCATGTGCGGGTCGAGCGTGCTGGGGTCTCCCCCCTGCGCGATGACGAGGCGACCCTTTGGCTGGGCGTGGACCGGAAGGACCCACGCCGCTGCCACGAGAGCCAGCAGAACGGTCACCCAGCTGACGCGAGCCCGATTCCTCATTGTCCATCGCATGGCCTTCCTCCATTTGAAGCGCGCAAGCCCGACCACCGGGCCACAGGTGGCCTCGTTGACGGAGGACGAGCGTCGAACGGTGCTCCCGGAACCCCGTAGCGGGGCGCGGCCTCGCCCCGTGTGCGACGCGAGAAGTGTCGGCGGAATGGCCCCAGGATGTCAAGGGTGGCCCGCCAGGCCTCAAAGCCGGACCGATCGCCTGGCATACCGAGTCTAAAGGAAAGCCGAGGAGGCTTTGAGTCAATGCGGCATCGTGACTATTTTCGTAGGGAGACCGACCTATGTCGCCCTGGCTCCTTCCTGCTCATCGAGGAGCGCAGGGAAGTAGAGGAACGCCCAGGGCGGCCCGGAGCGGTCGTCAGCGAGGCGTGAAGACCTCGTTCAACGCCGAGTAGGACCCGCCCGGGCTCGGCCCGCCCGACACCACGAAGATGCGGCCGCCGACCGCCGCCGCGCCGAGGCCGTGCCGCGCCGTCGGCATGGGCGCCCACGCGGTCCACGCATCCGTCGTCGGGTCGTACGCCTCGACCTGGTTGAAGGTGCCCGTCGGCGCCTCGCCGCCGAAGACGAAGATCTTCCCGTCGAGCACCGCCGCGGCGATCCCGCTGCGAGCCGTCGGCAGTGGCGCGCGCCGGCGCCAGCGGTCAGTTGAGGGATCGTACCCCTCGTTCGTCTGGAGGTTCCGCGCATAGCTCCCGTCAACCCGGCCGCCGATCGCATAGAGTCGCCCCGCCACGACGCCGACAGCGAGGTGGTCTCTGGGTGTGGGCAGGGGTGCGACTTGCGTCCACCGGTCGCCGGCCGGGTCGTACACCTCATGGGCCCCGGTGTTCCTCCCTCCGATGCCGACGCCCCCGATGGCATGAATCTTCCCGTCGATCACCCCCACCGCGAGCGCCCCCCGGGCCGTTGGCATTCTGGCCCGCTCGCGCCATCGATCGGCAGCGGGATCGTACTCGAACACCCCGTCCACCGGACTCCACCGCCCCGCGTACCCGCCCACCACGTAGAGTTTCCCGCCCACCGCCGCAGCCCCCGCGTGGTGGAGCGCCAGCGGGAGCGGCGCCCGCACCTTCCATTGGTTCATGTCAGGGTCGAACTCGAAGAGCGGCCTGCTTCCGCCGAAGCCGCCGACCACATACACCTTTCCCCTGACCTCGCTCACAGCGACCTCGGTGCGCGCCTCAGGCATCGGGGCGGCCGACGTCCACCGCCCCGGACCCTGCGCCGCGCTTGCCGTGACCAGCAACGCGCTGACGATCACGCCCATGCCGAGCGACGCCTGCCCGGTCAGCCTCATCTTTCCCCTCCGGTCCCGGGGTCATTCTACGCTATGGCGCGAGCCCGGCGCGCGGATCTGAATTTTCCTCTCGCTGGATTCGCCTGGATGCCTCCGCTCCCGTCATTGCCTCACCCAGCCCCGGGGGCAATTTGGCATCCCGTGATCGGATTGGCATACCAGCAGGGCACCATGTATGGAGGGCGTCCCCCCGCAACGGCCGATCTGTCAAACACTTATGACCCTGGCACCATGGTTGCTTCGAGGACGGGCCGAAGGCATCGCCCACGCCGAGGAGACAGAAGGATGAAGGAACGTCGACGGTCTTCGCGCCAACCGGCATCCTGGCCGGTTTATCTCTGGCTCAGCGACACCTACTTCTTGCTCGGACACACCCTGGAGGTCAGCGCCCACGGCATGCGCCTCGGAGTCTCGCATGGCGAACTGTCAGGTCTGGTGAAACCAGGTCAACCGGTCCGCGTCCAAGTGATTCTCGGGGGGATGGAGGGCGGGTTCACCCGCGTCGGCAAGGTTCGGCATGTCACCGCTGGCAGCATCGGCGTGGAAATCACGGAGGACCTCCCGCTCGAGGTGGTGGCAGCTACGTCCATCGAAGACAGGATATCGAGTGTTTCGGATTCGGGACAGGAGGGAGGCCGGAAGTTCCGACATTACATCAGGACGCGGGGCCAAGGACAGGTACTTCTCGGCCCTATTCCTCAACTCGGATGATCGCGAGCGACCGGTAGATCGGGGGTGCGGCTTCGGCCGCGCTAGCCCGGATTATTCACGAGAATAATCCGGGCTCTACGAAAATCGCATGGAGCTCAACACGGTCTGTTCCGTTTTCGGATCTCCGCTCAGAACCCTCTGGTTGCCATGGAAATTAGAAGCGCTCGATGAGCTCAAGTCCCGCCTCGGCGCTCTCGGCAACGACCACCTGGTGCCCTCGTCCCGGATGAAGTCGGAAAACACCTCGGCCACGGTCTGATCGTCTTCGATGACCAGCACCTTGAGGGGTTGTCGGGGCAGCAAGTAATTCACGAAGCTCCTGATGCGATCGAAGGCGGATCGCTCTACTTCAACAAAGACAAAGGCCAGGCCGTTCGAATCCTCACGGTTTATCATCGCCACTGCCGAGGTCCCAGGCTCGCCGTCCGGGAGCGTGAAACGAAGCCGCACCCGATCCCCCGGTCGGAGAGGGGCGTGGGACTGCACCTTCAACCCTCCCAGGCTCAAGTTAATGGACTTCCCCGGCCACGTTCGCCCGCCGGTCCCCTCAATGCTGACCGGAAGACCCGTCCCAACCCTGGGGTATTTTCGGCGATCCAATGGGATCATCGTCACTGAGCTCTGAAGCCACTCTGGGTGTCAGATAGCCCCTTTAAACATGCAACCGACGTACCAGGGAGCACACTTGCCCTTGAGTGCCAACGGATAGAATTCATAAACACTTCCCCCGACCCTCCCGCGGTAGGTCGAAGCCGGAGAGTGAAGCGGGGTCTCATTTGGAGTCATTTCGTCATCGGGGTGTCCAATATGTCGTGAGACCCCAGGCGTGCCACCAACTGTTGGGCCGGATTGGCGCCGTCAGAGCAAAACAGAACTGGTGGACAGGGACGGGATCGAACCGCCGACACCAGCATTTTCAGTCTTAGACCCTGGGTCTCGCAAGGCTGGCCTCTTCCCCCTCTGCTCAGGACACCGGTGAGCACCCACCTGACGGCGATCACAAGCTCATCCCCTTAGTACCGAGGCGGTAACCGGCAGAACCCGTGCTTGAAGACCACCAGAGACGAGCAGTCCAGCAACTGGCATGTAACGCCGACGAGGAATAACACTAAGAAAACAGGAAGAAGAAACACACCCAGCCACCCGGCCACCGCTGACGCTCGGCTCCCTTGGATGGGGGTCGGGGACTTGAAGGTTCCCTGGCCCCTCCCGGGTAACGCTCCGCTCTCTTGGATGGGTCGTCCCGGTAGGGCTGTTTAGGTTGTCTGGCTCTTCCAGGGTCACGCCGCGCTCTATTGGACGGGTCGCCGCGGCAGGGTTGGTTAGGCGTCTGGCCCTTCCAGGGTTACGACGCGCTCTATTGGATCGATCGTCACGGTGAAGTTCTGCAGAAAATCCAGACCCAGAAGGCCGTCGAACCCGGAAATAGTGGTCTCCATTTCGACGAAGACGCTGATCCTGAGGGGGCCGACCTTGATCCCTGCGACTTCCACCGTGTCAACGTTCATGTCGACGATCCGGACCTCTCTCGCATGACCCTGCCAAGTTCGGCTCTGAGCGTTCTCAGTAGATATCCCTAGCCTCCGGAGCACCCCGGCCGCGAGCCAGGTGTTAGAGGCCGCTGTGTCCAGAACGAGAGCAATCGGTCCTCTGCCGTTGATCGTGCCGCTGACCAAAATTTTGGGATGTGGCGGAAAGGGTATCCGGGTCACATGTGCTGGGGCAAAGCTTGGTTCGTGTTTACCGGAATCCGAAATGGTGGCGGGGACAAGGGTCACGCCTTGCCGCCGGGAGTCGATGGTCATTCGAAAGTTGTCGAGGAAGCTGCGGCCCAGGATGCCCACAGCCCCCATGAAGTGAGAGTCACCGTTTTCTATGAAGACGGGCCCTGTCATCTCGGCTTCTCCCACCCTCAGTGAGAGAATCTGCACTTCGTCTACCTCAACGGCCCCCCCAATATACTTTGTCTCACAGGAGCGACAGGGGTAACTGGGAGCGGAGATGCCCAGTGCCCGGACGGCCTGCGCTGATACGGCCGTCCGGGAGGCGCCCGTATCGAGGAGCAACTTCACCGGACCCTGGCCATTGATCTTAACGTCGATAAGGATGCGTGAACCACGCGGAAACGAAACGCGTGTGATCTCCGGCAGGGGGCCGCTGGGTTCCCACTTGGTGGGCCATGGCGGCGCAGGGGAAGGGCGCCGTTCGGGAGCTATCGGCGGGGAGTAGAGTTTGTAACCTGGAGCCGGGCTGGGAGGAACAGGGCCAAGGTCAAGAAGCCGGGCTCGAGAGCGGTGGCGCTCCGGGATGCTCTCCAGGCCCTGGGTGAGATGGACCCTGCCGTGCTCGTCCACCCAACGGTATGTCTGGGCCTCGGCCGGCCCAGGGAGAAGCGTGAGGATCAGGAGAAGCAGGGACCTGACGGTAGAAGACAGGTTCCACCGAGCCAATTGTCGGAGCCTACTGGACTCTCCCATCGACGTGCCCATCAATCGACCCTTCCGATCCGGGAGGCCGATCCCACCGACTGACAAGGTCAATGGCCAGCAGGCCCAAGGCAGAAAAGATGGCGATCACTCCAAGGGTGAAAGCAAGCCTTCCGAGGCTCCCGGCGTGGTTGACCAGATTGAGCCGCCCGAGGAGATAGTTCCAATCATGGATCACGCCCTCGCCACCGTGCAGTGGGAGCGCCATCAGACGGGCATCGGCGATGTAGATTGCCACATGGGTGATACTCTCGCCTGTCCAAAATAACGTCACGGCGGATGCGGCCGATTGGCGGTGCCGCACGAAGTAGCCCGTACACATCACCGGGATCGCCACTTGCGTCAGTGAGCCACCCAAGATTCCGAGGAACTGGCCAAAGAATGAAAAGAGCACGTGCCCGGCTTCGTGAAAGATGAAGTTCGCTCCGTCCACAATGCCCAGGACGAGGCCTGGAGAGGAAAAGCCCACACCGCGAGCAAGAACCTGCCAAGAGAGAACGGACAAAACTGCGAGCCCGACGCCTCGACTAATAAGGCCGGCGACCTCTCGAGTCCCTTGTCGCTCCACCTGGGGCCAGATCATGCGCGCTTCCTCGAATCAACCTAATGGATCCCTCCGAAGAAACAGCAAGACATATGCCAGAA
This sequence comes from Candidatus Rokuibacteriota bacterium, assembly GCA_016209425.1. Taxonomy (GTDB): domain Bacteria; phylum Methylomirabilota; class Methylomirabilia; order Rokubacteriales; family CSP1-6; genus JACQWA01. The sequence continues at coordinate 8,351 of JACQWA010000408.1, forward strand.
GGCCCGGCCTCGTAAGTGGTTGAGAAATAGGAGTCCGTTCAAGCGCCACCGCGCCGGGTAAGTCTAGAGATCGACGAAAAGTGCCATTGGGTCACCTGGAAGACCCGGCTCGGCCCATTTGATCCAATAGGTTTCGGGGGCGATCCGCTCGTCGTGAGTGCTACCCGCAACGAGCTGCAGTGCGCTCGGGCGAGCTGGAATGCACCTCACGGATCTGGGGAGTGGCTAACTTAACTAGTGGGCAGGGACGAGATTGAACCGCCGACACCAGGATTTTCAGTTCGCATCCCGACCGGGGACTATCGGGGACCATTGATTTGAATCGGAAGGAATCCAGGCTTTCCGCCGGCCTGGTTCCCATCATTTCATCCGATGGTCTCCGTTGCCGCTCGATAGTTCTGACACAGAACCGACACAGTCCTCCGGCGGCGGCCGCTACTCGATCACCCGATCCGCCCGCACGAGCACCGACGGCGGGATCGTCAGGCCAGCTCTACTTGTCCATGGGGTAACGTCGTTTGAACCCTCGGATATTCCGCTCCGCGATCATCGGATTGGCCTCAGCAAAGAATTGCGTGGTGTAGGGCATCTTCATGTGCTGATCGAATGCCGCCTTATCGCTGTAGAGCTCGTACAGCAAGAATACGCGTGGATCTGTCTCGTGCTGGCACACGTCGAACTGATGACAGTCTTTTTCGCGTTCGCCGGAGTCTTTCGCTTGCCGGTCGATGAGGCACCCGAAGGCTTCGATCTTGTCCGGCTGGATTTTCAGTTCTGCCAAGAGCACGTACATTGACGCCCCTCCTCTCGCTGGTCGACTCGTTTGATCCCTTACGACTCACTCAATCACCTGATCCGCCCGCACGACCACGGACGGCGGGATCGTCAGGCCAAGCGCCTTGGCGGTCTTCAAGTTGATGACCAGCCCGAACTTCGTGGGCTGCTCAACCGGCAGGTCGGCGGGCCGGGCGCCCCTAAGGACTTTGTCTACGTAAACCGCCGCGCGGCGGTACAGGTCGGCTAGGTCTGCCCCGTAGGACATCAAGCCTCCGGCATCTACGAATTCTTGGGTATGGTACATGCTCGGCAGTCGATTCTTCGTAGCGAAGTCCACGATGCGCCTCCGCTGAGCGAAGTTGGGCGTATTTTGGGCCACGAGCAGCGCATCCGGACGTTCACGGACGATGCTGGCGAAGGCGTGCGAGTAGTCAGTGGGGGTGTGCTCTGCATGAAGCAGTGTAACGCCCAGTACCCGTGCGGCGGTTTGAGCACTTTGCCCGAATGGGCTCTCCCAGTCACGCTTCCTGCCGAGGTAGGTCACTCGGCGGATCTTCGGGAGGGCCTCCTTGAGCAGTTCCACCCGTTTGCCTTCGATTTCCGGACTGGCGCTCCTGGTAACCCCTGTAATGTTCCCGCCCGGCCGGGCAAGGCTCGCAACAAGATCCAACTCGACAGGATCGCTGAAGGACATCATGACGAAGGGCACCGTGGTCGTCACTTCCTTCGCGCGTCGCGGGATCTCGTCCCCGGGGGCCACAATGACGTCCACCTTGAGACTGACTAGCTCCTTGAGGATCTCCCCAAGTCGTTCCAACTTCCCCTCGGCAGAGCGGGGCATATACACCAGGTTCTGCCCCTGGACGTACCCGAGCGTGCCTAACGCACGCAGGAACGCCCTGGGGAAAGGGTGCACGGGGTCGGGCCCCGCCATTTCGGACACAGGTGCTGTCGTGTATACGAGTGCCACACGGTAGACCTTCCCCGCCGGCTGCGCCTGGGCGGCGAGCGGCACTATAAGGAGGCCGAGGGCAAGGGCTAGGATGAGTGCTACCGGCTTCATTGGATCACCTGATCCGCCCGGATCAGCACGGACGACGGGATCGTCAGGCCGAGCGCCTTAGCGGTCTTCAGTAGGGTCGAGGACTGGCGCAAAACTCCGTAGGCTCCCCTTGGCTGTATCCGCCGTTTCCAGCTTCGTGGCCGTATAGGTTCCCCGTAAGCCGTCTCCAGCCCCCGCCACCTCAGTAGGGTCGAGGACTGGCGCGGTACCCCGAAGAGGCCCGTCTCCAGCCCCCGCCGCGTCAAACGGCGCGAGCGGATTTCCCGTACGCCGCTTTCCTGCCGGTTTCGCGTCAAGGGTTATGCGACCTATCGGGCTGGGAGCGCTTTCAGACACGGCTCAAGCGCTGCACCCGGTAATCGGCAAACAGGCCAAGCGCTGCATAGTCATCAGATGGCGCCGCACCTTCTTCTCCACCCAGTCCCGCACATAGGCAAAGCACCGGCTCGCGTGCCCGAGCCGAAAGTAGTTCACCCAGCCCCGCAGGATCGGGTTGATCAGCGCGATCACCCGCCGCACTGGCTGGGATTGACAGCGCCGGAACACTTCGTTGAGCTTCCGCAGCAACGCCGTCCGCTGCTTCCGCTTCGGCGTGTACTGCGCCGCCAGACGCCCCGCAAGGAGCGGACACGGCGGGAGACGCTGGCGTAGCCGGGGTGACGATAACGTCGACCCTGAGACGGACCAGTTCGGCCGCAAGCTCGGGCAGGCGCTCTACCCGCCCGCTTGCAAATCGATACTCGATGGTGATGTTCTGCCCCTCGATGTAACCGAGCTCACGCAACCCTTGCCGGAAGGCGTCGAGTTCTGGCGAGGGTCCGGGAGAGCCGTAAAACAGGAAACCGATCCGGGGAACCTTCCCCGCCTGCTGGGCGTCGGCGGCGAGCGGCGTGAGGAGAAGACAGAGGGCAAGTGTGACGAGGAGCCCGAGCGATCTAAACCTCATGGTCCTCCCTACAATGGACGTGCGAGGCTTGGCCGGAGTGTAGGTGTGAAGGACGCACCCGTCAAGAACGTTCTCTACGTGGGCCCGAATCCGCTGGAGTGAGCCCGAATCGGGCACACTTTGGTCACAATCGAGTATTGGGAGGGAAATTCGGTGACGGGCAACTATCTGAAATGAATGGTGGGCAGGGCCAGAATTGAACTGGCGACACCAGGATTTTCAGTCCTGTGCTCTACCAACTGAGCTACCTGCCCACCAGGCCCGCTACGATACCAAAGGCGGTCGCGCTTGTCCAGGGAGCCGGGCTACCCC
>JACQWA010000425.1 GCA_016209425.1 Candidatus Rokuibacteriota bacterium
ACCTGATCCGCGAGTACTGGCTCGACGTGGGGCGGCATTTCGACCTCGAGAAGGCCAACCGGGACGAGGCGGAGGGGCTCCTGGATTGAAGGGGGTCGCGGTCGTCGGCTTGGGGTATGTGGGGCTGACGCTGGCGGTGACGCTGGCGCGGAAGGGGTTCACGGTGTTCGGGTCCGACCGCGACCCGCGGGTCGTGGCGACGCTGGCAGCCGGCCGGCCCCATCTCTTCGAGCCGGGGGTGGAGGACGGGCTCCGCGAGTTCCTCGGCGAGCGGCTCCGCGTGGCCGCCACGCTCCCCCGCGAGCCCGTGGACGCCGTCGTCCTGTGCGTGTCGACCCCGATCAGCCCCGAGAGTCGTCAACCCGAGTTGGAAAACCTTCGCGAGGCCGCCCGGGCCGTCGGCGAGGCGTGCCCGCCCGGGACGCTCGTCGTGGTGCGGAGCACCGTTCCGGTGGGCGCAAGCCGCCGCGTCGTCCTCCCGGAGCTCGTGGCTCGCTGGGGGCGGGCTCGGCTGGCGTTCGCCCCCGAGCGGACGATCCAGGGCCAGGCCCTCCGGGAACTGGAAGAGCTCCCCCAGGTGATCGGCGGCCTGGACACCGAGAGCCGCGATGCCGCAGCCGCCCTGTTCCGGCGTGTCACCCCGCGCATCGTTCCGGTCTCCTCACTGGAAGCGGCCGAGCTGGTCAAGCTCATCAACAACTGCCACACCGACCTCATCTACTCGTTCGGCAACGAGGTGGCGCTGCTCGCCGAACGCCTCGGCCTGGATCCCCTCGAGCTGATCCGCGCCGCCAATGTCGACTACCCGCGTCCCGACCTCTCCAAGCCGGGGTTCGTCGGCGGCGGCTGCCTCTCGAAGGATCCGTACATCCTGCTCAACAGCTCGACGTCGACCGGCAACCGGCCATGGCTGGTGGGGCAGGCGCGCGGGCTGAACGAGTACCTGCCGATCCATGTGGCCCGTCGCTTCCTCGAGATGCTCCGCGACACGCGCGGGACCCTCGAGGGAGGCCAGGTCCTGCTTCTCGGGTTCGCCTACAAAGGGTGGCCGCCCACCGACGACATGCGGGGAGCCCCGGTCCTTCAGATGCTGGATCTGTTCCGGGGCGAACCGCTGACGCTCCTTGGCCATGACTATCTGGTGTCGCCCGAGGTCTTGAGGGGTCTCGGGGTCAGGCCGACCACCCCCGAAGAGGGGTTCGCGGGAAGCGACGGGGTCCTCGTCATCACCGATCATCCGGAGTACGCCAAGCTGGACCTGCCGCGGCTCCTCGCGTCCCTCCGCCGGCCCGCGCTCCTCTACGACTGCTGGCGCATTCTGGACGAGCCGGTCGTCCGGGCCGCCGGGCAGGTCCGGTACGCCGGCATCGGGTATGGCTAGGATCCTGATTCTCGGGGGGGCCGGATTCATCGGGTACCACCTGGCCCGGCGACTCAGCCAGGAGCCCGGGCACTCGCTGACCCTCGTCGACGACCTGTCCCGCGGGCGGATGGATCCGGATCTGGCCGCCCTCCTTTCCCGGCCGGGGGTGGACTTCGTCAGGGCCGATCTGACGGACCCGGCCGCCCTCGCCGGCCTGCCGGGGGAGTGGGACCAGGTCTACCTGCTCGCGGCCGTGGTGGGAGTCCGTCATGCCGAAGATGAGCCGGCGCGGGTGATCCGGGTCAACACGCTGACCACCCTGCACCTGCTCGACTGGCTGACGCCCGCCGGCGGCGTGCTCTTCTTCGCATCGACCAGCGAGACCTATGCCGGCGGGGTCAGCCTCGGGCACCTCCCGGTTCCGACGCCCGAGACGGTTCCGCTGTCGGTGGAGGCGATCGACAACCCCCGGCTCGCGTATGCCGCGACCAAGATCCTGGGGGAGGCGGCCACCATCCACTACGGCGTCGCCAAGCGCCTCCCCTTCGTCATCGGCCGCCTCCACAACGTCTACGGCCCGCGGATGGGCACCGACCACGTGATCCCGGAGCTCTGTCTCCGGGCCCTCGATCGCGAGGATCCCTTCAGGGTCTACGGCCCGGAGCAGCGACGCGCCTTCTGCCACGTGGCGGATGCCGTCGAGGCGATCGTCCGGCTGATGGGGACCCCGAGCGCGTGGGGGCAGGTGGTCAACATCGGCAACGATTGCGAGGAGACGACGGTGGAGGATCTGCTGGCGCTTGTTCTGAAGACGGCGGGCTTCGCTCCGCAGATCCAGCGGCTCCCGGCCCCCCGGGGGTCCGTGGCCCGCCGCTGTCCCGATCTGGGGAGGCTCCGGGCGCTGACGGGCTTCGTCCCGAAGGTCTCCCTGGAGGCCGGCGTGAGCGAGACCTTCGGGTGGTATCGGGCCTGGCGGGAGGCGGGGAGCGGGAGGCCACGCGGATGAACCCCCCGATCCCCAACGCCGTGCCGTACCTCGGGGGCAACGAATGGACCTACCTCAAAGAGTGCCTGGACACGAACTGGGTCTCGTCGGTCGGTCCGTTCGTGGAGCGTTTCGAGCGCGAGATGGCGGCCTACGTGGGCGCCTCCCATGCGATCGCGACGGTCAACGGGACCGCGGCGCTCCACGTGGCGCTCCTTCTGGCCGGCGTCGAGCCCGGAGACGAGGTGCTCGTTCCCGCGCTGACCTTTATCGCGACCGCGAACGCCGTGAAATACTGCGGAGGCGTCCCGGTGTTCATGGACTCCGAGCCCCGGAGCTGGGCCATGGATCCCGAGAAGGCGGCCGAGTTCCTGACACGCGAGTGCCGGGTCGAAGGCGGCCGGGTGGTGAACCGGACGAGCGGACGAACCGTGAGGGCGATCCTTCCCGTTCACCTCTACGGCCATCCCGCGGACCTGGACCCGCTCCTGGAGCTCTGCAACCGGTTTCCCCTCGTCCTGATCGAGGATGCCGCCGAGGCCCTGGGGGCGGAATACAAGGGGCGCCGGGTGGGGGCGCGTGGCCTTGCGGGGTGTCTCTCCTTCAACGGGAACAAGATCATCACCGCCGGAGGCGGGGGCATGATCCTCGTGGACGACGCCGGGCTCGCGCACCGCGGCCGCTCCCTGACCACCCAGGCCCGGGAGGAAAGCTCCGAGTTTGTCCATCGGGAGGTCGGGTTCAACTACCGCCTCACCAATCTCCAGGCGGCGCTCGGCGTTGCCCAGCTGGAGCAGCTGGACCGCTTCATCGAGGCCAAGCGCCAGACCGCCCGGGCGTACGCCGAGGCGCTGGGTCGCCTCGGTAGCGCCGAGCCCCTGGGGGAGGCGCCGTGGGCCTTTTCGACATTCTGGATGTACTCGGTCCTCCTGGACCCCGCCTGCTACGGGGACGTCCGGCGGCTGATCGCCGCGGCGAACGGAGAGGGCATTCACTTCCGACCGCTCTGGTATCCCCTGCATCGCCAGCCGATCTTCGCCGGCTCCCCGGCCTACCGCATCGAGGTGGCGGACCGCCTCTATGAGCGCGGGGTCTCGCTCCCGTGCTCGGTGGGGATCACGGCGGAGGAGCGGGACCGGGTCGTGGCGTTTCTGGCCGGGGCGAGACGATGATCGGCCTCTCCGCGCGCCTTGAGGGGTACTACACGCGGTACTACCGGGACACGCTCGGGATCCCGGGGTGGCGCGAGCTCGTTGCCGTCCGTCTTGCCGACCAGGCCTACGAGGGCCGGCGGTTGGATCGCCTCGAGCGCGCCCTGGGCCGATCGGTCCTCGGGTGTCGTCTCCTGAACGTCGGATGCGGCACCGGCGGGTTCAACGCGGTCGCGGCCCGGGCCGGGGCGGCCGCCTGGGGGGTGGACGCGGACCCGGAGGCGGCGGCCATCGCGAGGGCGCGCGTTGGGGAGGGGCGCATTCTCTGCGGGCCGGCCGAGGCGCTCCCCTTCCGGGAGGGGAGTTTCGACGTCGTCTACTGCTATTCCACGCTGGAGCACGTGGTCGAGGCGAGGCAGGCGCTGCACGAGATGGTGCGCGTGCTGCGCCCCCATGGGGTGCTCTACCTTCACACGCCGAACCGGTGGGCCTGGTTCGAGAGCCACTACAAGGTCTTCTGGATCCCTGGGTTGCCGCGGAGGGTGGCGCGCGCCTACCTGACCGCTCGCGGCCGCCCCACGGCGTTCCTCGAGACCCTCCAGCCGCGGACGCTCACCGAGTGCCGGCGGATCCTGGCGGAGACCGGCGCCCGGATCACGCGCGTCCTGGACGAGGATGCCAGACGTCCGGTGGGGGGGCCGCTCTGGCCTCTCGTCCGCCTCTCCTACCGGCTCTTCGGGGTCCGACCGTACGTCGAGCTGGTCGCGATCCGCGGGGAAGACACGTGAGGATCTGCTCGCCCCACTGCGGCATCGACCCTGAAACGACCTCGGGCGGCGAAACCTACGAGCGCGAGTTGCTGCGCCACCTCGCGATGCGCGGCGCCGTCCTGGACATCGTGCTGGCGCGTCACAAACGCTACCCTGAGGGCGTGCCGAACTGGGTCATCCATCGGCTGCCGATCGGCCGCGGGCTCCGCTGGCCTGTGGCCATGGTCCTGCTCCCACCCATCATCCGCCGCCTGTACGCCGAGACCCGCTTCGACCTGCTCCGCGTGCACTCCCTCCGCTACATCGGGCCGGCGGCCCTCATCGCGCGCCGTCGCTACGGGCTCGATGTTCCGATCGTGGCGCATCACCACCACCTGGATCGCGGCTGGCTCAATGCCCTGATCGAGGCACCGGTGATGCGCGGAGTCGAGCGGGTCGTGGTCGGCAGCGAGTTTGCCCGGCGGCAGGCGTGCCTGGAACTCCGCGTGCCGCGGGAAAAGTTCTCCGTCGTCTATTACGGCGTGGACGAGCGGTTTCGGCGAGGGCCCAAGCCCGCGGCCTTGCTCGAGCGCTACGGACTGGAAGCGAAGCCCGTCGTGCTGTTCCTCGGGGGGCTGAAAGCGAGAAAGAACCTGTTCTTCCTGCTGGAGGTGTGGCGCGAGGTGGCGCGGGAGCGCCCCGATGCCCGGCTCGTCGTGGCGGGTTCGGGTCCCCTGCTGGGCCGCCTCCGGCGCGACGCGGCGAAGCTCGGTGATCGGGACCGGGTCATCTTCACGGGGTATGTCCCCGAGAAGGAGAAGGTCGACTACTACAACCTCGCCGATGTGTTGCTCTTTCCGTCGACCCTGGAGGGGTTTGGTCTGACGGTGGCGGAAGCGATGTCGTGCGAGCTGCCGGTGGTGGTATCGGATCGCGGATCCTTGCCCGAGCTGGTGGCCGACGGGGAGGGGGGGTTCCTCTGCGACCCATCCGACCGGGAGAACTTTGTCCGGAAACTACTCCTCCTCCTCGGGGACGCGATGCTGCGCCGGAAGTTTGGTCTGGCAAACCGCCAGCGGGTGGACCGATGGTTTCGGTGGGACCGCTGCGCGTCCGCCACGGCGCGCGTCTACGAAGAGGTCATAGATGGATGGCAGAAGCGTCGCGCTCAGGCTGGATGACGTGGGGGCCGCCTCGAAACAGCACGAGGTGTACGGGCTCACGCGAATCCCGCTTGGCTCATGGGCGGTCCCGTTCCCGGGGAACTTCCTCTTCCTCAAATATCTCCCGCCGATCAAGCAATGGGGGCCCTACCGTGAGCTCTCGGCGGCCGAATGGGAGGCCATTCTGAGCTTCCTGGATGCCGCCGGGTCGCGGATGACAGTCGGGATCACCGCGGGGTGGGTGGAGGGCGACGGGCGCGTCGTGCCCTTCCCGCGGAAGTTCCCGGGCGCGGCCGCCGTCATCCGGGAGGGTGTCCGCCGCGATCTGCTCGAAGTCGGCAACCACGGCTACACGCATTGCGTGCTGCAGGATCGGCTGTTCCGTCCCCGGCTCTTTTCGGGGAACCGGCAGTACCATCGCGAGTTTTACGACTGGCTTCCCGGGGAGGTGCATGGCGAGCACCTCCACCGCGCTCAGGACATCCTCCAGTCCTACTTCGGCGTGCGGATCGAGACCCTCGTGCCCCCGGGCAATGTGCTGTCGGCCAAGACCGTGGCCGCCGCCCCCGGCGCGGGGATCCGTTATATCTCGTGCCTCGATGCCGGGCGGTGGGGACCTGCCGACGGCATCACGTTCGTGGACGATGCCCGGGTCGTGGCCCTCCACGACCGGGACCTCGTCCTGGGCGGCCCGGCGGCCTTCCGGCG
>JACQWA010000410.1 GCA_016209425.1 Candidatus Rokuibacteriota bacterium
GTGGAGTGGCGCGCGATGGCAGGTCTGCGCGACCGGCTCATCCATGACTACTTCGGCGTGGACTATGACCTCGTCTGGGACGTGGTGACAAACAAGATTCCACAGCTCAAGCGTGCGATAGAGGACATCTTCCAGGCCTGACCCCCGGTTGCTCCACGGAGCCGTTGGTGCGGGGCCTCGCCACGAGGGTGTTGTGGTTCTCGATGCCCTCGACGGCGAGGAGGAGCTGGTCGGAGTGCTGGGAGCGTAGCCGGCAGAAACGCTGTCTGCCGGGGCCCGCGCCAGCGCAGCGGGGTCGGGTGGGACCCGGGTTAACGTAACGCACCGTACTCGGACGGGCGCGGCCTCCCCAGGAGCTGATGGCACGGCGACCTCCCCCCGGAGATCCCCGCGCCCAGGGAGAAGCTGACCGTGCTGCCGGGCTCCGGCGGCGGCCTCAAGGAGACCGTGGCGCGCGTGGCCCGAGACGCCGAGGTGCAGCTCATCCGCCGGGCCCTCGCCCAGGCGGGGAACACCCGGACCGAGGCGTCCGGGCCGGGGCGTTCGGCCTCACTTGAATCCCAGCGCGCGGACGTCGGAGAGGTCGCGCTCGAGATCCGCGGGGTTCCGGTACGGGTTGACTCGCGCGTGAAATGCGAGCGAGTAGGACGGCATGGCCTTGAGCATCTCCGGCGCCACCGCGCGCGCCTCGGCCTCCCGCCCCGGTCGCCGATAGCAGACGGCGATCCCCGAGTGGGCCGGGAACCCCGAAGGGTTCAGCTCGTGCCCTCGCCGATAGGCCCCGATCGCCTGCTCGCACCGACCCGCCGCGCGGTAGGCGCGGCCCAGGAAGAGCACGAAGTCGGCCTGGTACCTGGGCGCCAGCCGCATCGCCTTCCTCGCGGCCTCGATCGCCTCCGCGGGTCTTCCCGCGTACGTCAGGATCCGCGCCAGGTAGGCGTTCGCTCCGGCTGCATCCGGCTGGAGGGCGACGGCGCGGTCCGCGGCGGGGACCGCCCCCTCGTGCTCGCCTCTCAACTGATAGACCATGGCCAGCGTCACGTACGGCTCGTCCAGGGACTCGTCCATCGCGATGGCCTTCTCGGCGAGCGCCCGGGCCTGGGCGAGTGACTGGCGCGGGGAGGTGCTCCAGCCGATCCAGGCGTCCAGCATGTGCGCGTGCCCGATCATCCACCAGGCGGCGAACCGGGGGTCCAGCCCGACGGCGCCCCCGAGCAGGACGCAGCGGGACCGGGCGGCCGACCTCCGCCTGTTCCACTTGGCGGCGGAGATCCTCCACGCCATCGAGGTCGGTGTGTTCGTCCCGAATCCCGGCTGGCAGTGTAAGGATTGTTCCTATCGGAGCCGGTGCTGGGCGGGGGGGTAGCCGAACCGGGGCCTATGGTGGAGAACCTTGCTGTGTCCTATCCTGTCACGGGTGCCTTGAGGATCAGGGTCGAGGGGAGCACGACCCGAAGTGCGCCCCTCGACCATTGCGGCGGGGGCCCAGGCCGGTTCGCCAACTCGAGGCGAGGCAGTCCGAGATAGCCGAGGGAACGATGCCCAGACCGAAGACGAAGACCGCCGCTGGCGCGAACCTGGGGTTCGAGACCAAGCTCGTGGCGATGGCCGACGCCCTGCGCAACAACATGGGCGCGGCCGAAGACACGCCCGTCGTCCTCGGCCTTACCTTCTCCAGGCATGTCGCCGACACTTGCGAGAGCCAGCACCGGGGGGCCGACAGCATCCTCGCCAACCCGCCTTTCAACGTGAGCGACTGGCGCGGCGAGCTGGTGCGCCAGGACAAGCGCTGGCAGTACGACGTTCCGCCCGCGGACAATGCCAATCTCACCTGGGCGCAGCATATCGTCGATGACTTGGCGCCGACGGGGCCGGCAGGCCGCGGCCTCGCCACCCACGGGATTTCGGCACCATGACACCGACCCACTTTGCTCACGTTCCCAGAGTCGGTATGTTCGCCACGGTGCGTAACCGCCGTGGGGTCGTCGCCGCGGTTGAGCCCTTCGACGGCGAGACCGGGCGCCTCCACCTCGCGCACCTGGAATACAAGGACGATCAGCTTCCGGTCGACGAGCGGCTGCTCTGGGAGCTCGAACCCAGCAGGGCATTGCTGGAACCGACGGCTCTCCCGGAGGCCTCCGGCACCGACCCGATGCCCGCCGACGACTTCGACGCGCTGCTCCGCGCGTCCAGCTGGACCGCGGCGACACCCTATCTCGATCCGGACAGCGGCGGCCCCCTCGCTCGTCTGCCCATCTCGAGCCCGTTCCACGGCGCCGTGCAGATCGAGGACTTCCAGCTCGTGCCGCTTCTGAAGGCGCTGCGGATGCCGCGGGTCAATCTGCTCATCGCGGACGATGTCGGCCTCGGCAAGACCATCGAGGCGGGGCTAATCCTCAGCGAGCTCCTGCTGCGGCGCCGGATCCAGCGCGTCCTCATCCTCACCCCGGCGTCGTTGCGCTTGCAGTGGCGCGATGAGATGTGGGAAAAGTTCGCGCTGCCGTTCGACCTGGTGGACCGCGCCGAGACCCACGCGCTGCGCCGGCGTCTGGGAATGGACGCGAACCCGTGGCGCTCGTTCAGCCGTATCATCGCTTCGTACCACTACCTGCGCCAGGAGGACGTCCTCGAGCAGTTCCTGGCGGCCTGCCGCACGCCGGAGGGGTCCCCGCACCTGCCCTGGGACCTCCTCATCGTGGACGAGTGCCACAACCTCATGCCCTCGGCGTTCGGCGATGACAGCGATCTCTGCCGCATGCTGCGCCTGCTCGCGCCGCAGTTCGAGCACCGTCTGTTCCTGAGCGCAACGCCGCACAACGGTCACACGCGCTGCTTCACCGGGCTGCTCGAGATCCTCGACCCCGTGCGGTTCAGCCAGACCGACGCGCTCAAGCCCGCGGAGAAGGAGCGCGTTCAGCAGGTCGTGCTGCGGCGCTTGAAGCGCGAGATCAACGCGCGCACGAACCCTCCCAAGTTCTGCACCCGTCACCAGCCCCAGGCTCTGGTGCTCGCGCTCTCCCCGCAGGAGATCGCGCTGAGTGCCGCGTTCGAGGCGTTCCGCACGGCCATCAGGAAGCTCATGGCCAGCGGGGAGGGCCGCCGTCGCCGCGCTGGCAGCTTCGCGGTGGAGATTCTCGGGAAGCGGCTCCTGAGCTGCCCGACTGCCTTCGCCGAGTCGTGGCGCCGTTGCAAGGAGGGGCTTGCGGAGGACCTCGCCGCGGGCGAATCCGATGTCGATGCGGCCCGGCGCAACGTCCAGCGCGACACCGGCGACGACCGCGAGGCGCAGGCGCGCGAAGCCACCGCCGCCGGCGTGGTGGGCGCGTGGTTGAAGAACGTGGCGGCCGATCTGAGGTCGGAAATCGCCGCCATCGATGACGGAATCGCTGGCCTGCGAGTCGACCTCGGTGGCGGCGACATCATCGGACAGACGCCGATCAGTGACGCACGCGTCGACGCCCTACTTGCCCTGGTGGAGGAGCTGTTGCGCTCCAATGGCAAGTGGCGCGACGACGAGCGGTTGCTCGTCTTCACCGAATACAAGACGACGCTCGACTACCTGGTCCGTCGCCTCCGGGAGCGCTACGAGGGGGAGCGCATCCTCACGCTCTTTGGGGGTGGCGGCAAGGACGGCATGGAGGAAGCCGATCGCGACCTCGTGAAGCAGGCGTTCAATGACCCGTCGCACTCCGTGCGCATCCTGCTGGCCACGGATGCCGCCGCCGAAGGCTTGAACCTCCAGCACACGGCGCGCTACCTGCTGCACTTCGACTGCCCCTGGAATCCCTCGAAGCTCGAGCAGCGCAACGGCCGCGTGGACCGCCACGGTCAGGCGCGCGACGTCACGGTGCATTACTTCGTGACGGATCAGGACCAGGACCTCGCGTTCCTGGCGCACGTGATCCGCAAGGCCGACGAGATCCGCGAAGACCTGGGCTCGGCCAACGAGCTGTTCGACGAGGCGGCGCATCGCCGGCTGGTGGAGGGCGAAAGCGCCGCGGCCGTCCGGGCCGACCTCGACCGCCGCGTTACCGCGGCTCGTGGCCGCGCCGCCATCGACGCCGATGACACGACCGAGACTGGAGCCGAGGGGCGCGCCGCCGGCGATCA
>JACQWA010000409.1 GCA_016209425.1 Candidatus Rokuibacteriota bacterium
CCCAGAAGGCGGTTCCGAAGACGACGGGTATTCGCGCCGATAGCGATTTCTGCAAGATCTGATCGGGAATATCCATGGCGGCGACGTCCGGCGCGATGAGACCGTCGCCCCGTCGGACGGTCTTGAGGCTGCGGGCCAATTCTTCGGGGGTGCGGACCGGCCGTGCCACCAGTTCCAGCTTCAAGCGCCGCGCGGCCTCTTCGGCCTTTCGAGTCGCGGCGAGCGATTGAGGGTCCTCAGCATGATAGATGGCCCAGACTCTCTGGAGGGTCGGGACAACTGCCCTCAGGACTTCCAGCCGTTTAGGTGCCAGCTCGGTGAAGAGACCAGACACCCCCGTGACATTCCCACCGGGATGAGCGAGCTCGGCGACAAGGCCGGCCGCCACCGGATCTCCTACACCGGTGAAAACGATGGGAATCTTCCGGGTGGCAGCCATGGCCGCTCGCGTCGCGGCTTCGTTGGTCGTGAAGATGAGATCCACGCCCGCGTTGACCAGGGCCGCGGTAGCCCCGGGAAAGGCCTCGATCTTCCCCGCGGTGAAACGAATGTCGAAGGTTACGTCTTGGCCCTCCTGGATACCCAACTGCTTGAACCCGTCTTTGAGCCCCTCCACGGCCGGGTGATTCGGAGCCCACGCCGGGGTGAGCGCGCCGATCCGGTAGAGACGCTTCGCCGGTTGTGCCACGATGCGGCCTGACGGAAGGGCAACGACCACACTCAGCAGTACAGCTGCAGAAGCTGCGACTCGACCCCACATCATTCAATCTCCTGGTCCGCGCCTCGCCAGGGCCGGACGTCCAGCTCGCGGAAGTTTGCGATTATTCTCAGCCCGCGCCACCTCAGGCGCGTCAGCGAAGGAGCTGGCACTATCTGCTTCGCCCGAGGCCGGCCCGGATCCGCTCGGCCGTCTCCTTCTGATCCATCTGCCGCCCACGGCCGCGCTCGTAGACGAGGCCCTCGCTCTCGCTCCACTTGGGGATCAGATGCACATGAGCGTGGAAGACAGTCTGGCCCGCAATGGCTCCGTTGTTCTGGAGCACGTTGTAGGTTTCCACCCCCAGGGCGCGTGCGACCTTCTTGACCAGCACCAGGATCTCGGCCAATGCGGCATCGTCGGCCTCATGCAGGCTGGGGGCGTGTCGCTTGGGAAAGAACACACTGTGGCCCCGCGACAGCGCCTCGCGTTCGTTCATGAAGCCGATTGCATGGCCGGTCTCGACGATGCGCTCGACCGCGAGTTCGCCGCGCACGATCCGGCAGAGAAGGCAGTCGGCCGGAAACGGGATACTCATGACGTGACCCCTCGGTAGGAGGTGTCTGGGGAGATGCAAGCGGTCTTGGTATTTGTGTCGGTCATCTGACCTGTGGGTCGTTCAGCATCACCACCGGCGGACCCATACGGAGTGCCACGGTCCGGCGGGTGACCCCTACCTTTCGTGGGCGAGCTTTTGGGAGAGGGCGACGAGGGCCTCCAGCGTGCGTTGGGCGGCGCCAGAGTCGATGGAGCCGGCGGCGAGACCCACGCCTTCCTTGAGGTCCCGCGCCTTGCCTCCCACCACGAGCGCCGCGGCGGCGTTCATCAGCACGATGTCGCGCTTCGGCCCGTCGCCGCCGCCCAGGATGTGGCGGATGATCTGAGCGTTCTCGGCCCGGTCGCCGCCCTGGAGGTCGCCGATGGCTGCCCGGGGGATCCCGAAGTCCTCCGGCCGGAGCCTGAAGCTCCTCACCACCCGCTCGCGAACCTCCGAGATCAGGCTTTCGCCTGTATTCGAAATCTCGTCGAGGTCGTCGGCGCCGTGAACGACGAACGCCCGGACCGTCCCCAGTTCAGCCAGCACCCGGGCCAGGGGCAGGGTGAGGGCCGCCGAGTAGACCCCGATGACCTGGGCATTGGCCCCCGCCGGGTTCGTCAGCGGCCCCAGCATGTTGAACACCGTCCGAATTCCCATCTCCCGCCGCGCCGCCATCACGTATTTCATGGCCGTGTGGAGGAGCGGGGCGTAAAGAAACCCGATGCCAACCTCCTCCACGCACCGGGCCACCTTCGCCGGCGAGAGTTCGAGATTGATCCCGAGGGTCTCCACCACATCGGCCGAGCCGCAGAGGGAGGAAACAGAGCGGTTGCCATGCTTGGCCACCTTCAGCCCGGCCCCCGCCACCACGAACGCAGTGGCCGTGGACACGTTGAACGTGCCCGCCGCGTCACCGCCGGTCCCGCAGGTGTCGATGAGCATCTCGCGGTCCGTGCCGGTGAGCGCGGCCACCTCCTCCCCCTTGGTCCTCACCCGCACCGCCTTCTGGCGCATCACCTGGGCAAAGCCGATCAACTCCTCGACGGTCTCGCCCTTCATCCGGAGCGCCGTCAGGAAGGCGGCGATCTGGGCGTTGGTGGCCGCCCCGGACATGATCGCCTCCATTGCTGCCGCGGCCTCGATGCGGGTCAGGTCCTTCTTGTCCACCAGGGCCCGCACCGCTTCGGTGATGATCGGGTTCGTCATGCGTCCTCCTCCGCTTCGACCCCCTCCGAGGTTATTGCGGGCGGCAGGAGCCCAACGTCGCCACTGCCGTGAGAATGTCCTCCAGCTTGACCGGCTTCGACAGGACTGCGTCCACGCCATGGGCGCGGAGCTGCTCGGGAGGGAGCTCGACGCCCCACCCCGTGATCAGCAGGACCGGAACCGACGGGGCGCGATCCTTGACAGCCCGGGCCACCTGCCACCCGTTGACCCCCGGCATGGCGAGGTCGGTGAGCACGAGGTCGAACGCCTCAGCCCTGAAGCGCTCGATGGCGGCCGCGCCGTCTGCCACCAGCACCGCGGAATGACCTCCCGCGGCCAGCACGTCCCCCAACACCTCCAGCACCCGTTGCTCGTCGTCCACGACCAGGCAGCGCATCGGCGAAACCGCGGGGAGCGATGCCGGGCGCGGCGGCTCCGGCGCGGCCTGGCTCACCGGAAACGTCAGCCGGAAGGTGGACCCCCGGCCCTCGGCACTCTCCACGGCAACCTGTCCTCGGTGGCGGGAAACAATGCCGTAGGTCATCGAAAGCCCGAGGCCCGTCCCCTTCGGGCCCTTGGTCGTGAAAAAGGGGTCGAAAATCGAGGGTTGAACCTCGGCGGGCATGCCGATTCCCGTGTCGCTCACGATCACGGTGGCAGTCTCCTCATCGGCCCGCGTCGACAAGCTCAGGGTCCCCCCGTCGGGCATGGCGTCCACCGCGTTCAAAATCAGGTTGGTCAGGGCTTCGCGGAGCTCGGTGGGATCGCCCGCGATCGGCGGGATCGCAGCCAGATTCGTCACCACCTCGATCGTGACACCCCGGCTCTGGGCCTCCTCCAGCCACCGCGACTGGGTCACCTCCAGGGCCTCCTGCACCATCCGGTTCAGGTCCACCGCGACGAAGGGCTGGTCGCGTCGGACGCGGGCAAACTCCTGGATCCGTCGGACGGTCCGGGCGCCATCCGTCGCGGCCTGCTCGATCACCTGGAGCCACTGCGAGAGCTTGGGGTCGTCCACACGCCGGAGGAGGAGCTGGGTGCGCCCGAGGATGGACGACAGGAGGTTGTTGAAGTCGTGGGCCACGCCGGAGGCCATCTCGCCCAGCGCCCGGAGCTTCTCGGTGCGAACGAGCTGGTCCTGGGCCGCCGCCAGATCTCGGTAGGCCCGGGTCCGCTCGTCGTAGAGTCGCGCACTCCGGAAGGCCAGGGCCGCCAGACCGGCGGTATTCATCAGGAGCTGCTCGTCGGCCGCGCTGAAGGCACGACTGTCGCTGCGGAGGATCAGCGCCCCGATCGTCTGGTCTCCCGTGACCATCGGAACCCCGAGCCAGTACGGATAGCGCAGGGAATCCTGGACGGGCCTCACGGTCTCCCGCCGGCACTCTTCCGCATAATTGTCCGTCCGGATGGGCTGCCGGCGCTCGAAGACGCGGGACATGAGCCCATCCCCGAAAGGGTAGCGCTTCGGGCTGGGCCTCTCCTCGCCCTCCAGCATGCGCAGAGCCACCTCGATCTCCCGACGGGCCTCGTCGCAGAGGAGAATCACCATGTTCCGGGCGTCGAGGACGCGGGCCACCTGCCCGTGGATGGCGCGCACCAGTTTCACCAGATCCAGCTGGCCGGTGACCGCCCGGGAGATCTCGTACAGCACCGACAGCTCCTCGAGCTTCCGCCGGTTGTCCTGGAAGAGGCGGGCATTCTCCACGGCCACCCCGGCTTGGCCTCCCATCGCCTCGATCAGGGCCAGTTCGCGCTCGGAGAACTCCCGCGTCCGGTCCCACCACACCGCGATGAAGGCGCCGATCAACCCGCCCTTGGCCACAATGGGGGCAAAAAGTTGAGTCCGGTGGGGCCCCGCCGCCTTTAAGGCGGCCGGGATGCGGGGATCATCGGCCACGTTGGTCGAAACGACCACGCGCTTGGACGCGATCGCTTCGGCGTAGAAGGCGCTCGCCTCGGGGTCGATCCGCACGCGCCGCACCCGCTCGAGAACGCGGGGCGGGACCCGGTAGTCCGCAAAAGGCTCGAGCCAGCCGGTGGCCGGCTCAACCAGCCATATCCCCACCGAGTCACACTCGATGGTCCGGGCCACCTGGCGGAGGAAATGACGGAGGAGCGGCTGTAGATCCAGGGTGGAGGACACGGCCCGGCTGATGGTGAGGAGCGTCTCGGTCTCTCGAAGCTTCTCCTGCGTCTGGCGGGCGAGGTCGGCATTCTCGAGGGCGAGCCCGACCTGAGCCGCCACGCCCTCGATCAGGCGAAGCTCCGAGGGAGCAAATGTGCGCCCGGGGATCCACCAGAGGAGGAAGAGACCGCCGACGATCTCTCCCCGGACCAGGGTCGGCGCGAAGAGGATCGAACAGGGACGGAGGACCGCCAGCAACTCGGGATCAACCCGGCTGTCGTTCGTGGCGTCGGAGGTCCAGGCGGGCTTGCGCGTTGCCCACGCCTCCTGAAGGATCGGGAACCGGGAGATGCGAACCGGCGTCTGGAGGAACAGTCGGACGAGGTCCGGCGGGACGTGATAGCCCGCCATCGGGAGCAAGGCCTCCTTCCGCGCGTCGAGGAAGTACGCCCCGGCCATATCCGCCTGGAACGCACGGGCGACTTCGCGCGCCACGCGTCGCATGGCTTCCTGGGACGGCAGGTTGAGGGAAAGCACCCGTCCCACGGCCAGAAGCGTTTCGGTCTCCTTGAGGCGCTCGCGGACCTCCGCGTAGAGGCTCGAGTTCTCGAGGGCGAGAGCCACCTGGCCGGCGATCGTCACGGCCAGGTCCACCTGCCATTGCTCGAAGGTCCCCAGGCGGTCGCAGTAGTCCAGGTTCATTACCCCCATGACCTGGTCCTGGCGGATCAGGGGGACCACGAGGGAGGCCCGGTGCCCGTAGGTCTGGATCCACTCACGCGGGATCAGGTCGGTGTCGGATGTGTCGGGAATGACCACGGGCTTCCGCGTCTCGATCGCCCGAGCGTAGGCCGGAATCTCCTGAGGTGCCATCGGCGGGACGGCCATGAACTTGGCCCAGAGGTCCGGCCGTTTCCGGCCATCGGCGAACTGGGACATGATCGGAATCATCCGATCCCCCTCCCAGAACTCGATGCTGCAGCGGTCCACCTGACAGACCTGGGCGGCCTTGATCGTCACCTGCTTGAGGAGGCGCGTCGGGTCCAGGGTGGAGCTCAGGATCCCGGCGACCTCGAGGAGGGCCTGCGTCTCCTCCAGGCGCCGAGTGGTCTCGGCATAGAGCCGGGCGTTGTCCAGGGCCACCGCCGCCTGGGCAGCGAGGGAACCCAGGAGGGACTGGGTCTCGGGCGTCACCGGATAGGGAGCATGGCGGTGCATGGTGATGGCCCCGAGCAGTCGGTCACCCAGCATGATGGGGTAAGCGGTGAAATAGCGGAGACCGTGCCGCAGCGCCCACCGACGGTTCCGGACCCGGCTGTCGTGCTCCAAGTCGGTCCAGAGGATCGGCTCGCGGTGCTGAGCCACCCATCCCACGCCGCCCTCGCCCAGGGCCAGCTCCTCGGCGAGTCCCCCGGTCACCGCGGCATCGCCGACAGCCACCAGACGGCGGAACCGCTGGCCCGAAGGGTCCGCCACAAAGACGTGGGCCTGGGGCGCCTCAAAGAACCGGGAGGCCGCGGCGGCGATGTTCTCCACCACTTCCGCCATCTGGAGGGACGAGGAAACCAACCGGTTCACCTCGTCGAGAGCGCGCAGGCGCTCGCCGTACTCCCGCGCCTCGCGGTAGAGGCGGGCGTTCTCCAATGCGATCGCCGCCTGGGTCGCGAAGCTGCCGAAGGTTTCCACGTCCGCCGGGGTGAAGCGCGGGTGCCCTTCCTCCCGGCTCAGCGTGACCACGCCCAGAAGCCGGTCGCGGGAGACCAGGGGCTGGGCCATGACGTGAAAGCTTCCCAGTGAGGGAATCCCCTGTGCCTCGAGAGAGACGACGTAGGACGATCGCGGGAAGTCGTCGGCCAACAGACCTCGGCGCTCGGCGGCCGCCATGCCGGCGATCCCGACCCCGAGGGGAATGCGCAGGTCCCTCACCTGGGGAGGCATCCCGTACGAGGATCTCGGCACCAGGGTCCCCCCCGTCTCATCCAGGAGGAAAACGACACCCCGCGCCCGTAGCAGCACGCTGACGCGTTGGATGATCAGGTCGAGGAGCCTCTCGGGGTTCAGCTCGGCGGCCAGTTCGCGCTCGATCTCCACCAGCGCCTCAACCTCGGCCCGCCGCGCCTGCTCCAGCGCAAAGAGCCGAGCGTTCTGGATGGCGATGGCCGCATGGTTGGCCAAGGACTGCAAGAGGCTCACTTCTTCCTCGCTGAACTCGTGCGTCTCCCGGAGGGCGATGGAGAGCGCCCCCAGCGCCTGATCCCCCAGCAGCAAGGGGGCTCCGGCAAAGGAGATGACCTCCTCGGCCTGGATTCGTTCGCGGTTCTTCACGCGCGGCTCTTCTCTGAGATCGGGGACGACGAGAGGGGCCCGGGTGGCTACGATCCAACCCATGAGCCCCTCCCCGACCCGGAGCCGCGTAATGCCCGGAACCTCGAAGCTCGACCCCGCATGGGCCCGGAGCGACAGGGTCTCCCCGTCCTCGTCCACGAGCCAGAGCCTGGAGACACTGGAACCGAACAGTTCCACGGCCATTGTCACGACCCGGCTGAGGACGTTCTCGATGCTCAGGGTCGCCGTCAAGGTCTGGGTGAGCGCGGCGAGGGTTTCAAGCCGTTTTCCCCGGCTCGTGGCCGCTTCGTAGAGCTGCGCATTCTCCAGTGCGACGGCCGCCTGCCCCGCCAGCGCACTCAGGAGCCGAACCTCGGCGAAGGCGGGTGAGTGCGGCTCCCACCAGTACACGGCCAGGATGCCATACGGGTGGCCTTTGATCAGGATCGGGACAGACAACACGGCGCGGTAGCCTTCCTGCGTAACCAGTGTCCGGACGTCGTCGCTCAGGGTGATCGCCGGGTCGTTCAAGAGGTCCGAAGACCATGCCGGGGCGCGATACCGGATGGCCTTGCCGGATGTTCCCTCTCCCACCGGGACGCGGAGGGACCGAATAAACTCCGGCGACAGCCCGATGCCCCGCTCATAGGCCAGGACGCCGGAGCTGACGTCCAGCTTGAAGATCCCGGCCGCGCGGACTCCCAGCAGGGCCCGCGCCCGCTCCACGATCACATCCAGCACCCCCTGGACCCGCAGCGTGGAGCCGACGAGGCCGGCGACCTCCAGGAGGGCCTGATGCTCGGCCGCGCTGCGGGAGGCCTCGGCATAGAGTCGGGCGTTCTCCATTGTGATGGCGGCCTGGGTCCCGAACGACGCGAGCAGCTCCATCTCCTCCTTGCTGAAGCGATGGAGCCGCCGCGTGAAGATCGCCAGCGCCCCGAGGATTCGGTTCTGGAAGAGGACGGGTATTCCCGCGAAAGATACGTAGCCTTCCTGCCGCATCCAGTCGACATTGACGGCCCGCGAATCCTCGAGCAACCGCTCCACCACCAGCGGCTCGCGGGTCTCCGCCACGTGCCCTACCAGCCCCTGCCCGAGGGGAAGCGTCGTCTTTTGGTCACGGCGAGGAGCTCCTGCCGTTCCGCTGTCGACTCGCAGAACGAGCTGATCCTCCTCGGTCACCCACAGCCGGGCCAACGCGTCCGGGACCAGGGTGGAGGCCGCGCGAATGACCCCCTGGAGGGCCTCGTCGACGTCCGGGCGGGCAGTGACCGTCTGGGCCAGCCGGACCAGGCTTCCCAGCCGCTCCCCTTTCTCGCGGGTCTCGGCAAACAGCGAGGCCCGCTCCACCGCGGCGCCGACCTGATAGGCCACCAACTCCATGAGCTGCATCTCTTCCGGGGGGAAGTCGCGGGGCTCCGAGGCGACCAGCACCATCACGCCCCACACCTCCCCCCTCACCGGAATCGGCAGGGCGAGCTGGGTCTGCGGGCCACGTTCCGCTGCCAGCGCTCGAAGCTCGCTCTCCTTCAGGGGGGAGGCGGCACGCCCCTGCATCACGGCCGGGCGACCCGTTCTGATGGCCTCACCGAGGAGGGAACCCTGAACGGGGCGCACCCGGAACTGCTCCGAAACGTCGGGAGGAAGCCCGCGCTGTGCCACCAGCGAAAGCGTCTCTCCCCCCTCGTCCACCTGGTAGAGAGCCGCCGCATCCATCTCCGCCACCCGCCGAATCACCTCGAGGGTTCCCTCCGCGGTGGGGATGAGGTCCACGGTCCGGTTGACCGTGAGCGCGACGGCGTTCAGGGCTTCGAGCTCCCGGTTGCGCTGCTCGCCCTCACGACGCCGGCGCTCGAGGGAGGCCCCCATCTCGTTGAAGGCGCGGGCCATCTCGCCCAGCTCCCCCCAGCGACCGGGGGGAACGGGAACCCGAGCGTCAAAGTCCCCCGCCGCCACCCGACGCGCACCCTCCTCCAGCGCCTCGATCGGCTGAAGAACGCGGCGGGTGAGGATCCAGGTGGTCGCGAACGTGGCGCCGGCGGCGAAGAGCAGGAAGCCGACGACCCACGTCCAGAGGACGCCCCGGCTCGCCCGCACCAGGGCGTCAGGGGCCAGGAGCCAGAGCGTCCCGGCGGGCCACTGGCCGATCGAGCGGACAAAATACGAGGTGCCCTTCAATTCCACGCGGCCCTCCCGAGTCGCGTCGGCCCATCTCACGCCGGCGTCCATCTCCGAGAGGGTCGTGAACACCGGGCTTTCCCCCGTGAGAAAGAGCAGCTCCACCCCTTGAAGTGGGGTGCCCATCGGCTTGGCGAGAGCCTCGAACTTTCGGCCCACCAGGACCGTTCCCAGGGTCCCCCCGTGGTGCACCACGGGGGCGGCCCCCACCAGCATCGGGATCCCGGACACCACGTGGACACCACCGACAGCCACTGGAGATCCAACGGGCAGGTCGGCTGCGGTCCGGGCACCCGCGGGATCCCCGACGAAGCTGGGTCGCAGGTTGGACGAAGCGGGAATCCGAACGAGGGGAACCCCCCGCTCATCGACGATCAGGACCAGGTCAGCGACCCGATCCAGGGTCAACGAGAGCATTCGGGGAGAAGCCCCGCGCGCGAGGGTGCCCCAGTCGCTCTTCAGAAGCCCCCGGACGATGGCCGGATCGCCCGCGAGGAGCCGCGCCTCCCGCTGGAGATCCTCAAGGGCGGTCGTCGCCAGGGCGGCGATGGCGCGAGCCGATCCCTGAAGGGCTGCCTCCGTGGACTGGGTGAACCGGTCGGAAATGGTAGGTACGCCGACCAGGGTCAGGACGATCAGCGGAATCAGCACCGCCGCCAGCGAAGAGAGAAGAACTCGCGTCGACCAGCGCACGGGAGCCCGGCCTAGCGGCCCAGGTAGGCCTGCTTGATGTGACCGTTGGCCAGCAGGGTTTCGCGGGGCCCCTCGAGCACGACCTGCCCGTTTTCGAGAACATAGCCCCGGTGGGAAAGCTGCAACGCCCGCAACACGTTCTGCTCCACCAGTAATATTGCCATACCCTTCCGGTTGATTTCCATGAGATTGTCGAAGATGGCTCGGACCATCACCGGGGCCAGTCCCAGCGAAGGCTCATCCAGCATCAGGAGCTTGGGCCGGGCCATGAGCCCCCGGCCAATGGCCAGCATCTGCTGTTCCCCCCCCGAGAGCGTGCCGGCAAGCTGCCCCTGGCGCTCCCGCAGCCGCGGAAAGAGCTGAAACACCCACTCCATGCTCTCGGTCCTCTGGGCCTTGCCTGCCCCGGCGCCGGCCCCCAACTCGAGGTTCTCCAGCACCGTCATCGAGGGGAAGAGCTGTCGCCCTTCGGGCACATGCGCGATCCCCCGGGGCACCACCTTGGACGGGGGAAGCCCGGTCAGGCGCTCGCCTTCGAACTCGATTCGGCCCCGCCGGACCGGCAGCAGGCCGGAGATCGCGCGGAGCGTGGTGGTCTTGCCGGCCCCGTTCGAGCCGATGAGGGCCACGATCTCCCCCGGCCGGACCTCGAGGCTCGCCCCCCTGACGGCGGTGATATCCCCGTAGCCGACCTCGATGCCATCGACCTTAAGAAACCCCGACATATTCTTCGCCCAGGTAGGCTTCGATGACGTTGGGGGCGTTCGCCACCTGCGCGGGAGGCCCCTCGGCAATCAGCTGGCCGTAGTTCAGCACGGCGACGCGGTGGGAGAGACTCATCACCGCCCGCATCACGTGCTCGATCAGCAGGATCGAGACGCCGCGCGCGTTGATGGCCCGGATCAGCTCGACGATCCGCTCGGTCTCCACGGCGCTGAGGCCGGCCATGACCTCGTCGAGCAGGAGCAGGCTTGGATCCGTGGCCAGCGCCCGCGCCAGCTCCAGCCGCTTGCGCTCGGCCAGCGTGAGCTCTCCGGCGCGACCCCCGGCCTTTGCCAGGAGCCCCACCTCCTCAAGCGCTCGGCCGGCCTTGGCCGCGGCCTCACGGGAGGAGGCCGTCCGCGCGAAAGCCCCCACCTTGACGTTTTCCAGGACGCTCAGATGGGGGAAGGGGCGGGCGATCTGAAACGTGCGGGTCAACCCGAGATGGCAGACCTGATGGGGGCGGAGGCCGACGAGCGAGCGGTCGCGGAAGTGGATTTCGCCGGCGTCCGGAGCGAGGAAGCCGGAAATCAGATGGAAGGCCGTGGTCTTCCCGGCCCCGTTGGGGCCGATCAAGCCGAGCACCTCGCCCTCCTCGAGGGCGAGGGTGAGGCCGTCTACAGCCTGAAGGCCGCCGAAGCGTTTGGACAGCGCCCGGATACCCAGCAGCCTCACGCGGCGCCTCGTTTGCGGAAAAGGTCACGGAGGTAGGGGTAGGCGCCGCGCGGAAAGAAGAGCACCACCGCGATGAGGAGCGAACCGTAGACGATCAGGTGAACCCCGCTCAGCCCGCCCCTGGCCAGATAGCTCCGCGACAGCTCCGCCAGCGGGCTCAGGATGAAGGAGCCCAGGATTGGACCCATGAGGGTTCCCGACCCACCCACGATGGGCCGGAGAATGATCTCCACCGAGAGCGGAATCCCGAAGGCCGTATTGGGCTGAAGCGAGAAGAGGTAGTTGGCGTAAAAAGTTCCTCCCACTCCGGTGAGGAACGCCGACAGGACGATCGCCGCGAGCTTGGTGCCGAAGGTGTTGACGCCGAGCGCCTCGGAGGCGTCCTCGTCCTCCCGCACCGCCGTCAGGTAGGTTCCCATCCGCGTTCGCTCGACCGCCGCCACGATGCCCATGGAGGCGAGCATGAGTCCGAGGGCGATGTAGTAGTAGTACCGGTTATCGCTGAACTGGAACTGCCACGGATCTCCGGTGAAGGTGATGAAGAGCCCGAGCGCGCCCCCCAACGCTTCCAGGTGGGCCACGATGAGCCGGCAGATTTCGGCGAAGGCGACCGTGAGCAGGATGAAGTAGAAGCCCCGGAGCCCGAAGCGGAAGCCGAGATAGCCGATAACGGCGCCCAGGAGCGCCGCAGCCGCGCCTCCGATGAACATGCCGATCCACGGCGAGAGCCTGTACGTCATCGCGAGGTAGGTGGAAGTGTAGGCGCCGACCCCCACGAAGGCCGCGTGGCCCAGGGAGATCTGGCCCCCGTATCCTCCCAGGAGGTTCCAGGCCTGCCCGAGGTAGGCGTAGAAGAAGATGAAGATGAAGACGGTCAGGAGGTAGGAGCCGAGGAAGTTGGGGAGGACGAGGAGGATCAGAAGGGCGATCCCCAGCAGCCACTTCACCTGGTCTTCCCCCCGAACAGTCCTTGAGGCCGGAAGAGGAGGATCAGGACGAGGAGGATAAAGCTGACCAGCTCCTTGAGCGAGGGGACGAGCAGCACGGCCCCGAGGCTCTCCGCCACCGCGACGAGAATCCCGCCCAGGAACGCGCCGAAGAGGCTCCCCATTCCGCCGATGATCACGATGTTGAAGGAGGTGACGGTCTGGGGGAAGGCCGCGGCGGGAGAAAAGGGCAGGAGCGCGCTCATCAGGGCGCCGGCCGCCCCCACGCAGGCCGCCCCGATCCCGAAGGCCACCGTGTAGATCCGGCTGACGTTTGCGCCGATCACCAACGCGCCGTAGGCGTTGTCAGCGGCCGCGCGGATGAGCCGGCCCATGTCACTCCGGAAGAGGAAGAGGTACAGGGCGAGCGAAAAGGCGAGCGTGAGGGCAAAGGTGATCAGCCGGGCGACGTCCACGAAGAGCGGCCCGAGCCAGACCGTGGCCAAGCCATAGGCGGACTCGCTCCGGCGGGTTTCCGGGCCGAAGACGACCAGGGCCAGATTCTCCAGGACCAGGGCCACGCCAAGCATGAGGAGGATCTGCATTTCGTGGGGCGCGTCCAGGACCCGGTTGACCAGCCCCCGCTGGACCAGCACTCCCAGGCAGAAGAGGGCAGCGGCGCAGAGCCCGAACGAGACAAACGGGTCCAGACCGAGGCGGAGCGCCAGGACGAAGGCGAGGTAGCTCCCCCACACCATCATGTCGCCGTGGGCCATGTTGATCACGCGCAAGACGCCGAAGATCAGCGAGAGCCCCACGGCCATGAGGCTGTAGAGACCCCCGAAGAGGAACCCGTTCAGCGCGGCCTGCGCGAGCAGTGTGAGCGTCATGAGGCTAGCGTTACGGGCGCGCGGATTCGAGCGCCGGCTCCGCCGGCGCAACCGCAGGGGGGGGAGGCCTCGGAGGGGGCCGTCGAGGCCCCCTCCGACACAATCCGCGCTCCCAGAACGTCGGGGCGGGGACGACC
>JACQWA010000406.1 GCA_016209425.1 Candidatus Rokuibacteriota bacterium
AGGGCCGAGGAGGCCGCCACGGCGTTCCCCAACGGGTACTGGGCGAGGTCGGACTCGAGACAGCGAAACGTCTCCGGCGAGAACTCAAAGCGCACGCCCGTCACGAGGTCCGTGGCATTCAGGATGAGCCGCGGACGCGCGGGGAGATGCTTGAAGCGCTTCCCTTCAAAGATGCTGTCGTCGTAGACATCCGCGGCCACGTTGGTCCGGTCGTAGTAGGTAAAGGGGACCCGGAACCAGTTCAGCGGGTTCGCGAACAGCCGGATCGCGATGGCCAGCTCGAGGTCCCGATACAGAACCCGTTTCTTGATCTCGTCGAACCGCTCCTTCGCGGGCCCATCGGCGGTGTAAGCGTAAAAGGCCGCCGTGAACGACCCCCCCGACACCGAGGAGATGTAATCCACCTCCCGCATCAGGCTGCTCGGCGACCCGTCCTCTCCCGTTACGAGTATCGCGTCCAGCGCCTTCATGGCCCCGTAGGCGAGGGCCGCCGCGCGCGTGCCCCCACCTGACAGCGCCAGAAAGACCGCCACCTGACCGGGGTCGAACGGTTTCTCCTGGGGCGACGGCGTCTCGAGCTTTTCGTTGTCGCTGATGAAGAACGGAAGGGCACAGGCGGTGAGGAGGACGCTCGCCAGGGCGAGCATCGCCGCCCGGAAACCGACGGACCGGCGGACCGGCACGATGCGGGTCGCCCTCATGCCATCCTGAACGTCAGGACCGGGGCATCCTTCGGCTCGCACTCTGTGACCGTGACAGGTTGGCTGGACGGCACGATCGGCGCCAGGACCTGCACCGTGTGATCCCCCGCGGAGAGCTCGATCGTGTCGGTTGTCCGGCCTTGATCCACGCCATCCACGCGGATCTCCCCGCCCACGACTTCCTTGTCACTCTGATCCTTTAACACCACCGTCACATAACCCGCCATGTCTCCTCCTTCCGATTGACGTCAGACCGCACTGTCGCACCGGCTCCTCACCGGCGGAGCGAGGTCGCTCAAATCCGCGGGAGGGAGCTTCGCCGGGGCCGTGTCCCCTTCGGACTTGGCGGCCTTCCCGACCGCCCTCAATAACATCGCGGCCAGAATTCCAGGGCGGGGGATCGTTCGTGGGAAAACTCGAAGGGCTTTCCAGAGTCGCACGCTCATCCTCCCAAAGTGCGAGAGAACGGCCGTTCCAGGCCAAGCGTGAGATCCAGTTAAGCCCTGAGCGAAACGGGTGTCAATGCACGGAGTTGCGATCTATAGCAGGAAGTTGACTTCAGGAGCGGACGTTACGGAATTGGGCCGGAGTGGAACCGGTGCGGGCCTTGAAGACCCGAGAGAAGTGGTGAGGATAGGTGAAGCCGAGGTGGGAGGCGATCGCCGAAACCGGCCTGGCGCCGCTCCGGAGAAGCGTCTTTGCCTGCTCGATTCGGAGTTCTTTCAGATAGGCCATGGGGGGACGGCCCACTTCCAGCCTGAAGACGCGGCAGAGGTGAAAGGGAGTGATGTTGACCGCCGCGGCGACCTCTCGGAGGGTGAGCTTTCGGGAGAAATTCCGGTGGAGATACACAAGGGCCCGCTTGACCACCGGGCGGACCAACTCATTTGAAAGAGCGAAGGAAGCAGGGGGGGCCGGCGAGGCCTGGTCGTTTGCCCGGAGAACTTCGGCGAGGCGGCGGGTAAGCTGGTCGATATCGAGCGGCTTCTTCAGGTAGCCGGAGACCCTGAGATCAGCGGCGCGCTCGGCCCATTCCTTCGTGCTCCACCCCGTGACGATGATGACCGGAAGCGTCGGGGAGGCGCGTCGAATGGCGTGAAGGGTCAGGATGCCGTCCAGCCCCTTCATCTTCAAATCAAGGAGGATCAGATCGGGCTGGAAGAGCGGGAGAAGCGAAAGAGCGTCGGCGCCGTCCCGGCAGGTCTGAATGTCGTAGTCAGCTTCGAGGGCGAAGGACAACGCTTCAAGAATGGCAGGGTCGTCGTCTACGATGAGAATGCGCTTCCGCGTAACGGTGTCGAAAAGCACGGGGTCCTCCTCCGCAGGAAACACCCGACGAGGAAACCCACTCGCCCCCACCTATACAACGGGCCCCAAAGGTTGTCAATGAGGATGCGCGGAGAAAGGGTCTGTCCTGAGCGAGGCCAGGGGGAGCGGCGAACTACACGAGAACCCACCGGGAGGGGGCGCCCGGAACCACCTCCTCCCGAACCCGGCCCTCTCTCTGGAGCTTCACCAGGTGGGAGTGGACGGACAGGCCGGCCGCGGGGTGGAGCGCGGGAGACACGTCGACGTAGATCCGCCCCACCATCTCCGGGATGGTCCGGAGCCCCTCGCCCAGGGCCTCGAGGATCTGGCGCTCACGCATGAGCCGGTGGTCGAGATACTCCTGGATCTTCGCGGGACCGTCTTCGATCACCGGCCCGTGGGCCGGGTAAATGCGCTTGACGGCCAGCCCCTGGAGTTTCCGGAGCGAGGCCAGGTAGTCGCCGAGGTCGCCGTCGTCGGGCGGGATCACGCTGGTGGAGCCGCCGAGGATCAGGTCGCCGGTGAAGAGCGCCTTCTCCTCCCGCAGGTAGTAGCAGAGGTGATCCGAGGCGTGCCCCGGGGTGTAGATCGCGACGAGCGTCACGCCGTCGCCCTGCACGGTTGCCCCGTCGGGGAGGTTCTCCATCGGCCCGGGGAGGTCGGGGTCGCGGTGGATCAGCTTGGAGACCGAGATGCCTGGAAACCGCTCCCTCAGCTGGCCAACCCCGCCCATGTGATCACGGTGGCGGTGAGTCAGGATGATCCTCGACGGACGGGGCCAGCCGCGGTGCTTCAAATAGTCGTCCAGCAGCGGGAGGTATTCCGGCACCCCGGCCCCGGTGTCAAGTAAAAGCGGGTTCTTCTCGCCAACCAGATAGGTGTTGGTGCCAGGCCCCGTCATGAGGCCCGGGTTGAGGCCAAGAACCCGCCCCACCAGTCCGCTCGGGGTTGCCGTCCTGGGGAACTCCGCGACGCGACTCATTTCTACGCGTGCCAGGAAGGCTTGCTGGACTTCCAGGTGGCCGTCTGCCAATCGTACCCCTCGCCGTAAAACTCCACCCGGTCCAGGATGCCGTGGAACTTGTGCCTGCCGTCGTGATGGGCGGCCCAGAGCTCGTCGAGAGAACCGAACTGGGCCAGGTACCCCAGGGCGTACTCCGCCGGCTCCGCCATGGCCATCTCCCCCGCCCGGTAGCGACGGTACCCGTCCCGCGCTCCGATCCAAAACCCCTCGGAGGTCTCCTCGAGGAAAAGTCGTGGCCCCTGCCCGGGGGGCACGGGGGAGACGAAGAACCGGGCCGTGAAGCGGATCGGGCTCGAGGACGGCGTGATGAAGTGGGAAAGGTAGCGGAGGGGGGCCACGTCGTAGAACCAACCGGCGTCCGCCAACAGCGTCGTGAGCGGCGCCGCGTTCGCCATGAGGGCCTTCAAGCAGCGCTCCACCCGATCCGCCACAGCGGGATCGGCGAGATCGATCGGGGCGCCCGAAGCGTCCCGCGCCATCAGGACCCCAGTCTCCTCGAAGAGCTCTCGGATCGCTGCGACCCAGAAGGCGAGCGCCGGCAGGCCTTCCCTGGTGGCAAGCCGTTCCTCCGCTGCCTCGGGGGTCAGCCCGCGGCAGCGAGCCCGGGCGTCCACGCTGGCATCAGCCCCATCCACCTTCCCCCCGGGGAAGGCGTAGTAGCCGCCGAGGAAGCGCATCCCCTCATGACGGCGAATCATGTAGACCTCCACCGGCTCGCCGGAGCCCGGCCGCACGAGGACGACTGACGCAGCCGGCTTCGGCTCGACGGGCCTCATGACGCCGCGCTCCGGGCCCGGCGCGAGGGGCGGGAAGTCCGAGGGACCGTGCAGCAGACGGGTCGGGAACCGTGGATGTTAGAGATGAATGAGCTGCGCGACTCGCTCGCGGTGATAGGTGGCATCGCCGAAGGTGAACTCGGAGCCCTTGGCACGCTTGAAATACAGGTGGAGATCGTGCTCCCACGTGAAGCCGATCCCCCCATGGAGTTGGATCCCCGCCGCGGCGACTTTCCGGCAGGCATCGGACACGTAGGCCTTGGCCATGGAGGCGGCCAGGGGCGCTTCGGCCACTTGCTGGTCCACCGCCCACGCCGCGTAATAGGTGATGGACTTGGCGTTCTCCACGTCCACCAGCATGTCCGCCGCCTTATGCTTGACGCCCTGGTAGGACCCGATGGGCTTGCCGAACGCGATCCGGATCTTGGCGTATTCCGTCGTCATCTCGAGCACTTTCTGCGCTCCCCCGCACATCTCAGCGCAGAGCGCCACGGTTGCCCGGTCCACGACCCGCGCCAGCGGCTGCCACCCTTTGTCCTTTTCCCCGACCAGCGCGTCCGCCCCGACGCCCACGTCCTTCAGCGTCACCTCGCAGAGCTTGCGCGTCTGGTCCATCGTGGGGAGGAGCTTTACTTCGAGCCCCCTGGCGTCCTTGGGCACGAGGAAGAGACTTACGCCGTCCTCCGGAGAGGGGCCGTTGCCCGTTCGCGCCACGACCACGATGGCATCGGCGGTATGGGCGTCAGGGACGAACAGCTTGGTCCCCGAGAGCGTGAACCCGCCACGGGCCTCCCGGGCCGCCAGCGTGACGCCCGCGCCGTCCCAGCGGCCGTTGGGCTCCGTCCAGGCGAGCGTGACCCTGGAGGATCCCGCCGAGATCCGCGTGAGCCACTCCTTTTTCTGGCTTTCGGACCCGGCTTCGAGAAGCGCGAGACCACCCAACAGGACGGTCGAGAAGTACGGACCCGGCATCACGGCACGCCCCATCTCCTCCATGAGAACCGTGAGGTCCACAAAGCCCAGCCCTGCGCCCCCGTAGGCCTCCGGGTAGATGAGACCCAGCCACCCCTGCTCGGCCAGTTTCTGCCAGAAGTCGGCCGTCACCCCCGCGGGCTCATCCATCATCTTCCGCACGAAGGCAGAGGGGCACTCGTTCTCCAAGAATTTCCGCGCGGTGGCGCGGAGCATCTCCTGTTCCTGGTTGAATCCGAAATCCATGGTCGCCCCCGCCCTGATTATCCTTTTGGCAGGCCGAGCACTCGCTCGCCGATGATGTTCTTCTGGATCTCCGTCGTCCCGCCCTCGATGGAGTTGGCGCGCGAACGCAGGAAGGTGTACTGCCAGAGCCCTTGATCGATGGCCCGCTCGGTACCGGCCATGAGCTGATGGTACGGCCCCTGAAGCTCCATGGCCACCTCCTGGAGACGCTCGTGCATCTCGCACCACCACACCTTTCCCGTGGAGGCCTCGGCGCCGGGCATCTCGCCCTTCAGCAGCTTGGTGATGGCGCGCGCCCCGGTGTACTTGAAGACCTCGGTGTCGATCCACAGCTGCGCCAGCTTCTGCCTCATGATCGGATCCCGCGTCGCGAAGTCGCCGTTCCTCCTCGTCCGCTTGGCCAGCCCGACCAGGGCGTCCAGGGCGATCCGGAGCCTCACTTGAAGGCCGAAGCCGAGCGCCAGGCGCTCATACATCAGCGTGGTGATCCCGACCTGCCAGCCGTTGTTGACGCCGCCCAGGACGTTCCCGGCGGGAATTCCGACGTTCTCAAAGAAGACCTCGTTGAATTCGGCGTCGCCGGTGATTTGCCTGAGCGGTCGGATCGAGATTCCCGGCGAGTGCATGTCGAGGAGGAAGTAGGTGATCCCCTTATGCTTGGGGGCGTCCGGGTCCGTCCGGGCCAGGAGCATCATCCAGTCGGCAACCTGAGCCAGACTGGTCCAGACCTTCTGCCCGTTGACGACGAAGTGATCGCCATCGCGCACGGCTCGGCACTGGAGCGAGGCGAGATCGCTCCCCGCGTTGGGTTCGGAGTATCCCTGGCACCAGATCTCCTCGCAGGAGAGGATCTTGGCCAGATAGCGCTTCTTCTGCTCCTCGGTGCCGTAGGCAATGATGGTCGGGCCGGCCATGCCGATTCCGAGGATGTTGAGCACCGGTGGCGCCTTGGCCAACGCCATCTCCTCATGGAGGATCAGCTCCTCCATGAAGGTGAGCCCGCGCCCGCCGTACTCCTTGGGCCACGTGAGCCCGATGAAGCCCGCCTCGTAGAGCGTCTTCTGCCACTGCCGGAGGAAATCGTAGGCCTCGACGCGCGGCACATCCGGGCCACTCACCACGCGGGCGATCCACTCCTTCGGGAGGTTCTGCCTGAGCCAGGCCCGGACCTCGTCCCGGAAGGATTGCTGCTCGGGGGTCAGCGCAAAGTCCATGCCTTCTCCTCCCAGTTCTTTATCGGCCCCCCCGCCGCTTCGGGCCGGCCGGAGTGGGACGGCGGGACTGAACGACCGTTCAGGGCCCATTCTACGAGTCGAAAAGCGCGGAAGTCAAGCGGGCCTTGGTGGACGCGCCATGCCCCCGTATAATGACGGGGCATGGTCAAAATCTCCCTGTCCCGACTGCGGCAGGATCTGACGGCCCTCGCACACTTCGGCCGCGCCCCGGGCGGTGGAGTGTCGCGCCCCGCCTGGAGCCCCGCCCACGAAGAAGCGCGGGCCTGGCTGCTGGCCCGAATGAAACAGGCGGGATTAGAAACGTGGGTTGATCCTACCGGAAATACCTTCGGCAAGTTGGGCGATGGCGCCCCGGCGGTCCTCACCGGCTCCCACATCGACTCGGTCCCCGACGGCGGACCCTTGGACGGAGCGCTCGGAGTCCTGGCCGGGCTCGAGTGTCTCAGGACGATCCGGGAGGCGGCGGTCCCGCTCAAGCGCCCCCTCACGGTGGTCGCGTGGAGCGACGAAGAAGGCCGATACCAGAGCCTCTTCGGCTCCAGAGCCTTCACCGGAAAATTAAAGATGGCGGACATCCCGAAGATGCGGGCACCCGACGGCGACAGGCTGGTGGATGCCATGGCGCGCGCCGGCTTCAACGCCCTCGAGGCTCCGCGCGCCGCCGTGGACCCCCGAACCCTCGCCGCGTACGTGGAGCTCCATATCGAGCAGGGCCCCCACCTGGAGGCCAGAGG
This sequence comes from Candidatus Rokuibacteriota bacterium, assembly GCA_016209425.1. GTDB lineage: Bacteria > Methylomirabilota > Methylomirabilia > Rokubacteriales > CSP1-6 > JACQWA01. The sequence goes on from JACQWA010000406.1 coordinate 6,997, forward strand.
CATCCCCATCGGCGTCGTCGAGGGCATCGTGGGAATCCGCCGGAACCGGATCGTCTTTCAGGGCGAGCCCGACCATGCCGGAACCACCCCGATGGCGCGTCGGAAGGACGCCTTTCTCGCCGCGGCCGAGTACGCCCTCCGGGCTCGCGAGCTGGTGGTCAAGGGCGGCAGCGGCAGGAGCGTGACCAACTTCGGAGCGGTGGAGGTCAAGCCGGGAGTGACCAACATCGTCCCCGCCCGGGCCGCGCTCCTCCAGGAGATGCGCGAGCTGGACCCGGAGGTCCTGGCCCGGCTGGACAGGGAGTGCGCCGCTCTAGCCGGCCGGGTCGCCAAACGCCGACGGATCCGCGTCACGGTGCAGCGGCTCTCAAGGAACGAACCTGCGCGCCTGGCCCACGAGGTGCAGCGGGCGATCGAGGCCGCGGCCGCCCGGCTCCAACTCCGGACCCTCCGGATGGCGTCGGGCGCTGGGCACGACGCCCAGAACCTCGCCACGATCACGAAGGCGGGGATGATCTTCATTCCTTCCAAGGGGGGGCGCAGCCACCGCCCGGATGAGGCCAGCGACCCCCGCGCGATCGAGCGCGGCGCCAACGTCCTCCTCCACACCCTCCTGAACCTCGCGAGCTGAGGGCAATGGCTGGGTTCGAGGAGGTCAACTACTACTTCCGGCGGGCAGCCCGCATCATGGACCTCTCCCCGCGTGTGGAGAAGCTGCTCATCACGCCCTTCCGAGAGGTGAAGGTGGATGTTTCCATCTCCCTCGATTCGGGCGAGCTGGGCACCTTCATCGGCTACCGGGTCCAGCACGACCGGAGCCGCGGCCCCATGAAGGGCGGCCTGCGGTACCACCCGACGCTGGACATGGACGAGGCCCTGGGCCTGGCCTCGCTGATGACCTGGAAAAACGCGGTCGTGAACGTCCCCTACGGCGGCGCCAAGGGCGGCATCGCGGTGGACCCCTCCAAGATCTCGGAGCGGGAACTCGAGCGCCTGACGCGGCGCTTCGTCGAGCAGATTCACGACATCATCGGCCCCCAGATCGACATTCCCGCCCCGGACATGGGCACCAACGCCCAGGTGATGGCCTGGATCATGGACGCGTACAGCAAGATCCACGGCTTCTCCCCCGCGGTGGTCACCGGCAAGCCCATCGACCTCTTCGGCTCGCGGGGACGCGAGGAGGCGACCGGCCGCGGGGTGGTGTATGCGCTGGAGGAGTTCCTGAAGGACATGGGCGGGGGAGAGATTCGGGGCAAGCGCTGCGCCATCCAGGGCTTCGGCAATGTGGGCTCCTGGGCGGCCCGCTTTCTCCACAAGGCCGGCGCCACGGTGGTCGCCGTCAGCGACCAGACCGGAGGGGTCGCGAATCCCGAGGGGCTTGACGTCCCGAAGCTCGTCGAGCACGCCAAACGCGCGAACGCGGTTGCGGGATTTCCGGGAGTGGATTCCATCTCGAACGAGGAGCTGCTCGTCTCGGAGGTCGACGTGCTGATCCCGGCGGCCGTGGGCGGCGTCCTCACGCGGGAGAACGCCCGGCACGTGCGCGCGCGCTACGTCGTCGAGGCCGCGAACGCTCCGACCACGCCCGAGGCCGACGAGATCCTCACCACGCGCGGAATCCCGATCCTGCCCGACATCTACGCCAACGCCGGCGGGGTCACGGTCTCCTACTTCGAGTGGACCCAGAACATCCAGCAGTTCACCTGGGAAGAGCCGAAGATCACGGCCGAGCTCCGGCGATACATGAGCGAGGCCTACGCGACGCTGTCGCGCGTGGCCCGGGAGCGTCGCGTCCCGCTCAGGACCGCCGCCTTCATCGTGGCGATCGGCCGGGTGGGACGGGCCACCGTGCTCCGCGGCCTGTGAGGAACTCCATGTCAGCCGAATTCTGGCTCGTGCACGTGCTTGCGCATGTTCGAGCGCGGGCTTGGCCCGCGCAACCCTCCGGGGGAGGCCTCGGCACGCGGAGCAGCCTCGACTTGGCGAGGCTGCGGAGAGCGCGAGCCAGAGGCGAGCGTAGGGGGGCGGAGCCCCCCTCCGAGTAAAGCATGCGGGTGCTGGTGACGGGCGGCGCCGGTTTCATCGGCTCCCACCTCTGCGATTTCCTCCTGGCTCAGGGCGCCGAGGTGGTCTGCAT
>JACQWA010000428.1 GCA_016209425.1 Candidatus Rokuibacteriota bacterium
ATGGGTGCCACCGCCCGCCTTGCCGAGTTCGTCGTGAAGAGCCGCTGGGAGGAGCTGCCCGGGGCGGCCATCGAGCAGGTCAAACGCGCCATCCTGGATAGCGTCGGGGTCATGCTGGCCGGGTCAGCAGAGCCACCGGCCCGCATCGTCCAGCGCGTCGCCGAGGCCGAAGGGGGTGCGCCGCTCTGCACGGTGCTCGGGACACAGATGCGAACCGGAGGGGTGTGGGCCGCGCTGGCCAACGGCACCGCCGGCCACGCGCTGGACTTCGACGACACCAACTTCGCTCTCCTCGGACACCCCAGCGTGCCCCTGCTCTCCGCCGCTCTGGCGGCCGCAGAACTGGCGCTTGCCGACGGGCGTGCCCTCATCCACGCGTTCCTCCTAGGCTTCGAGGTGGAGACCACGCTGGCCGAGGTGATGAATCCCGCCCACTACGCCCGGGGCTGGCACGCGACCTCCACCCTCGGCACCCTCGGCGCCGCGGCCGCCTCGGCCAAGCTCCTCGGTCTCGATCCTGCCGAGAGCCGACACGCGTTGGCCATCGCGGCGTCGCAAGCGTCGGGGCTCAAAGAGAACTTCGGGACGATGACCAAGCCATTTCACGCCGGCCATGCGGCGCGCAGCGGTCTCCTCGCCGCGCTGCTCGCCCGCGAGGGCTTCACGGGATCGGCCGTCGCCCTCGAGGGAGCGCAAGGGTACCTGCGCCTGCTGGGAAGCCAGAGCGAGGAGCCCGCGGCGGCGCTCGAGCGGCTCGGCTCGCCCTGGAAGATCCTCACCACCGGGGTCGCGGTCAAGCCCTATCCATCCTGCGCCTGCACCCATTCGATCATCGCGGCCCTCCTGGAGCTCCGTCAGACCCGTGCGCTTCGCCCTGAGACCGTCGCCGAGGTCACCGTGGGGGTGAATGCCCTCGTCCCGAACATCCTGATCCACCACCAGCCCCGGACCGGCCTCGAGGGGAAGTTCTCGGCGGAGTTCTGCGCGGCGGCGGCGCTCGTGGACGGGCGCGTCGGCATCGCCACCTTCACCGACGAGCGGACCGCCGATCCCGCCATTCGCAGCCTGATGGGGCGAGTGAAGATGGAGGTGGACCCGACCATCGCCGGTGACCTGGAGCACCATGTCTGGTCCCGGGTCAGGGTGAGGCTCGCCGACGGACGCGCGCTGGAGATCCCGCCGCGCGAAGTCTTGGGCCACCCGGCCGCGCCCCTCTCCCGGGACGCACTCCTCGCCAAGTTCACCGACTGCGCCAGCCGCGTGCTGGCCGGGGACCGCGTGGAGTCGATGGCCGAGATGCTCGACGAGCTCGAGGGCTGCCCCGACCTTCGGAGCCTGACCGCGATCCTCCGCCCCTAAGCGCCTCTGAGCGCCCCCTCACCCTTCCCTCTCCCCCAAGGGGCGAGGGGATTCGCCCCTAGCCGCCCAGGTAGAGGCGCTTGACTTCGGGATCGGTCAGCAGCAACTGACCGGTCCCTTCAAATCGGTTTTGCCCCAGCTCGAGGACATAGCCGCGGTCCGCCACCGACAGCGCTTTCGCCGCATTCTGCTCGACTACCATCATCGTGTAGCCCGCCCGCTTCATCTCCACGAGCTTCTCGAAGATCAGCGTGACAAACTTCGGGGAGAGCCCCAGGGACGGCTCGTCGAGGAGGATGAGCTTGGGCGTCGTCATGAGGGCCCGCGCGATGGCGACCATCTGCTGCTCCCCTCCTGACATGGTGCCGGCCTTCTGGCGCGTCCGCTCCGCCAGGATCGGAAAGAGGGCGTAGACCCGCTCGAGCGCCTCCCGCACCCGGGCCGGATCCCGCTCGATGTACCCCCCCATTTCGAGGTTTTCGAGGACCGTCATCTGGGGAAAGACGATCCGGCCCTGAGGGACATACGCCAGGCCCAGCCGCAGCACCTGATCCGGTCTGAGCCCGGTGATTTCCCGACCGTCGAAGAGGATCCGGCCGGACCTCGGGCGCAGCAAGCCGATGATGGTCTTGAACGCAGTGGATTTGCCCGCGCCATTGGGGCCGATGACGCTGACCAGCTCCTGCCGCCGCACCTCCAGGCTGACCCCATGGAGGATCTCCAGCTTGCCATAGCCGGCGTGAATCCCGTCCGCCTGGAGCAGGAGACCGTCAACGGCCAAAGTACGCCTCGATCACGCGCTCATCCGTCTGGATGACGCCGGGCGGCCCCTCGGCGATCTTTTCCCCGTAGTCGAGGACGAAGACTGCCTCGCAGAGCCCCATGACGACCTTCATGTCGTGCTCGACGATCAGGATGGTCTTGCCCTGGTCCCGGAGCCGGGCGATGGCCGCCAGCAGTTCGTTCAGGAGGGTGCGGTTCACGCCCGCGGCGGGCTCGTCCAGGAGGATCAGCTCCGGGTCCGTCATCAGGACGCGGATGAACTCGAGGAGCTTCTGCTGGCCGTAGGAGAGGTTCCCCGCGTACTCATGCTGGAGGCGCTCCAGCGTCACGAACTTGAGTAGCTCCTGAGCCTTGCGCCGAGCCGTCTCGAACGGCTCCCGCGTGACCACGAGGAGATTCTCCAGGGCGGTGAGCTCGGGAAAGACCCGGATGATCTGGAAGGTCCGCCCGATCCCGCGCCGGGCCACCTGGTGGGGCTTGAGGCCGTCGATGCGCTCGCCCTTGAAGCGGATCTCCCCTTCGTCGCGCGGCTCGATGCCAGTGACGCAGTTGAACAGGGTCGTCTTGCCCGAGCCGTTGGGGCCGATGAGGCCGTAGATCTTCCCGGGGGTGAGGGCGAGCGAGCAGCGGTTGACCGCGGTCACCCCGCCGAAGCGTTTGGTGACGTCCCGGATGTCGAGGATGGATGCGTCCGGCATTTCAAATCGTTCGCGGAAGACGGTAGCGCTCCTGCAACACCCCCAGGATCCCCCTGGGCATGAGGAGCACCACGCCGACGATGAGGGCCCCGAAGATGGCCTGGTGGACGAAAAGGAAGCGGGCCCACACCAGTTCCTGGAACACGGACAGCAGCCCCGCCCCCAGGACGGGCCCAAAGACCGTCCCCTTTCCGCCGAACAGGCACATGATGATCATCGTGATGGTGGTGAGGAGGGGGAACACGCTCAGCGGCTCCACATGGCTGGCGTACCAGGCGTAGAACCCCCCCACGATCCCCGGGAACACGGCGGAGAGGAGGAAGGCGTAGAGCTTCAGGCGCGCGGTGTTGATCCCCATGACCTCGGCGGCCATCTCGTCCTCGCGGATCGAGAGCAGGCGGAGGCCGAACTGGCAGGTGATGATCCGATAGGTCAGGAGCGTCACGGCCATGGCAACGGCACCCATCGCATAGTAGACCGGCACGATCGAGAGAATGGGCGGCAGGGAGACGCCGGACCCGCCCCCGGTAAAGCCCTCGAAGTAGGAGACCAGGGCGCGCACCACCTCATTGAGCCCGAGCATGGCGATGGCGAAGTAAGGGCCCTTCAGCCGGAGGCAAGGGTAGCCGATGACAAGCGCCAGAGCCGCGGCCGGGAGGCTCCCAGCCAGGCCGGCCAGCAACCAGTGCCAGCCGGCCTTGGTGATGAGGAGGGCCCCGGTGTAGGCTCCGACGCCGAAGAAGGCCACGTGGCCGAAGGAGACGTAGCCGGTGAAGCCGGAGATGAGATTCCAGCTCCCCGCCAGAGCCATCCACATGAAGACCTGGATACTGAAGCTGACGACATAGCCAGAGCCAAAGAACGGCAGGACGGCCAGGCCCGCGAGGATGACAAGGAGGAGCGAAAGGGCTCCCACCATCGGGCTCACGCGCGCCCTCCCAAGAGCCCGGTGGGACGGACCAGCAGGACGATCACCAGGAGGATGTAGGCGATCACCTCGCTAAGCTGGGCGGTGAGGAACAGGGAGGCCAGCCCCTCCACGAGCCCGAGCAGCAGGCCGCCGAAAAACGCCCCGGGGTAGTTCCCCGCCCCGCCGAGCACGATCACCAGGAACGACTTGAACACGTAGACCTGCCCCATCTCCGGATAGACGGCGAACATGACGGACACGAGGCTGCCGCCGGCACCGGCCAGCGCCGCTCCCAGGCCGAAGGTGATGAGGTCGATCCGGCGCACGTTGATCCCGCAGACCTGGGCGACGTCCCGGTGCTGGGAGGTGGCCCGGATGGCCTTGCCGGTCTTGGTCCTGTGGAGGAAGACAAAGGCCAGCCCTGTGAGCGCGAGGGCGACGCAGAAGCTGACGAGGCGGGGTTTGGAGAGGGCGATGGGCCCCAGGAGGAAGGAGCCGGTCAGAAACTCCACCGAGCGATAATCGGCGCTCCAGGCCAGCATGGCGACGTTGGCGATGAAGATCGAGATCCCGAAGGTGAGGAGCAGCGACGACAGCTCGGGGGCGTTCACCACCCGGTGGACGAAGAGCTTCTGGAGGATCGCCCCGACCACGAAGAGAATCGGAATGGAGACGACGAGAGAGACAAACGGGTTCATCCCGGCGAGGGCGAAGAGCCAGTAGGTCGTATAGGCGCCGAGCATGAGGAGGGTCCCGTGGGCGATGTTGATGACCCGCATGACGCCGAAGATGAGGGAGAGGCCCAGGGCCACCAGGGCGTACAGACCGCCGGCCAGCAGGCCGGACACGACCAGCTGGAAGAGCATGGTCCCCGTGATCTGGACCGACGTCATCGCGCGCCGGAGATCAGAGACATGAAGAGGGGGTCTCCTCGCACCAGGAGACCCCCTCAAGGGCTAGAGGCGACGCCTGCCCATTACCTGCGCTGCCAGGGCGGGGTGGGATAGAGCGGCTTCCCTTCAGCCACGGCGGCGGGCCAGACCGTTACCTTCTTGCCGTCCTGCCACTGGTGGAGGACCATCTTGTGGGCGATCTGGAAGCCCCGCTCATCCACCTGGTAATCGCCAAAGGCGGTGGACACCTTCAGCTTCAAGAGCTGCTCCCGGAGCTTGTCCGAGTCCAGAGAGTTGGCCCGTCTGACGGCCTCGGCGTAGATCTGGCACCCACCATAGGCGGCCGCCGAGTGGTACACGGGCTCCCGATTCCACATCTTCTCGTAGTTCGCCACAAACTCCTTGATACCGGGATAGGGGAGGCTTTTCTCCCACTGGCTCGACCCATACACGAACTCGGCGGTCTTCCCGAGGAGCTGATAGAACTCCGGCAGGTCGCCTCCCACCGTGACCCCGTACATCCGGGGATTGACGTCCAGCTCCTTCATCTGCCGCGTCGTGGCCACCGCGTCGTCGAAGTAGGAGCCCGCCGCGATCACGTCGGGGTTCAGCGACTTGATCTTGATCAGAAGGGCGGAGAAGTCGGTGGTCCCCTTCGGATAGGCCTCGTGGAAGACCACCTGCACCCCCTTCTTCTTGGCCAGCTCGATGGTGCCCTTCGCTGCGGCCTTGGAGAAGAGGGTGTCCTCGTTGATCACCGCGATGGTCTTGAGGCCACGCTCGACGGCCAGATCGACCAGCCCCTCCAGGTAGACCTCCGCCGGGGAGATGGTCATGACGAGGTACTTGAAGCCCCGCTCCCAGATCGACGTGGTCGCGGCCAGGGTGGCCATCATCAACTTCTTGTACTTCTCACTCACCGTCGAGGCGGCATTCGTAACGGGGCTGGAGTAGGGCCCCAGAACCAGCTCCACCTTGTCCTCGGTGATGAGCTTTTCGTAGAGCTTGATGGCCGTGGGCGGCTCCGACTTGTCGTCGTAGATGATGAACCGAACCTTGCGCCCGAGAAGCCCGCCCTTGTCATTGATCTCCTTCTCGCAGAGGAGGTACCCCTCCTGCGTGTACTTCCCCGGCTTGGCGTAGGTTCCGGTCAACGAGATCGACGCCCCGACCTTGAGCTCCTGAGCCGCCGGCGACGTCGCCAACCCGGCAACCATCGCCGCGACCAGGAGGGCCCCGAACCAATGTCTTTTCATGTTGTTCCTCCCCGCGTACGGAATGGATCGCACGCGCAGCACCAAATACCAGATTTGACGGGCAAGTGTCAAGACTATCACGATGCCTGCCCCGTCGCCGTCGGGTCAAGCTCGCGCGTGCCAGGCAGCGGACCGGTCGCCGTCCAGTAACGCGTGCCCGCCACGATGAGCGTCTCGGCTGGAAACCGCGTCAGGATCTCGTGCCCGGTCTCGGTGACAAGAATCTCCTCTTCGATCCGAGCCGCCGACCAGCCGTCCGACGCGGGCCAGAAGTTCTCGAGCGCGAAGACCATGCCGGGCTCAAGCGTGACGGGATGGTCCAGCGACACGAGGCGGCTGATCACGGGCTGCTCCCAGATCGAGAGCCCGACGCCATGCCCGTACTGGAGGCCGAAGCAGGCTTCTTCGTCGGGAAACCCGAACTCCTGAGCGCGCGGCCAGTTCGCCGCGATATCCGCCGTGGTGATGCCCGGCTTCACGAGCGCGATGGCCTGGTCAAGTAGATCGCGGCACCGCTTGTACGCGTCCACCATGGCCTGCGACGCGCTGCCAACCGCGAACGTCCGATAGTAGCAGGTGCGGTACCCCATGTAGGAATGGAGGATGTCGAAGTACGCCGGATCGCCCGGCCGCAGGGCCCGATCGGAAAACACATGTGGGTGCGGGTTACAGCGCTCGCCCGCGATCGCATTCACGGCCTCCACGTCCTCCGAGCCCAGGTCGTACAGCGTCTTCGCCGCGATCCCCACCAGCTCGTTCTCGCGGATACCAGGGCGAAGCGCACGGTAGAGGTCCTCATAGGCGGCGTCCACCATCATGGCTGCCGTGTTTAGGAGGACGATTTCGTCGCGCGTTTTGATGCGGCGTGCGGCCTGCATGAGTTGCTGGCCGTCCACGACGGCCAGCCCCTCCCGCTGGAGCGCCGAGAGGATCGGCAACTCGATGACGTCGACACCCAGCGGCGCGTTGTGCACGCCGCGCGCCTCAAGCTCGCGCTTGATCTTCCGCGCCAGGTCCTCCGCCCGCCCCATCTCGGGGGTCATCGCCCCCCGGAGCAGGGAGATGCCCGCGCGCGACCGCTCGCCCAGCCACGGACAGTAGAGCTGGTGGTGCCTGGCTGCCGAGCCGAAGTCCCACATGATGGGCTGGTCGCCACGCGGCAGCAGCGCGAAGCGGGAAAGCTTGTCTCGCGCCCACTCGCCGATCGTGGTGTTGGTGACGTAGCGGATGTTGTACATGTCGAAGCAGAGCAGGCCGCCCAGCTCCGACCGCTCGAGCTCGGCCTTCACCCGCGCGAGCCGATCACGCCGGAGGCGCTCGAAGTTCACCCGCTCCTCCCAGTCCACGGCCATCGTCCCGTACGTCGGTAGCGCCATCACGCACCTCCCGTCGACTTCGCGCTCCCTGAGAGCCCGCTCATCCCCGCGAGGACGTCGAACACAACGGCGAAATCCCACGAAGCCAGGCCAAACCCCCGAGCTGCGGTCAGCATCTCGTGCGCGAGGGCCGTGCCCGGCAACGGGACCCCAACGGCGCGGCCCAGCTCGAGCGCCAGCTGAAGGTCCTTTTGCATCATGCCCACATTGAACCAGGCTTCCTGCGGCATCTCCAGCACGAACGGCCCGCGATACTTCAACATCGGCGAGGCCATGACGCTCTTGAGGAGCGCCTCCACCGCGCGCTCGCGGCCGATGCCCGCCTTCTCGGCCAGCAGGACGGCTTCGCTGAACGCCAGCATCTGGACCGCCAGGCCCAGATTCGTGGCGATCTTCATCGTCGCCGCGAGCCCAAGCGGACCCACGTGCGTGATCGTCGGCCCGATCGCCCGCAGGCAGGGGCGCACCCCCTCAAGCACGGCGGCATCACCGCCAACCATGATCGAGAGCTGGCCTTGCTCCAGCGTGGCCACGCTTCCGGAGACGGGCGCGTCGAGCATCGCCGCCCCCGCCGCCGCCGCGCGCTCACCAAGCTCGCGGATCGCGCCCGGGCTGACCGTGCTCATCTCCACCCATGTCGCCCCGGGGCGCAGGCCGGCGATGATCCCGTCCGCACCGAGCGCCACCGCGCGTAGCGCCGCCGTGTCGGCCACCATGCTGAAGACCACGTCGCAACGCTCCGCGACCGCACGGGGCGACTCCGCCAGGCCCATCCCGGCAGCCGCGAGCCTCAGGGCTTTGGCGCGAGTCCGGTTGTAGCCCACGACGCTGTAGCCGGCGTCGAGCAGGCGCTGGACCATCCGACTGCCCATGGAACCAAGGCCGACGAAGCCGACGGTCGCCATCAGGCGTCGTCGGCCACCGCAATGGCGCTGATCTCGAGTTTGCAGCGCGGATGCGTCGCCAGGCGCGAGACCTCGACGGTCGTCGTCGTCGGCCGGTGACCACCGAGATACGAGGCCCAGACGCGATTGAGCTCGTCCTGTTCCGCGACATCCGTGAGATAGCGCGTCGCCGAGACGACATCGGAGAGCGTGCAGCCTGCGGCCTCGAGCGTCTTCTTGAGATTCTCCATCGTGAGCACTGCCTGCTCATGCATGCCGGCGGGCAGGTCGAACTCCTCCTCGCGGTGCGGGTGGCTATGGTAGACCGCCGCAGCCGTCACGCCCGAGAGGAAGACCAGCCGGCCCCGGCGCACGACAATCCCCGGGGCATATGGCATCACCACGTCCGTTCGACGGTCGGAGTGGTGGACAATCGAGATGTCCTTCGCCATGGGTGTTAGAGCGGCAGGAGCGCCGAAACCTGGCCGAACGCTACCAGGAGGGAAGCGCATGTGTCAAGGCAAACATATCAGCCAAGATCGGGAAGCGCCCGACGGCTTGACACCGCGCGGAAGCCTCTCTAGACTGCCCGCGTGACATCGCCATCGCCGGCCGCCCCTCCGCTTGAGGGCCTTCGCGTTCTCGACCTCTCGACTCAGCTGTCCGGCCCCTACTGCTCCATGCTCCTCGGCGACCTGGGGGCCGACGTGATCAAGGTGGAGCGACCGGGGCGAGGGGACGACGCGCGCGCCTTTCCGCCGTTCGTCAACGGCCAGAGCGCCCCGTTCATGACGTTCAACCGGAACAAGCGGAGCCTCGCCCTGGATCTCAAGCAGCCGGCCGGCCGGGAGATCTGTCTGGCGCTGGCGGCGCGGGCCGATGTGCTCCTCGAAAACTTCCGGCCCGGAACCACCGACCGGCTCGGCCTCGGCTCCACGCACCTGGAAGCGGTGAACCCTCGCCTCATCTACTGCTCGATCTCGGGCTTCGGGCAGACCGGCCCCTACCGGGACCGCGGCGGGTTCGACCTGATCGCCCAGGGGATGTCCGGGCTCATGTCCATCACGGGGGAGGAGGACGGCCCGCCGCTGCGCGTGCCGATCCCGCTCTCGGACATCGGAGCCGGAATGTTTGCTGCCATCGGGATCTTGGCCGCTCTGGCCGCGCGGGAGCGCACGGGCCGGGGACAGTGCGTGGACACCTCCCTCCTCGAGACCCCGATCGCCTGGTCGGTCTACGAGGCGGCGAGCTACTTCGCCACCGGCGAGGTCCCGCCGCGCCTCGGGCCCGGCCATCGCACCAGTGCTCCCTACCAGCCTTTTCGTACAAAGGATGGCTGGCTCAACCTCGGGGCGGCCTCCCAGCAATTCTGGCCCAAGATCTGTCGCCTCCTGGATCTTCCGGAACTGGAGAAGGATCCCCGGTTCGCCACCAACCCGGATCGAGTCAAGCACCGGAAGGAGCTCGCCGCGCTGCTCCAGCAGCGGTTCGAACGCGAGACAACCGCCCACTGGCTGGCACAGCTCGAGGCCGACGGGGTGCCGGCCGGTCCGATCCTGACCTACGACCGGGTCTTCGCTGATCCCCAGGTGGCCCAGCGCCAGATGGCCGTCGACGTGGACCACCCGGTGGCGGGAAGATCCCGGGTCCTGGGGGTGCCCATCAAGTTCTCGGAGAGCCCGGCAACGATCCGTCGCCCCGCGCCGACGGTGGGCCAGCACACCGAGGAAATCCTGAGAACCCTCGGCTACTCCGACGATGATTTGGCCCGTCTCCGAACCGAGGCCGTCATCTAGGACGGGCGCGGGGCCGCCCGGCCCCGGTCCGGCTCCCGGGTCGCGAGGCGCGGGCTGCCCCTTCCAAAGCGGGACGATACTCCATCTGCTGGGCGATGCGCTCCCGCGCCTTGTCCCCCCAGAACCGTTCCACGAGATAAAGCCCGAGGTCCAGCGCCGACGACACGCCCCCCGCGGTGATCACATTTCCCTCGTCCACGATCCGCCGATCCCGCACCACCTCGCGGCAGTACGGGGCGAGCAGGTCGTAGGCGTTCCGATGGGTGGTGGCGCGTTTGTCCCGGAGGTAGCCGGCCTTGCCCAGCAGGAGCGCCCCGGTGCAGACGCTGGCGATCGGCCGCTCCACGCCCCACCGACGCAGATAGTCCAGACACCAATCGTCTCCCATCAACCGCCGCGTTCCAACCCCGCCGGGAAGATAGAGGAGGTCGAACGTCGAGAGATCGTCGTAGACCGCATCGGGTCTCAGCACGATGCCGGTCTCGTCCGAAATCTCGGACTGGGTGCCGATGAACCGATGGGTGAGCGCCGGATCGATCCCCATGAGGGCCACGCGCCGGAGGCTGTCATAGGCGCCCACCAAATCCAGGAGCGTCAGACCGGGAAAGATGAAGAAGGCGATCTTCTTGATCGGCCGCACCGTGTCCCCCCTCATACCACGCCTGCCCGCCTGGCCCGCTCGATGACCTTCTGGGCGCGGGTCAGGTGGGGCATATCCACCATCTGCCCCTTGAAGGCAAACGCCCCACTCCCCTTCCTGCCCTGCTCCTCAAAGGCGGCGATCAACGCCCGGGCCTCCTGGACCTCCTCCCTCGTGGGGCTGAAGACCTCGTTGATCACGGGGATCTGGCTCGGGTGAATGGAGATCTTTCCCGTGAACCCCATCCAGACCCCCTCCTGACACTCCCGACGGAGCTCCGCCAGGTTGGGGATGTCGGTGAAGACGGTATCGATGGCCTCGACCCCTGCGGCAGCGGCAGCCAGGGTCGTCATCACCCGGGCATAGCGCGGGATGTCGAGGTATCGCCCGTCGGCATCCCGCGTCCGCGACAACCCCATGGCCGCCGACAGGTCCTCGATCCCCCACGAGACGGCCGCGATGCGTGGACTGGCTTTGGCCATCTCGGCGATGTTCAGGAGCCCCTCGGGAGTCTCGGTCGCGATGAGAATGAGCCTGGTTGACCCGAAGACGATGCCGTGCTTCTCCTCAAGTCTGTCAAGGATCGAGGCAACGGCGCGAATGTCAGCCGCGTTCCGCGGCTTGGGAACCATGTAGCCGTCGGGGCGCCCCGCAATCGTCCATTCGAGGTCGGCCTCGCCGAAGCCCGTGACCAGGGGGTTCATGCGGATCCATCGCTCCTTGCCGTCGAAGTCCAGGGTCTGGAGCCACCGGAGCACGATGCCCCGCGCCTCGGCCTTCCTGTCCACCGTGACCGCGTCCTCCAGGTCGAGGATCAAGCCGTCGGGGGGGAGCGTGAGGGCTTTGGCCATCATCCGCTCGTTTCCCCCGGGGACAAAGTGGAGCGAGCGCCGGAGCCCCGTCATACCTCGGCGGGGGGCTCCGCCCCCCTTCCGATCCCGCCCCCCGGCGGGTGCGCGGGCCATGCCCGCGCTCGAACAAGCGCGGGGTAACGTATCATGCGGGTGCTCCGGGAATCCGGCGGCGCATCATGGCCGCGCGCCGGCACCGCATGACGATCTCGCCTCGCTGGTTCTTGGCCCGGTGCTCGAAAATCACGATCCCCCACTGAGGACGCGAGCGCGACTCGCGCTTCTCGACGACCTCGGTCTCGGCGTAGATGGTGTCGCCGTGAAAGACCGGCTGGGGAAACTCCACCTTCTCGAAGCCGAGGTTCCCCACCGTTGTCCCGAGCGTCGTCTCCCCCACCGACAAGCCCACCGCGATCCCGAGGGTCAGCAGGCTGTTCACCAGGGGCTTGCCGAATTCGGCCTTCGAGGCCGCCTCGAAGTCGAGATGGAGCGGTTGGGGGTTCATGGTGAGGCAGGTGAAGAAGACGTTGTCGGCCTCGGTGACGGTACGGCCGGGTTGATGCTGGAAGACCTGCCCGACGCTCAATTCCTCGAAGAGCTTGCCGGCCATCTCCTCACTCCCTCGTGCGTGGCTTCCAGACCCCGGAGGCCCTGAACTTTTCCTGCTCGCCCGGCGGCGAGAACGTCCAGGTGAGGCGGGCGGGCTCATGGGTGTGGTTCACGAACCCGTGGGGCGTTCCCGGCGGGATGAAAATGGCGGTCTCCGGACCCACCTCCACTTCGGCCGCCCCCACCCGGGCGCGGCCGGAGCCTTGATACACGAAGAGAATCTCTTCGGCCTCAGGGTGGACGTGAACGGGAATCTGGCTCCCGGGGCCGACCTCCTCGGTCCCCATGGCCAGATGCTCGGCTCCTGTGGTCCCGGGCTCAATCATGAGCTGCACCGAACGGGGAAATCCGTCTTCCGCCTCCCGCCACTCCGCCTCGCGTTTCGGCACGATCCTGCGCATCGCTCGCCTCCGCGCTCCAGTGGGTGCGCACCCTAGCGTAGCCGCCCGACGCCGCCTGGGCAAGCCCCACCTCTTCCCCTTGACAGCCGGGGACAAACGTCCTATCAATGGGACGTTTTTGAGGGACGCCCTCGAGAGCGGTTTTGAGCCAAGCCCCCACCTGACGGCTCGGCTCGTGGAAAAATCCGGGTCCCCCGCCGTCTATTTGACCGGGGCAGGCGTGGCCTACTCGACGCGGTGTCAGCCCCATGGGGAGCTGGTCTCTTTCACCGAGATGGCCGAGCGGGCTGATGCCCCGCGAAGTTGGAACGGCACTAGCGATGCGCAGGCGCGTGGAGCCCCACGGGCCGTTTGACGTACCGTCCGACGGGGCGGCCCTGGGGCGTCCCCGCACGCCACACCACCTGCCCCCGCAAGAGCGTCTCGCTCGGCCAGCCGCGGACCCGCATCCCCGCGAACGGGGTGAAGTCCTGCGCCGAGTTCAGAACCTCGGGGGTCACGGTGAGCTCGCGGTCCAGATCGACCATCACGAGATCCGCGTCGCTGCCGACGGCGATCGCACCTTTCGTGGGGTAGAGCCCGAAGGCGCGCGCCGGGTTCGCGCTCGCCAGCTCGGCCACGCGCACCAAGGAGAGGCCGCGCCTCAAGTGTCCTTCGGAGAGGAGGTAGGGATAGAGGAGCGCCGTCCCGCCGAAGCCGGGCAAGGCTTTCCAGAGATCCCGTCCCTTGTCTGCTTCGGCGCAGCAGGCATGGTCGCTGACCACCGTATCGATCCGGCCATCCTCGACGGCCCGCCAGAGGGCCTCGCGATCGTCCTCCGTTCGGATCGGCGGATTGACCTTACCGAGGATGCCTCCGGCGGTCTCGTAGGTGAGGGCCAGGTGGTGCAACGTCGTCTCGAGCCGGATGTCGAGGTGGGGAAAGTCTCGCCGCGCCTGGGCGCCGCTCGCGACCGCCTCGGCGCTCGAGAGGTGGAGAAGGTTCACGGGGCAGCGGGTGGCGTCGGCCAGCACGACCGCCTCCGCCATCGCCAGGCGCTCGGTCAGAGGGGGTCGCGACCGGTGATACGCGTCGAGCCCTTCAAGGCCTGCCCGCTTCACCTCTTCCATGAAGACGCGGATCAATTCGGCCTGCTCGCAGTGAAGGCTGAGCGAGACGCGTCCATGCCGCCCGTACTTCCCCGCGGCTGCCGCCACGCGCTGCATGAGCACGTACAGGTGACCCAGGTCGTAGGCCTCCGCCATCGTATAGTCGCTTCCCCGCGTGGAGTCCGCGGTCAGGTTGAGCCCCTTGTAGAACATGTAGTACTTGAACGAGCCCACGCCCTGCTGACCAACCAGCCAATCCACCTCGTCGAGCTGATCTGCCGTCATGACCGCGATGTGGTAGCCGAAATCGGTGTGGACCTGGCCCGACGTCGCCGCCAGCACCGCGGGGAAGATTTCCCGGTAGGGACCGCTCTTGTTGAGGTAGTGACGACCCGTGCGGAAGTAGCTGATCACCGTGGTCACCCCGCCCACGAGAGCGGAGGCGGTCTCGCTCCGGGCGTCTTCGGCGAGGCCGCGATAAATGCCGAGGTGACAGTGCGAGTCTACCGCCCCGGGCAGCACCACTGTCCCCCGCGCGTCCACCACTTCGTCGGCCTCGCTCGGGCTGATCGCATCGGCCAGCGCGGCGATCCGCCCATGGCGGATCCCGATATCGCAGCGCACCGTCCCCACGTAGGGGACGACCACCGTGCCATTGATCACCGCTGCCTCGTAGCGCGGCATGGGAGATCCTCCTTTCGCGGTGAGGCCAGACCCGAGCGCTCCCCACTATACCAGACACCGCCGATCCTCAAGGGCCGCCAGTGACCCTCGAGCGCGGTAGCACCGCCCTCCTCCTCCTCGGCCTCCAGCGGGATTTCCTCGACCCCGCGGGGCTGTACGCCCGCCACGGCCTCCCCGTCGACAAGCTCCGCAGCATCATTCCCGCCGTGGCGCGGGTCGCCCGCGGGGCGCGGGCCGCCGGCCTGCCGATCTTCGCCACCAAATTCACCGTGTACACATCCCCAGGCGGCGAGCCGTTGGGGCTCGACCACATCGTCAAGGTCCGGCCCTTTCTGCTGACCGAGGGCTTTCGCCTCGGCGACCCCGGGCGGGAGCTGATCCCCGAGCTCCCGCGGCCCGACTACGAGCTGGATCAGCCGCGCTTTTCCGCCTTCCACGGCACGTCCCTGGAGGTGCTGCTCCGGAGCCTCGACATCCAGACCCTGGTCCTCACCGGCGTCGTCACCCACGGCGGCGTCGAGGCCACGGCCCGGGACGCCATGATCCGCGATTTCGCGGTGGTGATCCTCGAGGACTGCGTCGCCGCCTTCGACGAGGAACTGCATCTGGCCTCGCTCAGGGGGATGGGATTGTACCTCAGCGTCACGGACTCCGCCGCCTTCCTCCACTCCCTCTCCGGCTGATGTTGGAGATCGAAGGGCTCGAGGTCTTCTACGGCGACCTGGGAGCCAACGGCCGGGGGGTGGTGGCGAGCGGCAACGGAGTGGAGCGCGTGCCCGAGGCGCGCTAGCGAACGGCATCGGGCGTTCTCGCCGAGAATCTTCCGCTTCACCCGATCGGTCAGAAACTCCGTGGTCGCCAGCGCCTCGGTCGAACAAGGGAACCGGCAGTCGAAGTGAGGGTAGTCGGTGGCGAAGACGAGCCGGTCCTCCCCGATGAGGTCGATCACCCGAGGGGTGATCCCCTCGTCCGGATCGCAGGAGATCCAGCACTGGCGCGCCGTCGGCGTCAACAACCGAAACCCGTACCTGGCGCTCATGCACTCCCCTGTTCGAGCGCCCACCCGCACCTCCGCGCGGGTACCCGGCCGGCGCAACCGCCGGGGGGAGGTCCGGAAGGGGGGGCGTCAGCCCCCTCCGGGGTTTACTCGACGGCGACGGCGGTGACCGTGAACTTGCCGTCTTTCTCGTCGAGCGTCACCGCGCCCTTCCCTTTTCGTTCCGAGCCCCCCGCCTTCACCGCAATCTCCTCCACCGTCACCCCCTTTACTTTCCCCTCAACCCGGACCGCGGAAAGGCCGCGGAAGGGGAAAATCAGCTGGACGTCGGCTTTCTTGCCCTGGACATCGAGCGTGTACTCAGTGCCACCGACCTTAACCGTCACCTTGTCCCCTGCCTGAGCTTTCACCGCCTCCCAATTCCCCTTCCCCCAACCCATCAGGAACTCCTGTGCCGCCTGGATGTGAGGCGGCATCTGTGCCCGGGCGTGGGCCGCGCTGAGAAGGGCCACCAGCGAGCTTGCCAGGATCGTCCCGAATCGAGCCATGTGAGCCAGTCCTCCTCTCATTCGTTGACGAGACCGGAATTCCCTCGAACCACGATGAAGTCGACCCCCTCAGGACGTTCTGAGGGGCAGGGCGGCGCCGGGGAAGGAGGTGAGGCCACAACACAACCTCTCGGGTCTTTCCGACTCTACGCGGGCCACGCGCACGTTGTCAATTGCTAAACCCCCTGGAAAATGCGGCATTCCTCTCAAACGCGTAACGGTTCTTTGACACTCCGTTATCCACATGTTAGCCACATCTGGTGGATAAATTTGCTTGATGGACCTATATTTTGTGTCAAGACAGTCTGGTCAGAGGAAAGTCCTCTGTTGACAGGGGTTTGGGCTTCGTCTACAGTGGTGGTCCGGGTGGAGGGCCCATGATCACCGTTCCGGCTCACCGTGTAAAGCAGTTCGGGCTCGAGTTCTATCAAGCCTCATTTTCCGCCAAGGACATCGACCGCCTGGTGAAGTTTGAGGTCCTGGGTTACGCGGGAGGGCTGCCCAAAGAGCCCTCCAAAGCCCGGCGCGCTTCTCGGGCTCGTGTCAATTGGGAGATGCTGGAAAAACGGATTGGCGAGAGCGAGGCCGCCTACCAGCGCCCGGTGATCCGTCGAAAGATCGAGGAGCTCGTCTCGTACTACCGGGACTGCAAGGAGGCGGGGACCCTCCCGGCGATTCCGGGGGCCGTGATCATCACCTCGGAGAAGCGCTTCACCTTCACCCCCATGGCGAGCCACCACGACCTGGGGTTGCTCCAGATTCCTGAGGAGCACGGCGTCCTCCGGGTCCTGGACGGCCAACACCGCCTCCTCGCGCTCCATGCCCTGACCCAAGCCGGCGAGGTGCTGGCAATCGAGGTGCCGGCGGTGCTGTTCGACACCCTGGACGCTCGGCAGATCGTGGAGCTTTTCGTCACCATCAACGCCAAGCACACGCGGCTCAACCCCTCGCACATCGTGAGCCTCGCCGGCCGCAAGCTCTACCCCGACCCCAACCAGGCGCTGGCCCACGACGTCATCCGCTCGCTCAACGAGGACGAGACCTCGCCGCTTCATGGCGAGATCAAGATGCTCGGCACCGGGCGCGGGAGAGTTTCCCAGGCCCCGCTGGCCGAGGAGACCGTGGATTTCCTGGGGACGGTGGAGAACATCGGGGGGAGCGCGCGGATCCAGGAGCTGCGCCAGGGAGCCAAACGGTTCTTCCTGAACTATATGAAGGCCGTGGCGGGCGTGTTTGCGGCGGCGTGGGCGGGCCGAAAATACTCAATCAAGACCGGCGCGGCTCTGCGGGCGTTCATCCGCGTCGCGCCGGACGTGATGGCGCGCGCCCGGGAGCTCAGGAAGGATCCCTTCGACCTTCACGCCATCCGCGAGGCGATCAAGCCATGGGGGACCCGGCTGGGTGACCGCCGCTTCGAGACCGAAGGCGAGTGGAGACAGAAGCTGGCGGGCGGCACCCGGGGAACGGTCGAGACGCTGACCAAAGAACTTCGCGACGCCTTGAAGTCATCCTAAGTTTCCCGAGTTTCCTCAAGATCCCCCTTCCGTCTTCTCTGGCCATCTACACCACCTCCGCAAAACGCACTCGGGGCATTCAGGCTTCCTAGCCGTGCATACCAACGCTGCGAAGTCGAACACCGCCCAGTTATACTCCCTGGCCCCTTTCTTTGGAATTAGCACCTGGGCTATTTCCCACAACCTATCGTCCGTGTGGGGCCGATTTTTCTCTGATCGAATTCCAAAATAGCGTCCCAGCATGCGCACGACGTTCGCATCCACAACCGCACGCCTTTGTCCGAGGGCAAAGCAAAGCACGGCGTTAGCCGCATAGCGACCTACCCCCTTTAACTCCATCAAACCGCCCTCCGCGGCGGGAAGCTTCCCTCCGAATCGCGAAACGGCTATGCGCGCCATTTCCTTCAGATTCCGAGCCCGGCCGACCAATCCTAGGGACCAGACCGAGCGTCTGATTTTCCTCAACGGGGCCCGGGCCAATACCTCGATCACTGGAAACTCCTTCAGGAATCGACGGTATACCGGCTCCACCTGCTTGGCCTGAGTCTTTTGAAGGAAGAGTTCAGCGATGAGCACCTTGTATGGATCTCGTGTCCGTCTCCATGAAAACGTCCGCCCATGCCGCCGGTGCCAGGCGAGCAGCGCCCTGCGGAATCGTTGACTTTCAGCCGAGGTGCGCCGTAGACTACGCATCCTGACACTCGCCCATGGATTTGACAGCATAGCGTTGGGAGCCAGGGACCGAATCCTAAGACTGCTCCAAGATCACCACCCGCAAGCAGTTTCCATCGATAAGATTGCCCGGGTGGCACAGATCCACGACTGGGCCCGCCGCATCAGGGAATTGGTTGCGGCTGGCTGGGACATCGAAGCGCTTCCTTCCCAGAGAGCCTACCGGCTGCGCGCGCAACAGCGAAGGCAGCCGCGAACACAGCAGGTCGGCATTACAGCTAAGCAGCGATATCGCATCCTCCACCGCGATCAATCCCGGTGTCGCCGCTGCGGCAGAACTCCGGCAGACGGAGTCAGGCTCGTCGTGGACCATATCATACCCCGCGACTGGGGTGGTTCGAACGACGACGAGAACCTCTGGACCCTTTGCGAAGACTGCAATCTGGGGAAAAAGGCGTGGGAATCCGATGTCGACGCGGAAGCGATGAGAACGGTCCTGGCTCAGGTCAGCGCCAAAGCACGACTACGAGAATACTTTAAGCTCCGTCCCAGCCAAGTGCTCCGGAAGGAGGAACTCCAAATCGTCGCAGGAATTGCTGATTATCAGCGAAGGATTAGGGAGCTACGGCAGGACGAAGGAATGAACATTCGCTCGAACTATGAAGATGATGAGCTGAGGCCGGGGGATTACCGCTTCATCCCGTGAGCAATCTCTTCACCTCCTTCGCTATCGCACGTGCGAGTCTACACGGAACGGCATTCCCAATCTGCTTTGCCACTTCAATCTTCGAGCCCACAAAGATGAACTCATCCGGGAACGTCTGAATCCGGGCCGCCTCCCGGTGGGTGATCGGCCGATCCGCCTGTGGATGAAGATATCGGCCTTTCTCCGGTTTGAAGAACTCCGTTCGGATTGTAAACGCGGGCTGATTCCACCATAACCTTCCGAAGAGATCAGTACCCCCCGATACTTTCCTGATCCAGCACTCAGGCATGAGCCGTTTCGGAAGGTCCCAGCGATTCCCTCCCTCGGGAATGCAGCGATAACGCTCTTTTGACTTTGGCGTCGGATTTCGCCCGATGTGCCAATTCTTGCCGTCCGGGTCCAGCGGGAGATCCCCGATGGCCTCCTTCAGAGTGACCCATGGTTCCTTGTCGATAGAAAAAAGGTCCGCCGACTTCAGGTCGAAATGAGTTGGAACCGGGAGAGACGGGACCTTGTTCAGTGCCCCAATCACTATGGCCCGCTTTCGGCGCTGGGGAACCCCGAAGTCCGCAGCATTCAGCACGTCAGCTCCAACCCGGTATCCCAACCCCTCCGCCAGCTCTCTAAAGCTTGCAAACTCAGCCGATTTCAGGAGTTCCGGTACGTTCTCCATAACGAAAACCTTGGGCCGCACCTGCGTCACTGCGCGGTAATAATGCCGCCAGAGTTGGTTTCGGGGGTCGTTGGGAATGTGGCTACCAAGTTGAGAAAACCCTTGGCAGGGGGGACCGCCGATGATTACCTCTGCCTTTGGAAACCTTCGAATTTTGCGGATGTCCTTGCACACTCCATGGGGTCCTAAGTTGCTCTCGTATGTCTTGACGGCCCACTTATCTAAGTCGGCGCCCATGATGGGCTCAAACCCCTCCCAAACGAAACCCAAGGTGAAGCCGCCAGCCCCACAGAAGAGGTCTAGAAGACGAGGTCTCTTTGAGCTTGGTGACGGACGCGGACGCCGCTTGGAATCTGAAACCATTCTGCCCCCCATCATCCGGAAAAAACCACAACCCGTAGATAAAAGGATACACCGTTGGCCCACGATGTTGGGCAGAACACGGAGCTTGACTCATACTCATCACTTGTTGGGTCCGTGTCAAGAAAAAAATTAGTACCCAAGGGGAGCTAGGGCGGCTAGTAGGTGATTGCTTCGAGACAGCCCAGAGGACCAGCCCTGTCGGGAACTGCGCGAGGCGCTCCGGAGCTAGCCCGTCGGCGCGTTGTCCTCCCACCTGAAGTTCGCCGCGAGGATCTCGTAGATTTTCTTCCCGCCGGGCACCTGCGCGGTCACCGTCTGGCCGACCTCCTTGCCGATCAGCGTTCGGGCCAGCGGCGACATGATCGAGATCCTCCCCTTCGCCGGCTCCGCCTCGTCGGAACCCACGATCCAGTAGCGGACTTCCTTGCCTTCCTGGTCCTGGAGGCGGACGGTGGAGGCGAACGTCACCCGGTCTCCATTGCTGGGGGGATCGATGATTTCGGCGTGGCCCAGCTTGGCCTGGAGGTCCTTGATGCGCCCTTCGATGAAAGATTGTTTCTCCCGGGCCGCGTGGTATTCGGCATTCTCCCAGAGGTCGCCGTGGCTCCGCGCCTCGGCGATGGCCCTGGTAATCCGCGGGCGCTCCTCCTTCTTGAGCCGCTCGAGCTCGGCTTTGAGCCGGTCGTAGCCCTGCCGGGTCATGGGGGTCCGCTGGGTTGCCACCGCGATGTCTCCTTACGCGAGCGATAACGGATCGACCAGTTCTGCATTCTACGACATCCGCCCGCCAGGCGTCGAGTTCTCCCGGTATCGGCCTGGGACGATGGGGTACAATTAACCCCATGCGCCGGCTCCTGTCGCTCCTCGCCCTCTCCCTCCTCGCGTCAGCCTGCGGGCAGTCCCGGGCCGAGGACCCCAGAAAGAAGGAAGCGACCGGGCTCAAGCCGCTTGCCGTGACCGTTGCCCGCGTGGAGACGCGCTCCGTCCAGCGGAGCGTGGAAACCGTCGGAAGCCTCCTCGCGTGGGAGGAAGTGCAGGTGAAGTCCGAGCTCGCCGGCACCTTGGCGCGCGTTCTGGCGGATCTGGGCGACCGGGTCACCTCCGGCACGGTCCTCGCCGAGTTCGACAAGCGGGAAGCGCAGTTCGCCACCGAGCAGGCCGAGGCCGAACTCCTCGCCGCACGCGAAGCGCTGGCCCGAGCCCGGGCGAACGTCGAAGCCAGCCGCGCCAACCTGACGCGGGTCCAGGAGCAGCAGGCCACGCTTCAGGCTGAGGTCGCGAGGGCCCGTGCGCAGATCGAGTGGGCCGCCCTCGAGCTCGAGCGAGGCCGCCAGCTCCTGGCCAAGGAGCTGATCTCGACCCGCGATGTGGATAACGCCCGGACCCAGCACCAGGTCGCTCTCGCCCAGCTGCGGATGGCCGAGACGGCGCTGAGCCAGCACCCGGATCAGGTGCGAATCGCCCAGGCCCAGCTGGAGTCCGACGTCGCCGCCCTCAAGCTGGCGGAGGCCAATGTGAAGCAGCGCGAGGCGGTCCTCGGCCTCGCCCGGAAGCGCATGGCGGACACAACCGTGCGCGCGCCGCTGGCGGGCCAGGTGGCCCGCCGGCACGTTTCGGCCGGCGAGTACGTCAAGGATACCCCCCTCTTCACGCTCGTGGTTGCCGATCCACTCAAATACACCGGCAGCGTTCCGGAGCGATATGCCCCCGCCGTGCGGATCGGCCAGGCCCTCCAGCTCACGGTGGAAGCCTATCCTGGCCAGACCTTTTCCGGCCAGGTGACCCGCGTGGCGCCCGCCGTGGACGTCCCGACGCGGAGCCTCGCGCTGGAAGCCCGGGTGCCGAATCTCGAGGCTCGCCTACGCCCCGGCTTCTTCGCCAAGGGCGCGGTGCTGACCCGAAAGGACGAGGCGGTCACCTTCGTCCCCGCGGAGGCGGTCACGTACTTCGTCGGCATCAACAAGGTCTTCGTGGTGACGGACGGCAAGGCTCTGGAGCGCCTGGTCAGGCCCGGGACCCGCCAGGGCGGCTGGATCGAGATCCTGGAAGGGGTCAAGGCCGGTGAGGCCGTCGCGACGACCAACCTCTCCCAGCTCTTCAACGGGGCCCCCGTCACCGTCATGGGAAAATGACCACGGTCGTGCCTGATGGCCGACCCTCGGGCGCGAGAGCGCCCCGAGGCCAAGCTCAATGAGCTTTCTTGAAGTCTTTGTGCGGCGCCCGGTCTTCACGACGATGCTGATCGCTTCGTTCGTCGTCCTGGGGGCAGCCTCCTTCCTCCAGCTGGGCGTGGATATTTTCCCCAAGGTCGATCTCCCCACCATCACGATCACCACCCGCCTGCCGGGCGCCAGCCCCGAGGAGATCGAGAGCCAGATCACCAAGCCCATCGAAGAGGTCGTCAACACGATCAGCGGCCTCGACGAGCTCCGCTCGAGCACCATCGAGGGGCAGTCGCAGGTCCTCGCCACGTTCGTGCTCGAGCGGAACGTCCAGGAGGCCGCCAACGACGTGCGCGAGAAGGTCGCCACGGTCGTCTCGCGGTTTCCGGCCGGCACGGAGTCGCCCGTCATCGAGAAGTTCGACCCCGATTCGGCTCCCGTCATGGCGGTGGTGGTCTCGGGCCAGCGCTCGGCCCGCGAGGTCACCGAGATCGCCGACAAGCGGATCAAGCGCCAGCTCGAGACCGTGAAGGACGTCGGGGCCATCACGCTGGTCGGCGACCGGAAGCGCGAGATCCAGGTGCTCGTGGACCCCCACAAGCTCACCGCCTTCGGCCTCTCGATCCAGCAGATCAAGGAGGCGCTGCTCCGCCAGAACGTCGAGATCCCGGGCGGGCGCGTGACCGAAGGCGGACGCGAGGAGGGCCTTCGGACCCTCGGCCGGATCGAGTCGCCGGCAGCGTTCAACGACCTGATCGTGGCCGATTTCAAGGGGGGGCCGGTCCACATCCACGACATCGGCACCGTGGTGGACGGCGAAGAAGAGCCCCGGACGCTGTCGCGCCTGAACGGCCAGACCGCCGTCAGCCTCCTCATCCGGAAGCAGTCGGGGACCAACACGGTGGCGGTGGTCGATGCCGTGAAGAAAAAGCTCGCGGAGGTTCAGAAGGGACTGCCGCCAGATATCCAGTTCGACGTCGTCCGCGACCTGTCGCGCTTCATCAAGCGTTCTTTCCACGAGGTCCAGGATCACCTCTTGCTGGGCGGTCTCCTGGCCAGCCTCATCGTGGCGGTGTTCATCGGCAACCTCCTCTGGTGGGAGAGCGCCGCGATCGCCGCGATCGTCGCCGCGGTAGGAGCGGCTTTCCTTTCGGGCGACCCCCAGCTCCTCCTTCAGGTCACCGGCGGAGCCATCCTGGTCACCATGCTCCTGTTCCTCACAATCCGGAAGCTCCGGCCGGCCTTCGTCGCGGCCCTGGCCATCCCCTGCTCGATCATCGCGACCTTCACGGCCATGCGCATCGCCGGCTTCACGCTCAACAACCTGACGATGCTCGGGCTCTCCCTCGTCACGGGCATCGTGATCGACGACGCCATCATCGTGCTGGAGAACATCTTCCGCCACACCGAGGAGGAGGGGCGCTCACCCTTCGAGGCGGCCATCACCGGAACCCGGGAGATTGCCCTGGCGGTCATGGCCACGACCCTGTCGCTCGTCGTGATCTTCCTGCCGGTGGCCTTCATGGGCGGGCTCGTGGGGAAGTTCTGGAACTCCTTCGGGCTCACCGCGACCTTCGCCATCCTCGTCTCGCTCGTCGTGGCGTTCACCCTGACCCCCATGCTGGCGGCCCGGATCCTGGCCGCCCGCCCCGCGGACGACGCGACACGGAGGTCCAAGGAGTCCCCGTTCTACCGAACCATCGAGCACTGGTACGAGGTGGCGCTGGCGTGGGGCCTCCGCCACCGGCTGGTCGTGCTGGGCGCAACGCTCCTCATCCTTGTCGGCGGTGTCTTTCTCCTGAGTCGCGCGAAGCTGGAGTTCGTGGTCGACGACGACATGAGCGAGTTCGAGGTGGTGGCCGAGGCCCCGCCCGGCTCGTCACTCGAGCGCACCGCCGGGATCGCCCGGACGCTGGAGGGGGAGATCCGGAAGATCTCCGAGGTGCAGACCCTGTTCACCACCATCGGGGTCCGCGGCCAGTACCAGTCCAACGTCACGGACATCTCGATCTACGTCGGCCTCAAGCATCTGTCCATGCGCACGCGGACCCAGGACGAGATCAAACAGGAGGTGCGAAAGCGGCTGGCCGCCCACCCCGGGCTCCGCATCAGCGCCCAGCAGATCAACCTGATCGGCGGCGGCGGCTTCCGGCAGACCCCGTTCAACCTGATCCTCCGCGGGCCGGATCTCGGCAAGCTGGACGGCTACGCCGCCGCGGTCATCCGGGACCTCTCGACCAAGCCCGGCTTCGTGGATCTGGACACGGCGCAGTCCCAGCGGCAGCCCGAGCTTCAGGTCCTGATCGACCGCCAGAAGGCCTCCGATCTCGGGGTGCGGGTGGCCAGCATCGCCTCGGCGCTCCGGACCATGGTGGGCGGCGAGAAGGCGGGGTTCTACCGCGAGGAGGGCGAGCAGTACGACGTCCGCCTCCGTCTCAAGGAAGATTTCCGGAAAGACGCGTCGGTCATCGCCGATCTCACCGTGCCGGGAGCCGGCGGCCAGCTCGTCAAGCTCTCCAACGTCACCTCGCTGGCGCCCGGGATGAGTCCCGGCCAGATCGAGCGATACGCCCAAGAACGCTCCATCACCATCGTCTCAAACCTCTCCCAGAAGCCGCTGGGAGAGGCCCTCGCCGAAGGCTACGCGGCCGTGCGCAAGCTCACGATGCCACTGGAGTACGGCATCGTGACGATCGGCCGGGGCAAACTTCTCGCCGAATCGATCCAGAACTTCCTGATCGCCTTTGTCCTGTCGCTGGCCTTCATCTACATCGTGCTCGCCGCCCAGTTCGAGTCGTTCATCCACCCCGTCACGATCATGGTTTCCCTGTTCCTGTCGATCCCCTTCGGGCTCCTCTCCCTCCTGCTCGTCGGCAAGACCCTCAACATCTACTCGATCATGGGCCTCTTCCTCCTGATGGGGGTTGTCAAGAAGAACGCGATCCTCCAGGTGGACTACACCAACGTGCTCCGGGGGCGGGGCATGGCGCGCTTCGAGGCTCAGATGCAGGCCGACCGGGCCCGGCTCCGACCGATCCTGATGACCACGCTGGCCATCATCGCGGGGATGTTGCCGGTGGCCCTGGGACGGGGCGACGGAGCAGCCTCCCGGGCCTCCCTCGCCACGGTCGTGGTCGGAGGCCAGGCCCTCTGCCTCGTCGTCACGCTCCTGGTGACGCCGGTGATCTACTCGATGTTCGACGACCTCCGGGGCCTCCGCGTCTTCTCCTGGGTCCGTTTCCCGCGCTGGCGGGAAGCCCTCGCCGCCCGCTTGGACTGGCTGGGGGAACGGCGCGCCGCCAACAGCCGCCGCCCAACGACTTAACCTCGCGCCTGTTCGAGCGCGGGCTTCGCCCGCGCAAACCTTTCGAGGGGGAGGCCTCGGAGGGGGCGGCCGAGGCCCCCTCCGAAGTTACATCCCCCAGGAGAAGACGTGGGTGGGAGTCACCTCGACGATCACTGAATCCTTTTCGTCGAGGGCCGCCTCGCTGGGGTACTGGGGGTACTTCTTGTAGAAGAGCGCGCGGACCTTCCGAAAACGGGGCCCGCGGTCGATCAGTTTGGCTCTCCCCTGAACCATCACGCCTTTTAAGTGCTCCCAGGCGTCCGAGTAGCAATCGACGGTCACCGTGACGCGCGGGTTCGCCTGGAGGTTCCGGATCTTCTTGGCGTCGTCCCCGGAGGCGAAGTAGATCCGGCCCCCTTCCAGGACGTGGCAGACGGGAACGCTATGGGACCACCCGCTGGCCCCGACCGTGGCGACGCGACACACGCGCTCCCATTGGATCAGCTGAGCTTCGGCCTTCTTGAGACGCACGGAGCTCTCCCTGGTCGTCAAGGGGTGGCAGAACCGAGGCCGGACGAGACCTGGATCTTGGCCTCCGCCCTCAGGCCCCGCGCCCAGCCCTCCCACGCCTGGTTCTTCTTCTGCTCCAGCACCTGCTGACGGAGCTCCTCCCGCTCCTTCTCAAATCCGGCCGCGTCTGGGGCCCGGCGCTCGAGCGTCTTGACCACGAAGACCCCCTCGGGGGTCGCCACGGGCTCGGCGACCTTCCCCACGGCCAGTCCGAGGGCGACCCGCATCACCTCACCCGGCACCCGGCGGTCGGCCGCCGGCTCGGAGCGCGAGAAGAAGCCGGTGTCGCCCGAAGGCAGCCCCTGCTTCTTGCCCGCCCCGAGCAGATCGTCGCCCTTCTCGGCCGCCTCAGCCAGCGCTTTCGCGCGGGCGAGGGCCAAGGTCTCGGCCTTTTGCCGCTTGACGGCCTCGGCCACCTTCCCCTTGACTTCGGCGAACGCGGGGACGGCGGCCGGGATCTGCTCGACGACCTTGACAATCACGTACCCGGCCGGGGTCTTGAGCGGGCTGGACACCCCCCCCACGGCGAGGGAGAACAGGGTGTCCTCCAGAGCCTGGAGCCGCCCGATTTCCTCCAGCGAACCGCCCCGCGCCAGGAGGGCGCCCTTCGGCTCGAGGCCACGTCGCCCGGCCTCAGCCATGAAATCCTTCGCGCCCTGGAGCGCCCCCTTGACCTCATCGGCCTTGGCCAGGGCGGCGCGCTCGCTCCGCTCGCCCTGGAGCTTTTCCCGAATCTGCCCCGCCACCTCTTTGAGGGAGCGCCGTCCCCCGTCCTGGATCTCCGAAACCTTGATCGCATGATAGCCAAAGGGCGTGCGCACCGGCTCCGGCGAGATCTCGCCCTTCCGCAGGGCAAAGACCGCCTGCTCAAAGGCCGGAACCACCTCGCCCCGCCCGATGTAGCCGAGGTCCCCTCCCGAACCCGCCGAGGCCGGATCCTCGGAGATCTCCCTGGCGAGCTTGGCGAAATCCTCCCCCGCCCGGGCCCGCTTGATGGCCGCCTCCACCTTGGCCTTGGCCTTTTCCTCCGCCTCGCTCCCGCCCACGGGAGGGACACGCACGAGGATGTGGGCCGCCCTCACGCGCCGGGGCGCCTCGAACTCCGAGGCGTGCTCCTTGTAGTACGCCTCTACGTCAGCGTCCGTCACGGAGGCCATGAAGGCCCTGGGGCTCACCAGCACATAGTGCAGGCGCCGTCGCTCGGGCTCCTGGAAGCGCATCGGGTTCGTCTTCAGGAACGCTTCCAGCTCAGCCTCGGTGGCGCTGACCTCGGCCATGAGCTGCGCAATCCCAACCTCGGCCCAGGCTGCTCGGACCTTCTCGCGCCGGAAGTCGTAGGCCTGCTTGAGCTCCATGTCGGAAACCTTGATGCCCTCCCTGATCATCGCCTCCATCTTCTTGCGAACCAGCTCGCGCCGCTGCTCGGTCTCGAAGGTCGCCGGATCGATCTTGGCGCGAGTCAGGATCTGCCGATAGCGCTCCCGCGAAAAGCGCCCGTCCTCCTGGAAGGCCCGGATGGCTTGGACCTTCGCGCGGAGCTCGTCGTCCCCCACCTGGATCCCGTCGGCGTTCGCCCGCTGGAGGATCAGCGTCTCCAGGATCAGGTCGTTCACGACCTGCTGGGAGATCCCCAGGCGCTCGGCGACCTCAGAGGTGAAGCGCTCCTTGTACAGCTGGCGGTAGAACTCCATGTAGGACCGGTAGAGCCGCTGGTAGCGCTCGAGCGGAATTTCCTCGCCGTTGACCGTCGCCACCGCCGTGGGATCGCTCCCGGTAATGCTCCCCTTCCCCCAGACGAAGAACGAGGTCCCGACGAAGGCGGCGATCACGACCCACAGGGTGATCGAGAGCGCTTTCAGATTCCGTCGCAATGCGCTGATCATTCGGGTCTCCTTGAACCTCTTAAGCCTACCACACGGACGGGAGCGCTGCTAGAAGCCGAGGAGAGGGCGAAGCCACGGCAGGGCGAAGTACACGAGGAAGGCGAGCGTGGCGCCGTACATCATCGGATGGACCTGGGTCGCCTTCCCGCGCACCAACTTCACGAACGAGTACGCGACGAAGCCCGCGCCGATGCCGTTGGTGATGGAGTAGGTGAACGGCATGACAGTCATCGTGAGCAGCGCGGGAAATCCCTCCTCCAGCTCCCCGAAGGGAATCTCGCGCACGATCTTGCACATCAGGTACCCGACCACAACCAGCGCGGGGGCCGTGGCCTGAGGCGGGACGACCCCCGCAAGCGGGGCAACGAACAGCGCCAGCAGGAAGCAGAACCCGGTGAACACCGAGGCCAGGCCGGTCTTGGCTCCCTCGGAGACCCCTGCGGCCGATTCGATGTAGGTCGTGGCGGACGAGGCGCCGGCCGCTCCCCCCGCGACGGCGGCAAGCGAGTCCACCAGCAGGACGCGGTGCAGACGCGGGAGCTTTCCGTCCCGGTCGAGCCAGCCCGCCTCCCCGCCGATCCCGATCACCGTCCCCATGGTGTCGAAAAAGTCCGAGAGCATGATCGAGAAGATCGTGACCGCCGCCGCCACCACCCCCACGCGCCAGAACACCTCCACGTTCAGCCCGGCGCCCAGCGTGGACAAATCGGGCAGCGCCCAGATCTTCGGTGGGATGACGGCCTGGCCCGGCGTGGGGAACGCCTGGCCTCCCGTGGCGGCATTGACCGCGATCGCCAGGAGGGCGGTGAGGAGGATGCCGATGAGGAGCGCGCCCCGAACGCGAGCCGCCTGAAGCCAGAGAGTCATGAGGAGGCCGACCACCGCCACCACGACGGGGGCGGTGGTGAGATCGCCCAGCGTGACGGGAATGCCCGGCGGTCCCGGCTTCACGAAGCCGCCCGACACCAGGCCGATGAACAGGATGAAGAGGCCGATCCCGACGCTGATGGCCTGCTTGAGAGCCAGGGGGATCGCGTCCATGATCACCTCGCGGAAGCCGGTCAGGACCAGGAGCGTGATCGCCACGCCCTCCAGGAAGACGACGCCCATGGCCGCCTGCCAGGGCAGCTTCATGCCAGCCACGAGCTGGAAGGCCACCACGGCGTTGAGGCCCATGCCGGACGCCACGGCGAGCGGATAGTTGGCCACTACCCCCATGGCGATGCTGAGGAGCCCCGCCACCAGACACGTGGCGGCCAGCGTGGAGGCGAACGGCGGCCCTTGTCCCTCGAGCCCCTTGATTCCGGAAAAGGAGAGGATGGCCGGGTTCACAAAGATGATGTACGCCATCACCATGAACGTGGTGAGGCCGCCCGTCAGCTCGATCCCGACCGTGGTGCGGCGCTCGCTGAGGCCAAAGAGCCGGTCGAGCATCCTCACTCCCGCGGGCTGGTCTCCTCGGGAACCACCCGCCGGGCCACGGTGATGAAGCCGGTATGCGCCACCATCCGGTGAAACGGGCGCACCGACGGCCCCTCGATGTTCCACGGGCGGAAGAGCGTCTCGAAGGTTTCGACGAGGCCAAAGGCGGGATGCCGCCGGAGCGCCTCGTTGATCTGCTGGGATTGGAGAATGGTCGGCACATAGCTCAGGAGGATCCCCCCCGACCGGAGGATCCTCACCACGGGATCAACCAGCCGCCAGGGCTCGGGCAAGTCCAAGATCACGCGGTCGACCGGCTCCTCGTCCGCCAGCCCCTCTTCCACGGCAGCGAACCGCACGGAGAGGGTCGTGACTTCTCCCAGGCGCGCCCGGATGTTGGCCAGGGCCCGACGGGCGAACTCCTCGCGCTGCTCGTAGGTGATGACTTTTCCCTCGGGCCCCACCGCGCGGAGCAGCGCCAGGGTGAGGGCGCCGGAGCCCGTCCCAGCCTCCAGAACCCGACAGCCAGGATACACGTCCGCCCAAAAGAGGATCATCGCCAGGTCCTTGGGGTAGATCACCTGCGCGCCCCGCGGCATCTCCAGGACGTACTCGGCCAGCGTGGGGCGGAGGGCCAGGAACCGCAGGCCGAGCGATGAGCGCACCCAGCTCCCGTCCGGGTGGCCGATGACGGCGTCGTGGGGGATCCAGCCGCGGTCCGAGTGGAACGTCTCGCCCTTGCGCAAGGTGAGGAGGTGACGCTTCCCCCGCTGATCGATGAGGAGAACCTGCTCGCCGTCCTGGAAGGCGTCGAGGACGCTCATCGCGCGATCCGACGAGAGTTATAGCACACCCGGCCGCGCGGTGGAAAGTCGTGAATCACGTGCGCCGGGGTTCCGGAAGAAAACACGCGGCGACGAAGCCGAGGAACGGCATGACGGCGGTGATGCCGAGGGCCAGCGGCAGCCCCCAGTGGTCGGCCACCCATCCCAGGAGGGCGACCCCCACACCGCCGGTGCCGATGGCGAACCCGACGATGAGCCCCGAGGCCATTCCCAGGTGGCGCGGCAGGTAGGCCTGGGCCAGGACCACCGACACGGAGAAGGTCGAGACCAGGACAAACCCCACGGCGCCGAGCAGAACGAAGGCCCAGAGGCCCCGCGCGAAGAGAAAGAGAACGGCCAGCGGCGTGGCCAGCAGGAAGACGCTGATAATGAACCGCCGGGGGCCCCAGCGATCGGCCAGCGGGCCTCCCACGAGGGTTCCGACGGCGCCCGCCCCGAGGAACACGAAGAGGAGGGGCCCCACGATCCTCGGGTCAGCCTTGAGGAGGTCGATGTAGAAGAACGGAACGTAGGTGGTGAGGCCGAGCTGGGTCCAGGAGCGAAGCGTCACCACCAGAATGAGGAGGGCCATGGCTCGCACCATCGCCTCCCGGCCGTCGGCCGACAGAGTAGCCCTGGGCTTTTCCGACCTCTCCGCCGACAGCACCGGAAGCGCCGCGGTCAGCAGCCCGGCAACCACCAGTCCCGGCGCCAGCATTCCGAGGCTTCCCCAGAGGCCCCAGCCGGCGACGAGAGCCGTGATGATGGGCGGCCCCAGCGCAAATCCCACGTTGCCCCCGATCGAGAAGAACGACAGCCCCGTGGCTTTCCGATCCCCCGCCACGTGGCTCGCGGTTTTGTAGCCCTCGGGATGATAGGCGGCCACCCCGAGCCCGCCGATGACCACCAGGGCGAGGATCGCCCCGTAGCTCGGCGCCATGCCGGTCAGCGCCAGCCCGAGCCCGGAGACCAAGACCGAAAGCGGCAGCAGCCAGCGCCGCGCGGTTTGGTCCGAAAGGTATCCGAACAACGGCTGGATAACCGACGAGGTCAGGTTGGCCGCCAGAATGATCGTGCCGGCGGCGGCGTAGGAGAGCTGGAAGGCCTCGCGGAGGAACGGGAGGATCGCGGGGAGCGCCCCCTGGTTGGTATCGATGACCAAGTGCCCCAGGGCCAGCAGCGTCAGGAGCCTGGCGTTAGGCCGCGTGCGGGTCGTCTCCCGCGTTGTCGAGAGCAGCGTGGGAGCCAGCGACGAAGGGGCGAGGTCGGTGGACGGGCCGCGGTCGGCGGTCACGGGGCCTATGGTACACTACCTCCGCAATGGGCGCCCCGCTGAAGGTCCAGGAGCTCGGCCATGTCTCGCTCTTCGTCAGGGACCTCGACGCGTCGATCCGCTTCTATCGCGACCTCCTCGGATTACGGGACGTGGGCAGAGGCAAGAACGGCAAGATCGCCTTCTTCTCGGCGGGCCCTCATCACCACGACCTCTCGATCGAGGTGGCGCGCGCCGACGGCCCCGAGCGACCGAAGGGCGCGCCCGGCCTCTACCACATCGCCTTCAAGGTGGGCGAGAGCCGCAACGCGCTGGAAGAGGCCCGCCGCTGGGTGGAAGCTCACGGGCCGACGCCGTTCGGCGAGATGACCGCGCGCGAGAGCGCGTCCTTCTCGATTCATGATCCCGACGGCCACGAGATCGAGCTCTACGTGGACCTCCGCGCCGGCGGCCCCCCGGCCTGAGGCGGGGGAGACACCTGCCAGATCGCCCCGATCCCGGCCAGCAGGACCAACACCACCAACCCGAACGCCCAGAGGTAG
This sequence comes from Candidatus Rokuibacteriota bacterium, assembly GCA_016209425.1. GTDB lineage: Bacteria > Methylomirabilota > Methylomirabilia > Rokubacteriales > CSP1-6 > JACQWA01. Next base: position 31,664 of record JACQWA010000428.1, read on the forward strand.
CTGCCCGTCAGATCAAAGATCGCCCCGCCCGCCCAGGCCCCGAGCCCCTCGCCTGGCCCGGTGGCCAGCACGATCCAGCCATAGATGGTGCCGAAGCTCACCCCCGCAAAAATATCCGCCACCCGCGCCGCCGTGACGATTCCGCCGGACCCTTGCGCCAGCCCGTAGAAGAGCACGTAGCCGATCAGCCAGCCCGGCCAGCCGGTCGACGTCAGGAGAGCCAGGTGCCCGATCCCGACCACCGCGCTGGCGTACGTCAGCGTGAGCGTCGGCGCCCGCCCCAGCCAGTCGGCCAACCACCCGGTCAGGAGCCGACCCCCGAGGCTCACCAGGCTCACGGTGCCGAGGGCGGCCGCCCCCCTTCCGGGGGAAATCCCGGCTCCGACGGCAAAGGCCACCAGATGGACGTTCATGAGTGGGAACGCCACCGCAGAGAAAAAGCGGACGGCCACGAGCCACCAGAAGGCCCGCGCTCGGGCCGCGCTCGAGATCGTCCACTCGACGCGGTCCTGTGACGGGCTGCCGGACGCTTGCCCGCCAGCCGGCCTCATTGTGCCGTGAGCGGCCACGGGAAAACTGGGCAGGCGCTGGAAGGCGTTGGCGGGGATCAGGAGGGCGACGAGCAGGGCCGCCCAGACCACGAGCGTGGCCCGCCAACCATAACGGGCCACGAGCATCTGGGCGAGGGGAATGAAGAGAAAGGCGCCGAAGCCGGTACCGAGGTCGGCCACGGCGATCGCTCTCCCGCGGGCTCCAGGGTACCAGAGCGCGGCCACCACCATGTTAGGCTGGCTGCCGAGCGCTGCCAGGCCGAGCCCGGCCATGAGCCCGTAGGTCAACAGCAGGAACGGAAGGCCTGCGGCGCCACTCGCCAGCACGAGCCCCAGCGCCGCCAGCAGCGCCCCGCCCTGAAAGAGACGGCGCGGCCCCAGCCGGTCCAGGGCGTAACCGATGGCGGGCCCGCTGAACCCGCCGAGGAGCAGAACGGCGGACTGAACGACCGCGACGTCCGCCCGAGAACCCCCGAACTCCTGGATCAGCGGCAGGTAGAGGACGGCGAAGGCCATGACGATGCCGTTCTGGATCGCCATGGTGAGCGCGGCGATCGCCAGGCTCCACCGCGCCCGCTGGGCCTCGTCGGTCACGGCGGTCCGCCCTCACGCGGGAGGGGTTCGCGGAACGGAGCTCAACGCCCCTTCTTCGGCCGCTCCAACCCCTTGACGATCTGGGAGCGGACCAGCCGGGGGAGCATCATCTGGTGATGGGGACAGATGGAGCTGGGGTTGTGGTAGGCGCACCCCGCGAACGCCACCATGTAGCGGCGGAGATCCTCGAAGCGGACCACCTCATCCACGAACCCGTGCTTGGCACAGTAAATGGGCCGGGACTGCTCATGGTACTGCCTGGCCAGCGCGTTCATCTGCTCGATCACCGGCTCCAACGCTCGCCCCGACTCCTTCTCCTTGACCAGCCGGCGGGAGAACGACGCCACCGCGGCCGTCTCCCCGTGCATCACGTAGATCTCCGTCGTCGGTGTACCGAGCGTGAACGCGTTGTGGTTGTTGGCCGTGGGACCGCCCATGATGTAGTGGGCGGCGGCCGTCCCCTTTCGCAGCACCACCAGCATCATGGGGAGATTCGTCTGCTCGATGGAGTAGATGAGCGACTGGCCCAGGGCGAGCAGCTCGGCCTTCTCGGCGGTGTCCCCCACGTCGATCCCGGTGGTGTCCTGAAACCAGACGATGGGGATCCGATCCCGCCCGCAGTGCGTCACGAACTCGTTCAGCTTGATCAGGCCCTGGCGGTAGAGCTTCCCGCCGATGCCGATGTAGTCGGCAGTGTACTCCGGGTAGTTGGGTCCCAGGAGCCCCTGGCGGTTCCCGATCGCCCCGACCAGGAACCCGTCCACTTTGACCAGGCCCGTGTAGACCTCGGGCCCGAAGCCGGGCCGGAATTCCAGGTGCTCGCTCCCGTCCACCAGTCGAGCCAGAAAATCCTCGAAGCTGTAGACGGCCTTCTGGTTCACGGGAACGATCGAGGAGAGATCGGAGAGCGGATACCTGGGCTCGGACGGCTCGGCGACCCGGAAGAAGCTGGGGTGATACGCCGGCACTTGGGCCACGCACTCTTTGAGGGCCTCCAGCACCTGGGCCTCCTTCTCGAAGACCGCCCGGAAAAAGCCGGTGGCGTCATGATGAATCCTGGCGCTCCCCGGAGGGACTTCCTTGAACCGACGGGCGGCGTCGATGATCTGCTCCGCTCCCGCCGCGTCGAAGAACCCCTTGGGGCTCATTCCGCTGACGATCCCCCCGCCTCCGACCGCCATGTTGGCGTTCTTGTGAGCGAAGAGAATTGTCGGGCTGATGCTCTGATACCCCCCGCCGGCCGGGTTGGTCCCCCAGATTCCGGCCAGGACCGGGATCCCCAGCTTCTCCAGCTCGGCGTGACGGAAAAACGTGGTGCCGCCGCCCCGGCGGTCGGGATAGACCCCCTCCTGCGCCGTCAGCTTCACCCCGGAGCACTGGACCAGCCAGACCAGCGGCACGCGGAGGCGCTTGGCCAGGTCGGTGACCCGCAGCTGGTTTTCGGCCTGCCCGGGGAGCCAGGCCCCGGCCATGACCTTGGTGTCAAACCCGATGAGGACGCACCACCTGCCGCTGATCCGGGCGAGCCCGTCCACCACACCGGTCACGCCTTCCTCGGTGCCCCGGGGGTTGTACAGCGTGTGCAGCGGACAGAACGTGCCGGGATCGACCAGGTACTCGATCCGGTCCCAAACCGTCATCTCTCCCCGCTCGTGGATTTTTTCGGCCGGCAGGCCGGCGCTCTTGACCCGGTGCGCCTCGACCTCGAGCTCCTGGAGCACGGCGTCGATCTGAACCCGGTTTTCGGCCATCTCCTCGATCTCGGCGGGCTTGAGGGGCTTGCCGAGGAGATCCATTCTCTCGAAATACGGGCGCATAGACTCTTCCCTCCGATCTA
>JACQWA010000429.1 GCA_016209425.1 Candidatus Rokuibacteriota bacterium
CAGCCACGCGTGCTCCGGCACTGGCCAGCTTGAGCAAGATAGCCCTGCCTATTCCCCCGCCCCCTCCGGTGACAATGGCCACTTTGTCTTGCAACTTCATGTCTCCGTCTTCATATCGCCGTCAACCACTGGCCGGGCGTCCGCACACCCGACCCTCCCTCATCCCGCCGAAGGGACAGGCCGACCGGTCACCTCGCGAACAGTCTGAATTTCCTCCACCTTGACTCCCGACCCACCCCCCCCGCGTCTGTCTCCCACTCCTCCTCGCTGAGGGAGGCTGCCTGAATCTGGCTTCTTACTTCAACCTTCAGCTTCACGAATTCGGGATCGGCTTCTTCTCTGGGACGCGGGAGGCTCACTTTCGTAAACGATCTGACAGTTCCCGGACGACCCGCAATCACGGCGACGGTATCAGCCAACGTGATCGCCTCATCGATGCTGTGGGTCACGAAGGCGACCGTCTTTCGCTCCTTCTCCCAGATCCTCAGCAGCTCCTGCTGCATAAAGCCGCGCGTGTGAGAATCGAGACCTCCGAAGGGCTCGTCCATCAGCAGCATTTCGGGATTCACGGCGAGCGCTCGTGCGATCGCGACGCGTTGCTTCATTCCTCCAGATAGCTCGATCGGAAAATTGTTCGCAAAGCGGCGCAGCCCGACGAGGTCCAGGTAATGCGAGACTACCTCGTCCCTCTCCGGTTTGGACATGCTTTGCATCTCCAATCCGAACGCGACGTTTTCCCGAACTGTAAACCAGGGAAATAACGCAAACTCCTGAAACACCATGGCACGACTCGGGCTGGGCCCCTTGACTTCGTGCCCACCAACCAATACTTTGCCTTGGCTTGGCCGCTCAAATCCGGCCATGATATTCAACAAGGTAGACTTCCCGCCACCGCTCGGCCCAACAATGCAGAGGAACTGGTTCCGTTCCATCTCCAGAGACACGTTGGCCAGGGCGGCAATCACCATCTGATTTTTCGAAATAAACGTCTTGCTCAGATCACTCACTACGACGAAGGCCATTTGGCGCCCTCCATTCCTCCGGACCCGTCATGAGGCGAGCCAGCCTCCGTCAACATTGAGCGCGTGCCCGGTGATCAGTCTCGCGGCGGGGGAGGCCAGGAACATCACAGCGCCTGCCACGTCCAGCGGAGTTCCGATTTCACGCAACGGTACGCGCTGTAGGATTTTATCCCTGTAGGCCGGATCGTTGAGGCGCGACCGCGTGAGCTCGGTCGAGATCATCCCAGGACAGACTGCATTGACGAGAATATTGTGCGGCGCCCATTCCACCGCCAAGGCACGCGTCATTCCCAGGACTCCTGCCTTGGCGGCGCTGTATGCAACCGCGCCGTGCATGCTCGGACCGATATGCGCGGCGACGGACGAAATGTTGATGATCCGGCCACCGATCTTGCGGCTGATCATTTCCCTTCCGACCCGCTGCGCGCAGAGAAACGTCCCCGTCAGGTTGATCGCGAGGACTCGGTTCCAATCCTCGAACCCGAACTCCTCCGCAGGCTTGATGATATTGATGCCCGCGTTGTTGACCAGAATTTCAACGGCCCCCAATCGCGCCGTCACTTCGCCGACGATCCGATCCACGTCTTCAGCACGCGAAATGTCCCCCAGCCACAGATGTCCCTCGGGTTTCCACCGGCCAATCTCCTCTTCGATTTCTCCCGCATTCACGTCACAGACGGCCACGTGGACTCCGGCTCCGGCAAGAGCGGACGCAATCGTTCTGCCGATTCCGCGCCCCCCCCCGGTGACGAGGGCGACGCGGCCACTGAGAGAAAACAGGTCCCCAGGCTCATTCATGGTGTTGGGCGCCGTGGTACCAGACGAGCAGCGCACGCTCGACGCGGCGGAGAATCCTCTCCATAAGGATTCCCATGCAGCCGATGATCACCATGCCCATGAAGATGATGTCGGTTCGAAGAAAGTTCCGCGCATCTTCGATCATGAAGCCCAACCCCGACGTGGCAGCTACCAGCTCGGCAGCCACCACCAACATCCAGGAGACGCCGAGACCGATCCGTAGGCCCGTGAAGATGTTCGGGAGCGCTCCATACAGGACCACTTTTCGAAGCAACTTCCACGGAGGGGCACCGAGGTTTAGGGCTGCCCTGATGAGGATCGGCTCAATACTTCTGACACCGTGGACGGTGTTGATCAGGATCGGAAAGAAGGCGCCGATCATGATGATGAACACATTCTGGGTCATGCCAATACCGAACCACAAGATGCTGATGGGAATCCAGGCGATGGGCGGGATGGGACGCACCATCTCGACGATAGGCCCCAGGAAGCGGTTGACACGCGGCCACCATCCGATTGCGATCCCGAGGGGGATGGCGATCACAGCCACAACACTCCAGGCGAGAAGAACCCGTTCGGAACTGGCGAGAATGTGACGCAAAAGCTCGCCTGAGAGGAGGGCACGGAGGCCCGACATGAATGCCCTCGACGGCGGGGGGACGAGAATGGCAAATTGTGGATCCAGCCGCGGAAGAACGAGGCGGGAAAGGGCTTCCCAGAACCCCATCAGCGCGGCAATTGACGCAAGGCCCCCCAATCTTTTCTCCAGATTGGCAAAGTTCACCCCACGTGGGCGCGCCGACCTGCCCGGAACCTGTATCTGCACAGCGCCCTCAGAGGGAACGGACGGCCTTCCGTTGTAAGCCGTCGTGGAGATCTTCATGATCGTGACGCCTCCGGTGGCTCGCTGATGCTAGGCTTCATACGTCTTCCCGCCGAAGCGCCAAGGCTTGACCAGCTCACCCTTCTCCGGGAAAGTCTGAGGCTCTTTCAGTGTGTCCTCGTTGTAATAGGGCGGATAAGGAACCTGCCCGACCTTGCCCGGCCAGTTAGCGGGAATCCAGGGCGGCCGCTCGGGAATTTTCCAGCCGAGCTTGGCGAACGTCTTATCCAGGAACCGTGACTCGAAGAACTTCTTGTAGGTCTCGGCCGTGATCACCTTCTGGAGCCGGCCGGTTTCGTTCAACCAGGCCGCCACCCGCGCGTTCTCTGTGGCCCAGAAATCTTTGAAGACATAGCACCACGTTGGCTTGTACAGGTTATTCCACCTCACCACAAGCCGCTCTGAAAGCTCTGGGGCCAGGGATTTGTGCATCACATCCTCATGAGTGATACGAGCTGCGTCCCGGGGATCGTATCGGCTGTAAAGGATGCCTTCGACAAACGCGTCGACAACGGCTTGCACCACGTCGGGGGCGTTCTCGATAATCTCCTGGCGGACCCAGTAGTTGCCCATGTAGAAGTTATAGGCATAGATACTGTCGATCTGTTTTGCATTCTTTCTGAAGTACAGGTGATCCCAGACCCACGGTGACCACTGGACGACTCCGGTCAGTCCACGCGGCATGATGAGCATGTCGGGGGGGCGAAGATTTTTCAGGATGACGTCCTTGCCCGGCGCCATCCCATGGACCTGCAGGGCCACATTGAAGTAGAACTCCGCCGAAGATCCGGTCACGATCCCAAACGCGGGTGTGGGTGACATCCCCTTGAGATCCGCGATGCTCTTCAGGGGGGACTCGGGAGGAACCAGGGTCGCGTGGAGCGCATTCGGGTTCAAGATCGCCAAGCACCGCACCGGCATGTCATTGGCCATGAGAGACGTGAACGGAAAATTCCCTTCCAAGCCGCCCTGGATCTTCCCGGCTACCGCCGCTTCGTTGATGGCGGGGCCGCTCAGGAACGGCAAGGCTTCAAACTCAAGTCCCCGTGCCTTGAAAAAGCCCTTCGGGACCGCCACGGGCATGGAAGTAAAGCCGGGTTGGCTTCCGAAGCGAATCGGCCACCAGCCTTTGCCCTGCAGCCACTTGATCGAGGCTGCGGAGACGGGTTCGTAGGGCTGTGGCCAGCCCCACTCGGTAAAGCCTTTCCCCGGTTGGGCGAGCGCCGGCAGATTGTGACCGGCCGCGGAGCCCACCAACCCAATGCCTGCGATTCTCACGAACTCTCTTCGCCTCATCGTTTCCTCCGCTTCTTTGCGGGCCTATCCCATCCCTTCGTAGTCACGCGACGTGAGATGCGCGCTTTCTCGCATTGCTCGCGTCCTTTCCAGGATCTTCCGGAATTCCCCTCTGCCTTTCAAATGATCGCCGCACGTGCGCGGGCGGGACTGTCCTTTGCCCGTCGGTAGAGAGAGCAGGCATAGTGATGCCCCCCTCTGCAGAAGTGCTGAAGCTCGTCGCGCAAGGGGACCCGAAGCCGCTTGCTTGGAAGGGCGCACCATACCCCGAGGGGGAATGCGCCAAGCTGCTCATCGCTCACCGACCGCAAAAACGGGCACCGCTCCTCCTCATCCGGTGGTTTCTCGGCCATCCTTCCCCTCCGCCACGAAGTCCAACCCTTCGGCCCGGTGGGGGTTGCGGCGAATACGCCGCAACCCCTCGAGTCCACCGTCTAAGAAAGGTGCAGCATTTTTCGCGCTTCCTCCGGGGTGGCGATTTCCCGACCAAGCTCTCGAGTGAGGCGAACAGCACGTTCCACCAGCTGGGCATTGCTCTTCACCAGCTCGCCGGGGAGATAGTACACATTGTCTTCGAGACCGACACGGATGTTGCCGCCGAGGGCCAGAGCCATCGTGCCAAGGGGGAGCGTGAACCTTCCGATGGTCACCACCTGCCAGCTTGAGCCTTCCGGCAGTGCGTCAAGCATCTGGAGCATGTTCATCGGCGTGGCCGGCATGGTCCCCCGGACGCCCAGGACGAAGCTGTAATGGACCGGCGTCGGCATCACTTTCCACTGCACCAGCTCGAGAACGTTTCCGATGTGGCTGAGGTCGTAGACCTCGCATTCCATGCCGATCCCACGCGTGACACAGCCTTTCACGAACTCGGTGTTGAAGGTCTGATCATTAACGAAGAGCAGGTCGTCCCAGGCAGGGGGCTTGCCGCCGAACGTGAAGGTTCCACAGTTGACGGTGAGCTGATCCGGCCTCGGCTGGATGTTGTGCAGCGCCAGCCGCTCTTCAAGCGTGAAGTGGGTCGTATGGCCGTCGGGGAGACGCTTCGCGCCAATCCCGTTCCCGACCTGGGTAATCATCGTTGGGCACTTCGCCTTGACTCGGCTCAGGACGTCCCCGTAAATCCGAAGATCACTGCTGGGGTGGCCTTTCGAGTCGCGCACATGGCAATGGTAGACGGCCGCGCCCGCGTTATAACAGTCGTAGACCGCCTGAACGATCTCGGCCGGTTGTTCCGGGAGGTTGGGGTTCGCTTCCTTGCCGTGCAACCCACCGGTCGGAGCGACGGTGATAACGACCTTCCCGGGATTTTCAACATTCGGTTTCATGTTTTCTCTCCTCTCCTGTTGCCCGGTTTTGGACCCCTTGCCACCTCAGCGACGGGGATGGCGTTTGCTCGCGCCGGTGGCGATCGTTCGACGGACCCCCATTGGGCGGAGATCGCTTCGGCCGTCGCGTAGAGGTCCGGAAGATAGCTGCGCGCTTTTTCCAGTGGAAAGCGCGCCGAGGGTGCCATGACGGCTAATCCCGCAATCACTTCCCTCTTCCCGTTACGGATCGGGACAGCCACGCAGCAAACGCCCGCGAGAAACTCTTCGTTGTCCTCGGAGTACCCGCGACGGCGGATCGCGTCCAATTCGCGAGAAAGCTGCGCAGCCGTCGTTAGGGTGTTCTTCGCGCAGGCCGGAAACGGGGCCGCCCGTAGTATCCGTTGCCGCACCGACGGTGGGGAATAGGCGAGCAGAAGTTTTCCGTTCGCGGTGCAGTGGATAGGGACGCGGCTCCCCGGCTTGAAGTCCATGCGAAGTGGCCATGCTGATTCGACGCGCTCCACGTAGACCACTTCGTCCCCGGACAGTGCCCCCAAGTTAATGCTCTCTCCGATTTTCTCGGAGAGGCGCTGCATGTGGAACCGACGGATGCTGTGGCCGGGCGCGTTTCGGATGGCGTTGAAGGCCAGCCCCTCCAGGGCGCTGCCGACAAGATAGCGCCGGGACAGGGGATCTTTCTGGAGGAGTCCTTCCTGCTCCAGCAGGAGCGCGAGCCGGTGGACCGTCGGTTTGGGGAAACCGACAGCTGCGCTGAGATCAGCCAGGCTGATCGGAGCCGCTTCTTGGACCACCTGTAGGAGAATTCTGACAGCCTTCAGAATCGGGGAGTTCAATCGGCCGACACGGCCTAATTCCATCGGATGGAACGCTCCGTTTCGATGAGTGATAATGAAGGCCTTGTATTCTACTCGAATAGCAAATGTCAAGTCTTTTCTGGTGGGGAAAAAAGCCCCTGGCCCGGGCGGGCAGGGAGAAACTCAGGAAGCTTCAGCGCGAGCGCTCCGCTGGGAAGTCACTGCGCCAGCCAGCCCCCATCGACGGCGCTCCGTCCAATGACAAACGTGTCGCGCACGTCAGAACATCCCCCGAATCGCGGCGACGATGTCCTGCTGGGTCGGGATCGTCGCGCGCTCCAGCGAGTCGTTGTATGGCATCGGGACGTTGCGGGCGGCGACGCGCACGATCGGCGCGTCCAGACCATCGATCGCGTGCTCGCCGACCAGCGCGGCCACTTCCGCCCCGAAGCCTCCGCGCTTGCATGCCTCATGGGCAATGACGAGTCGCCCGGTCTTCCGGACCGAGCCCAGGATCGCCGCTTCGTCGAGCGGCACGAGCGTGCGAGGGTCGATGACCTCCACGCTGATGCCGTCTTGTTCGAGATCGGCCGCGGCCGCCAGAGCCCGGTGCACCATGACTTGCGTCGCCACCACCGTGACATCGCGGCCGGCGCGCTTGATATCGGCCTTCCCGAGCGGGATCGCGTACGGGTCTTCGGGAACGGCGCCCTTCTGGGCGTAGAGCACCTTGTGCTCGAGGAACACCACGGGGTTGTCGTCCCGGACCGCGGACGTCAGGAGCCCCTTGGCATCGAACGGCGTCGATGGGGCGACGACCACGAGCCCGGGGATATGGACGAACCACGCCTCCAGACTCTGCGAGTGCTGCGCCGCCAGACGGATTCCGCCGCCCTGCGGGCCACGGATCACGAGAGGCACGGTGGGCCTACCGCCCAGCATGTAGCGGAGCTTGGCCGCCTGGTTCACGATCTGGTCCATCATGAGCCCGACGAAATCGAAGATTTGAACCTCGACGACCGGGCGCAGCCCGGTGACCGCGGCGCCGACGCCCACCCCGAGGAACGTCGCCTCCGAGATCGGCGTGTCGCGCACGCGAGCGTCGCCGAATAGCTCCCGCAGCCCGCGCGTCACGCCGAAGATGCCGCCGATCAGGCCCACGTCCTCCCCCATGACGAAGACGCGCTCGTCGCGCGCCATCTCCTGGCGCAGCGCCTCATTCAACGCCTCCGCAAAGCTGATCTGGCGGTCCGCCTTCGGGCTCGGCTCGCTCACTTCGGCATGGGGCGCGTAGACTGAGGCCTCCATCAGCTCGACCGTTGGCTCCGGGCTCTCCGTCGCGAATCGGACGGCGCGGTCGAGCTCAAGTTCAACGGCCTCCTGGATCTCCTTGAGACGGAGCGACGGCACCGTTTTCGCGTCCAGGAGACGCTGGGCCAGGCGCGCGATCGGGTCGCGCTCCATCCAGACGCGCTCCTCCTCCTTGGTCCGATAGTCCGGAAGGTTCGCGCGCATGCTGTGGCCGCCCCACCGATAGGTCACCGCCTCGATGAGCGTGGGCCCCTCCCCCGCCCGCGCGCGTCCGACCGCCGCCCTGACCGCCTCGTACACCGCCAGCACGTCGTTCCCGTCGACCCGCACACCCGGAACGCCGTAGCCCGCCCCGCGCGCGGCGATGCTCTCCCCGGCCGTCGTGCGGTTGAACGAGGTCGAGAGCGCGTACTGGTTGTTCTCGCAGAGGAAGATGATGGGGAGTTTCCAGACCGCAGCCAGGTTCAGCGCCTCGTGGACGACGCCCTGATTGGCGCCCCCATCACCGAAGAAGGCAATGGTCACGCGATCGGTCCCGCGCATTTTGGCTGCGAGCCCCGCGCCTGTGCCGATGGGCAGGCCGGCGGCGACGATGCCGTTACAGCCGAGGATGTTCAGGTCGAGCGACGCGATGTGCATCGAGCCACCGAGACCGCGGCAGTAGCCGGTCTCGCGCCCCATCAGCTCAGCCATCATACGGTCCACGCTGGCGCCCTTGGCGATGCAGTGACCGTGGCTCCGATGATTCCCGACGACATAGTCGTCGTCGCGAAGCGCAGCGCACGCGCCGGCGGCCACAGCCTCCTGGCCCACGTAGCTGTGCGCGGTGCCCTTGACGAGCCCCGCGTTGAAGAGCTCGGCCACCTTCTCGTCGAAGCGCCGGATCCGGACCATCGTGGTGTAGAGACCCTCGAGCACGTTTCCGCTGAGGTTCATGATGTCCATGATGTCACCCGTTTTGGATCACCATCTCGGAGGTCGCCCCGGAAGCCATCCAGTTCCATTGATTGGAACGATTCATTTCGCCCTGCCGAATGCCACCTATTAGAGAAGGGAGCGTCGTACCGTGTCAAGTGGCTTTTGGGGAGGGGCGCGTTCACGGCGGGACAAGTATGCGACCGACCAGGGCCAGCCCGTACGCGGTCAGGAGAAGCAGAACCACCCCCCGGAAAGCCTCGGATGGGACGAGAAAGCGCCGCAACGCGACACCGCCGACGTACCCCGCGAGGGCGATGGGGACCGCCCGAAGGTACAGCGCCACCGTCTCCGGGGTCCAGTAGCCGAAGGCGGTGTAGCTGATCACGCGCAGGAGATCCGCCGCGAGAAAGTACACGAGCATGGCAGCCACAAACAGGCGTGGCGCGAATTGCTTCCACGTCAGATAGACGGCGATGGCCACACCGCCCGTGCTGAGCCAGCCGTCGAGGAAGCCGCCGACGAACGCCACTCCGGCTCCGGTCCAGGCGCCTCGGAGGACGCCCGGAAGCACGCGCCGCTTCGGCCGTACCGCCTGGAAGACAACGAACGTGAGGACCACCACGGCCAGCGCCAGGCGCCCCCCCGCAGGCGAGATACGCCCGAGCACGAATGTCCCGAGGACGACGCCGGCAACAAGAAGCGCCAGCGACCACGGCGCGAAGGGCGGGACTTCGCGCAGGAGGTCCCGCCGCAGGTGACCCCGATGCTCCCAGAG
>JACQWA010000422.1 GCA_016209425.1 Candidatus Rokuibacteriota bacterium
GCTCGGAGGGGGTCTGCGCCTCATGCCCCGGGCAGAACGGGCAGGTTTCCGGCGGCGTTTCGGCGGGGACGCGCTCCGGGGTTCTGAAGTCGTGGGGGCGCCGCGCCCGCTCGGTGGCGATGATGACCCACTCCCCCGTGGCGAGGTCCAGGCGCAGCTCGGACATGGGCCGCCCCTAGGCGGGCTTCGCCGCCGCGGGTTCGGCCCACCCCGGAGCGGTCCCGATGCGGGCGAACGTGGCCAGGACGCGGCGCGGTTTCCCCAGGTCGCTCCAGCCCACTCCGCTCACCGGGAGCGCAGCGAGGTTCGCCGGGCGCATGCCCAGCACCTGCCGCGAGAAGTTCGAGGAGGGGATCTGGGAGTAGAGCGCCCGAACGGCCTCGGCCTCGCCGAGGGTGTCGAGCGCCGGCCTGGCGGCGTTGAAGCACTCGGAGAGGTCGGGCAGGGCGCTCCTGATCACCGCGAGGAAGGCCGGGATCCGGGCTACCATCACGAAACTGTTCCAGAGGCACCCCCGCCCCAGGAGTATCCTGGCGAGGGGGGGCGAGGGCTTCTCCCAGAAGCGACGGACCCGCCAGAGCGCCCCGGGTCGCTGCTTGAGGATCGGCTCAGCGAGCTCGATCCATCCGTACTCCGACTCGGGGTTATCGGGCGTGATGCCCAGCAGGATGACGAGGTCCGGCCGGTCACCGACGGCCCCGAACGCGGCATCGACGTGAGCCATGAACGCGTGATCGTCGGAGACGTAATGATCCGACGGAAAAATGGCCACCGGGTCGGTGGGAGCGATCGCGGCGACGCGGAGCAGAGCGTAGAGGATCGCGGGGGTGATTCCCCGGTTCTCCGGTTGGACCACGAGGCACCGCGACGGCAGGTCGGCCAGCAGGGGGGCGTAGAAGGAATGGTGGGCGCGGACCACCGCCACCAGGGTCCGCTCGGGGGGGACGACCAGGGCCGAGCGCCGGCGCGTCTGGTCCAGGAGAGTCTCGCTGCCGATGATGCGGCAGAACTGCTTGGGTCTGTCGTCTCCGGCGATCCGTCGGGTGAGGGGACGGAGCCTGGTTCCGTCTCCTCCCGCCAGGATGAGACCCCACCGCGCTTGCCGATCCAATTCCGTCAAATGCCCCATGCTCCCGTCTCCAGCGGGAGGTCCAGTGGCAAGAGCGTGCAATCCGGCTGCCACTCCCGGAGAAGGAATTTCCCCGATGATTTCCCTTTCTTGACGGCGGAATACGGAACCCCGGCACGAGCGCGCGGGAGCTTCCCGCTGGGGACACACCACCCCAGTGGGGAAGCGACGGGACACCCCGGGCGGTCGCGTCTCCCTCCCGAACTCTGTAGATTCAGCCAATTCCGCGCGCGACGCGGTTGGCAGTCCCGTTGCAGTGAGGAACAAGGGTTTGTATCAGTTCCATGAACCTCCGGCTCAAAGAATTCCTGGCATCCAGCGGCGCACGGTATCAGGTCGTTTCGCACCCTGACGCCATCACCGCTCAGGAGCAGGCCGCGGTTTCCCACACCCCGGGGCAATCGTGGGCCAAGGTCGTGATCGTCAATCCCTGGCGGCACGTATGACCCGGACTCGGATCGCGCGGAGAAGGCAGCGAGAGTGAAATTCCGGCGGGGCACGGGCGTGCGGGCCCACAGGCGGAGCCTGGGGAGCGCCCGGGGGCCCGTGCCCGGGTGGAGGAGGGACCCCATGAAGCACCCGAAGCGAGCGATTACGCGCGACATCCGGACGCGCAGGCCCAAGCGCGCCGGCCGGCAGCCGGACGAGCTCGAGGCCCTCACCTGGCCGGAGAAGGCGATCCGGGTGGGGGAGCTGATGGTGCGGTCGCCCCTCACCGTCCGCTGGGATCGGACGATCGGGGCGGCGTGGAAGCTCATGAAGGAGCGGAAGATCCGCCACCTCCCGGTCCTCGACGACCATGGGCGGCTCGTCGGGATCGTGACCGACCGCGACCTCCGGCAGGTCATCTTCGAGCCCTCGATTCAGGAACAGCTGGGGAACCTCCCCCAGGCGCTCAACGTCCTCACCGTCAAAGAGGTGATGACGTGGGGCGTGGTCACCGTCCAGCCCCAGATGGAGATCCGCGAGGCGGCCCGGATCATGCACGAGCAGAAGATCGGGGCGCTCCCCGTGGTGGAGGGCGGGAAGGTCGTCGGAATGCTGACGGAGACCGACGTCCTGAAGGTCTTCGTGAAGGTGCTCGAGGAGGGGATCGTGTCGAAGCCCGAGCGCTGGGGGCCCGTGAAATGACGGCGGCGAACCCGTACGACATGGCGCTCGCCCAGTACGACCGGGCGGTCCGGTATCTCCGGCTCAAGCGCGGGATCGAGGAGTATCTGCGCACGGCGAAGCGGGAGCTCACGGTCAACTTTCCGGTCCGGATGGACGACGGGGCGGTCAAGATCTTCACCGGCTACCGCGTTCATCACTCGACAGCCCGGGGCCCGACCAAGGGCGGGATTCGGTACCACCCGGCCGTGACGCTGGACGAGATGCGGGCGCTCGCCATGTGGATGACCTGGAAGTGCGCCGTTTTGAACCTCCCCTACGGGGGCGCCAAGGGCGGCGTGGTCTGCGACCCGAAGCGCCTGTCGCTTCAGGAGCTGGAGAACCTGACCCGCCGCTATGCCACGGAGATCTCGGTCCTGATGAGCCCCGAGGGGGACATCCCGGCTCCGGACGTCAACACCACGCCGCAGATCATGGCGTGGATCATGGACACGTACTCGATGCATCGGGGCTACCCGGTCCCGGCGGTCGTCACCGGTAAGCCGGTCCCGGTGGGCGGCTCCCTCGGCCGCGCCGAGGCGACCGGCCGCGGTGTGATGTTCGCGACGCGAGAAGCCCTCGTCCAGATGAACCTCCCGCTCAAGGGCGCGCGCGTGGCCGTGCAGGGGTTCGGCAACGTGGGAAGCGTCAGCGCGGCGCTCCTGCACGCGGAGGGGGCTCGGATCGTGGCCGTGAGCGATTCGCGCGGCGGGACGCTGAACCCCGCGGGGCTGGACCCCCACGCTCTGGCGCGACACAAGCGCGAGAGGGGAGGCCTGTCGGATTATCCCGGCGGCGAGCCGATCCCCAATCAGGATCTCGTCGCCTCGGACTGCGACGTCCTGATCCCCGCGGCCCTGGAGCAGGAGATCACGGCCGCCAACGCGGAGCGGGTCCGGGCGCGGCTCGTCGTGGAGGGGGCCAACGGCCCCACCACCCCCGAGGCGGATGCCATCCTGAGGGCCCGGGGGACGCTGGTCGTCCCCGACATCCTGGCCAACGCCGGCGGCGTGGTGGTCTCCTACTTCGAGTGGGTGCAGGATCTCCAGTCGTTCTTCTGGAGCGAGGAGGAGATCAACGAGCGGCTGGAGCGGCTGATGGTGCGGGCCTTCCGGGAGGTGGGGGCGACCGCGCGGGACAAGGGCGTGGACCTCCGGACCGCGGCCCTGATCCGCGCCATCGAGCGGGTGGCCGAGGCGATCATGATTCTGGGGATCTACCCCTGAGGAGGAGCCCATGAGAGTCCGGGACGCGATGACCCCTGATCCGTTGACGATCGACCCCGAGGCGCCACTCGGCACCGCGATGGAGGTCATGCGAACGAAGGCGCTCCGGCACCTGCCGGTCGTGGACGAGACGGGGCGGCTGGTGGGGATCGTGACCGATCGGGACCTGAGGCAGGCCACCTTCGCGCCCGCCCTTGCCGAGCAGCTCTCGCTCACCGCCCAACGCCGCCTGCGGGGCCTGGGTGAGGCGCTGGAGGACCTGAGGGTGAAGGACGCGATGACCTGGACCGTCGTGACCACCGACCCGGACGCGACGATCGCGCGTGCCGCGGTCCTCATGTTCGAGGGACGCGTCGGGAGCCTCCCGGTGGTCGAGGGCGGCAAGCTGGTGGGCATCCTCACCGAGCGCGACGTGCTCAAGGCGCTGATGAAGGAGTACCCCGTGACCTCCACGGCGGTCGAGGCCTTTCTCTGGTAAGGGGGCGCCCATGGTCTTCCGGGATCGCGCTGAGGCGGGCCGGGCGCTGGCGGAAGAGCTGGCGCCGCTGATCGCCCCCCCGTGCGTCGTGGCGGCCATCCCGCGCGGGGGCGTCGCCGTGGCGCTGCCGATCGTCGAACGGCTCGGCGCGCCGCTGACGGTCGTCTACGCGCGCAAGCTGACGGCCCCGTTTGCCCCCGAGTTCGCGTTCGGAGCCCTGGACGAGGATGGGAAGATGATCCTCGATCCTGGTTCCGTCGCCGGGCTCGGGCTCGGCCCGGATGACGTGGAGGCAGCGAGGGTGCGGGTCTGGGCGGAGATCCAGCGCCGGATGGCGCTCTACCGCGTCCCGCCGCTGGCCCACCATCTGCCCGGTTCGACCGTCGTCCTCGTGGACGACGGCCTCGCGACCGGGCTCACGATGCGTGCGACCCTTGAGTATGCCCGTCGCCACGGCGCCCGCGAGATCACCGTGGCGGTGCCGTGCGCGGCGGCGGAGGCGGCCGAGCGCTTTCGCCGCGCCGCCGATCGCTTCGTGAGCCTGATCGTGGACGAGGCGTTCGTCGCCGTCGGAGCGTACTACGACGATTTCTCCGCGGTGACGGACGAGGAGGTCGTGGAGATGCTCGCGCGGGCTGCTCGCGGCCCTTCGCCTGTGGGGCCGGCGGCGGCGCCACCCGATCCCGCCGCGCCCGGTCTCCGCGTTTCGTTCAAGAACGCCCTGGGGCTCCAGCTTGCCGGCGTGTTGCTCGTCCCCGCCGCGGGCGGACCGCATCCGGTCGTGGTGTTTTCTCACGGCTGGGGGAGCGGCAAGGACAGCCCGCGGAATCGGGCGGTGGCGGAGGCGCTGCGCGCGGCGGGGTGTGCCGCCTTTCTCTTCGACTTCACGGGTCACGGCGAAAGCGAAGGGGCCCTCCAAGAGAGCACCCAGACGCAGCAGGTCGATGACCTGGGCGCGGCCCTCGACCTGCTGGAGACCTTCGAGGAGGTGGACAGGGGCCGGATGGGTCTGGTGGGAGCCAGTTCCGGCGCCGCGGTCGCGCTCCTCAGGGCGGCGGAAGACGCTCGGATCAGGGCGCTGGTGCTCCGGTCGGCGAACCCGGAGGGAGCCGAAGCCGCCGCCCCCCGGGTGGCGGCGCCGACCCTGCTCGTCGTGGGCGAGCACGACGCCCCGATTCGTGCCCTCAATGAGGAGCTCCTCCCTCGCCTCGGCGGGCCGCGGCGGCTGGAGGTGGTGCCGGCCGGGGATCACCTGTTCGGGGATCCGGCGGCCCTCCGCCAGGCGATCACCCTCGCCGTGGCCTGGTTCAAGACGTACCTGTGAGAAGGAGGTTGGCATGGCGCTCAACGATCGGCTCCAGCGGTTTCTGGATCAGCAGGGGATCGCGTACCAGACGTTGGCTCACCGCCAGGTGTTCACCGCCCAGGAGGTTGCGGCCACCACCCACGTGCCCGGCCGGCAACTCGCCAAGGTGGTCGTGGTCCGGGGGGACGGCGGCGGATATCTGATGGTGGTGCTCCCGGCCGCGTGCCGGATAGACCTGACCGCCCTCAGGACCGTGACCGGGAAGCGGAAGCTGTCGCTGGCCCCGGAGGGGGAATTTGGACGGCTCTTCCCGGACTGCGACGTCGGGGCGATGCCCCCCTTCGGCAACCTCTACGATATGCCGGTGTATATCGACGCCTGCTTCCCGCGCGCCAAGGAGATCTTTTTCCAGGCCGGCAACCACCGGGAGGTCGTGCAGCTCTCGTACGCCGACTACGCGCGGCTCGTGGCCCCGACGGTGGGGGAATTCTGCCTCCACGAGCGGGAGAAGACGATCAGCGAGTAGGAGGCGGGGACGGCGATGCAAGGCAGCCTGACGATCGCGCGGGTGTGGGGCATCCCGATCGGGCTGCACTTCAGCTGGTTTTTGGTGTTCGGGCTGATCAGCTGGTCGCTGGCGGGGGGGTACTTTCCCGAGAAGTATCCGGGGTGGCCCGTCACGACGTACGCCCTCGTCGGGGCCGCCGCGAGCCTCCTGTTCTTCGGCTCGGTCCTCGTTCACGAGCTGGGGCACTCGTGGGTGGCGCTCCGGAACGCCATTCCGATCCGGAGCCTCACGCTGTTCGTCTTCGGCGGGATTGCGCAGATCGGCCGCGACCCCGGCTCGCCCGGAGTCGAGTTCAGGATCGCGATCGCCGGGCCCCTGACGAGCCTGGGGCTCGCCGGCCTGTTCGGGACGGCATGGCTCCTGACGCGCGACGTCGCCGTCGTCGCCGCGCCGATGATCTGGCTGGCGCGAATCAACCTCACGCTGGCGCTCTTCAACCTGATCCCGGGATTCCCGCTGGATGGCGGGCGCGTCTTTCGGGCCGTGGTCTGGCGCTGGACGGGGAGCTTCCACCAGGCCACGCAGGTCGCCTCCGTCACCGGCCAGATCGTGGCCTTCGGCTTCATCGGGCTGGGGGTGCTCACCGTCCTCAGGGGCAACGTGCTGGGCGGGGTGTGGATGGCGTTCATCGGCTGGTTCCTCCAGAACGCCGCCGCGGCCAGCTACGCCCAGGCGAGCCTGCGCGAGCTGCTGAGCGGCGTCACGGTGGCCCACGCGATGACGCGGGACTGCCCGCGCGTGGCGGGGGACCTGCCGCTGGACCGGCTGGTTCAGGAGGAAGTGCTGGGCAAGGGACGTCGCTGCTTCCTCATCGCGGACGATGGCCACCTGAGGGGCCTCCTGACCCTGCACGAGGTGAAGGCGGTTCCGCGGGAGCGGTGGGGCCAGGTGAGGGTGGATGAGATCATGACGCGCCCGGACCGGCTCACTACGGTGACCCCCCAGGAGGATCTCCTGGGGGCGCTCGCCAAGATGGACGACGCCAACGTCGCCCAGATGCCGGTCGTCGCCGGCGACGAGCTGCTCGGCATGCTCAGCCGAGAGCAGGTCCTGCACTACGTCCGGGTTCGCGCCGAGCTTGGCATATGATCGTCACGCCTACCCATTTCCACATCGCCGCCTCTCCTCGCAAAGACGCAGCGCTGTCGTCGTAACGTTTGCTGGCGCAGAGCCCCATTCGCTCCGAGTCGTCTCGTCGCCGGATCGCTCCCCCGATCTCCTTATTTCCCGCGCCGCTGCCGCTTACTCCCGCTCAGCTTCCGCAGGATTCCGGATAATTACTTTGCGTTAGCTCCCGGATTCGCTGCCCCGCCTGTTGGCGCTCCATGGGCGGGCCCTCCCTGAGTTACGAAAGGGAGAAAAGGTCTTCGGCTAGCTCTTGATCAGCATGCTGAGGCTTGCCTTCCGGAGGCGCAGCTTCTCGAAGGTTCTGGCCTCGATCTGGCGGATCCGCTCCCGGGTGACCGAGAACCGCTGGCCGACTTCGTCCAGGGTGTGTTCGCCTTCCCGCCCGATCCCGAAGCGGAGCCGGAGAATCTCCCGCTCCTTATCAGAAAGCGTGGACAGCGCCCGCTTCACCTGCTGGCTCAAGTCGCGGCCGAAGAGCTCGCTTTCGGGCGAAGCGGTTTGGGTGTCCTCGAGAAAATCTCTGAGCTGGGAGTCGTCGCCGACCGGTCTCTCCAGCGATAGCGGGATGCGCAAAGATGTCAGAATAAGCTGGATCTTCTTGTCCGGAATGCCCGTTCTCCGGGTGAGTTCCTCGAGCGTCGGCTCGCGCCCCAGCTGGTTCATGAGGGATCGGTGCACCCGTGAGAGCTGGCGCAGGACCTCACCCATGTGAACGGGGATCCGGATGGTCCGGGACTGGTCTGCGATCGCCCGGGTGATGGCCTGCCGGATCCACCAGGTGGCGTAGGTCGAGAACTTGAACCCGCGGCGGTACTGGAATCGGTCCACCGCTTTCATGAGCCCGATGTTGCCTTCCTGGATGAGGTCCAGGAGCGACAGGTCACTCCTCTGATATCGCTTGGCCACCGATATCACCAGCTTCAGGTTCGCCTCGACCAGCTCGTGCTTGGCCTCACGCACGCCCCCCTGCTTTTCGGCGATGATCGCCAGAAGCCCCTGGAGCTGCTGTCGGGGGAGCCCGATTTTGGCCTCCAGAGCGCGGAGCTGCTGCACCCGCCGCCGAACCGTGGCGCCCGCCGCGAGCTTCTGGATCTCTTCGTTCAGGCGCTGCACCTCTGCCGCCAGCTCGTCCACGAGGGCTGGCTTGATGGGAAGGCCAGCCACCACCTGTTGAATGACCGCGCGGCGCCGAGCAATCAGGCAGCGATAGCTCGCGCGGGTGGACGCCGAGCGACGCCGGTCCTTGAGGTGAGCCTGGAGCTTTTCGATCTGCCGCTCAAGCCGCTTGATCCGGGCAAACGCGACGAGGATCCGCTTGACCTCCTCCCGTTTGGGTTCCCTCCCGTCGGGAAGAAGGATCAGCTCATCCAGCGGGGTGGCGTGCTTCCGCGCGCTGTCGGCACGGTCGATGAGTTTCTGGACA
>JACQWA010000412.1 GCA_016209425.1 Candidatus Rokuibacteriota bacterium
ATGATGGCCACCTTCGCCTCGCGCTTCGACGTGGAGCGCTTCGGCATGGTGACGTGGGCCTCCCCCCGCCACTCGGACCTGATGATCGTGTCGGGCACCGTCACGATCAAGATGGCGCCCATGCTCAAGCGCATCTACGACCAGATGCCCGACCCCAAGTGGGTGATCTCGATGGGCTCCTGCGCCAACTCGGGCGGCCCCTTCCGACACGGTTACCACGTGGTGAAGGGCGTGGACCGGGTGGTGCCCGTGGACGTGTACGTGCCGGGCTGCCCGCCCACGCCCGAGTCGCTGATGTTCGGCATCCTCAAGCTCCAGGAGCAGGTGGCCGAGTTCCAGAAGAAAGGCACCCGCGCCCAAACCTCCACAAAATCCGACTAGCGCCGTGACCCCCGACCGCGCGATCTCCCTGATCAAGGAGCGGTTTGGCCTGGAGGCCGCCGGCGAAGGCCGGTCGCTTACGGTCGAAGGGGTTCCCGTCGAGGGCTGGCAGGAGTTCTTCGACTTCGCCAAGGAAACGCTCGGTTGCCGCTTCTTCTCGTTCCTCACGGCGGTGGACTGGAAGGAGCAGGGGGTCGAGGTGGTCTGCCGCGTCGAGAATCTGGACGAGGGCGTGGGGATCCTGGCCAAGTGCCGGCTGGGGGCCGACCTCCGCTGTCCGACGCTCACCGGGCGCTACCGGGGCGCGGACTGGATGGAGCGCGAGTGCTACGACATGTTCGGGGTGCGCTTCGAGGGCCACCCCGATCTGCGCCGCATCCTGCTGTCGCAGGACTGGGAGGGCCACCCGCTCCGGAAGGACTACGCGGTGGACACGCCTCATGCGCCCTACCGATAGGAGTGAGCCATGATTTATGAGCTGCGGACCTACACGCTGATCCCCGGCACGCAGGCCGAGTACCTCCAGCTCTCGCGCGACATCGGGCGCAAGGTCCGCGGCGACAGGTACGGCAAGCTCGAAGGCGCCTGGACGACCGAGTTCGGCACGCTGAACCAGTACGTGCACCTCTGGAGCTTCGCCGATCTGAACGAGCGGGAGCGGCTGCGCCGGGCGCTGGGGCAGGACGAGCGATGGACGAAGGAGTACCTCCCGAAGATCCGCCCCCTGTTGCTCGCCCAGGAGAACAAGATCCTGTACGCCGTGGACGGCGTTCCGCTCACGCGCCCCATCGGCGTCGGCAGCCACGTGTTCGAGCTCCGGACCTATCGGACCCACGTGGGCAAGGCGCCCGCGTGGCTCGGCCACTTCAAGGAGATTCTGCCGGTCCGGGAGAGACACTCGAAGATCGTCGGCATGTGGACCACCGACGTCGCCCAGCTCAACCAGGTCGTCCATCTCTGGGCGTACAACGACCTGAATCACCGCGCCGAGGTGCGCGCGAAGGTCATGCAGGAGCCGGAGTGGCAGGCGTTTCTCAACAAGGGATTACCGCTGCTGGCGGAGATGCAATCCATCATTCTGACTCCGACGGAAACGTCGCCGCTCAAGTAGCACATGCCCGACCTGGAAGCCCGCAAGGTCATCGAGCTCGGCTACGGGGGGAGCGAGCGCCTCGTGATGAACATGGGGCCCCAGCACCCCTCCGCCCACGGGGTCTTCCGGATGATCCTCACCCTCGAGGGGGAGACCATCGCGGCCATGGACTCGGTGATCGGCTACCTCCACCGCTGCCACGAGAAGCTCGGCGAGACGCTCACCTACGCCCAGTACCCGTCCATCGCGTCCAAGACGGACTATGTGGCCGCCATGACGTCGGAGCTCGCCTACGTCCTGGCGGCCGAGAAGATCGGAAAGATCGACGTGCCCAAGCGGGCGCAGTACCTCCGCGTCCTGGTCGCCGAGCTCCAGCGCATCGCCTCCCACTGCCTCTGGCTCGGGACCTGGTGCCTGGACCTGGGGGGCGCGCTGGGGGGCGGCGCCACCGTGTTCCTCTATTGCTTCCGGGAGCGCGAGCTGGTCCTGGACCTCTTCGAGGCGCTGACGGGCGCCCGCCTCCTCTACGGGTTCCACCAGGTCGGCGGGACGCGCTACGACCTGCCGGAAGGGTGGGCCACGCGCTGCCTCGAGAGCGTGAAGCGCATCGACCAGCGGATCGACGAGTACGAGGAGATGCTGGAGGCGAACACGGCCTTTCTGGTCCGGACGCAGGCGGTCGGGGTGGTCTCGCGGGAGTTGGCGCAGGAGGTCGGGATCGCCGGGCCGCTCCTCCGCGGCTCGGGCGTGGAGTTCGATATCCGGAAGAACGACCCCTACTCCTCCTACGCGGATTTCGACTTCAAGATCCCCGTGGAGACGGCGGGGGACTGCTACGCGCGCTATCGCGTGCGGATGCAGGAGTTCAGGGAGTCCATCAAGATCGTCCGCCACGTCCTGGACGGTCTGCCGGCCGGGCCCATCTCCTCCCGGCCGGCTTTGAAGTCGGTGGGACAGGTGAGGATCCCGAAGGGCGAGGCCTACGCCCGGGTCGAGGGGCCCCGGGGGGAGGTGGGCTGCTACGTGGTCGCGGACGGCAGTCCCAAGCCGTACCGGATGAAGTGGCGCGGGGCCTCCTTTTCCAATTTGGCGATCCTCCCCCATATCGTGCCGGGCCACAAGGTGGCCGACGTGGTCGCCATTATGGGGTCGGTGGATCCGGTCTTCGGAGAAGTGGACCGATGATGCGCGACGTCCTCGCCGCCTTCGTCCTGCTGAACGTGGTGGTTCTCATCGTGACCTACCTGACCTACGTCGAGCGCAAGTTCGCCGCCCGGATGCAGTCCCGGATCGGCCCCTACCGGGTGGGGCGGCCGCACGGCTGGCTCCAGCCCATCGCCGACGCGATCAAACTCCTGATCAAGGAGGACATCGTCCCCGCCCTGGCCGACCGGCCCGTCTATAACCTGGCCCCGATCGTCTTCCTGCTCCCCTCCCTCCTCATCTTCGCCACGATTCCCTTCGCGCCCGGCCTCGGGCTGGCTGACCTGAACATCGGGATTTTGTTCTTCCTGGCGGTCTCCTCCCTCGAGATCGTGGGCCTGTTCATGGGCGGCTGGGGGTCCAACAACAAGTACGCGCTCCTGTCGGCCATGCGGGCGGTGAACCAGATCATCTCCTACGAGGTCCCCTTCGTCGTGACCGCTCTGATCCCGGTCCTCCTCGCCGGCTCGCTCAAGCTCTCCACGATCGTCCAAGCCCAGGAGGGGCTCTGGTTCGTGGCCTACCCGGTCATCGGCCAGCTGGCGTTCGTGGCGTTCATCGTCGCGACGATCGCGTCGGAAAATCGGGTGCCGTTCGACATTCTCGAGGCGGAGTCGGAGCTGGTGGCGGGCTTTCGCGTCGAGTACAGCGGCATGAAGTTCGCCCTGATCCAGCTGGCGGAGTACACGCACATGTTCGGGGTGTCCTGCCTCGGCGCGTTGCTTTTCCTCGGCGGCTGGCTCGGGCCTGGGCTTCCCGGCTGGGCCTGGTTCCTCCTCAAGGCCCTCTTCATCTTCCTGCTCGTGACCTGGGTGCGCTGGAGCTTTGTCCGGATCCGCGTGGACCAGATTCTGGGGCTGTCCTGGAAGGTGTTGCTCCCGGCCACCCTGGTTCTCCTCATGGCCACCGGGTTCTGGGTGGCGCTCGGGGGCGGCCATGTCGCGTAACGGGACGGGATTTTGGGGGGAGAGCTGGCAGACCGCGCGGGCGGTGGCCGCGGCGATGACGATCACGCTGAAGAACTTGTTCAGAACACCCGTGACGGTTCACTACCCGGACGTCGTCCGCCCGTACCCCGACCGCCTCCGGGGAATCCTGGCGCTCACCTACGACCCCGAGACCGGCGACGAGAACTGCATCGGCTGTCGCCTCTGCGAGTACGTCTGCCCGCCCCAGGTCATCAAGGTGGAGATGCTCAAGGGGGAGAAGCGGAATTACGCGAAGACCTTCACCCTCGAGCTCTACGCCTGCGAGTTCTGCGAGCTCTGCGTCCAGGTCTGTCCCACGGACGCCATCATCATGCTGAAGACCTTCGATTTGGCCACCTCCGACCGCCGGGAACTCCTGCTCGACAAGGATCGCCTCCACACTCTGGGGAAGCAGTTTCAGCCCTCTTGGGCTACGGGCACCAAGCTGAGGGAGATGCAGGCGCCGCCCAAGGTGGCAAAGGGGGAAGCCAAGGAGGCCCACGGGTGAGCCTCGAGGCGGCGGCTTTCTGGGGGCTGGCCCTGGTGCTCCTCGCCTCCGGTCTCGCCGTCGTCCTCTCCAAGAACCTCTTCCACTCCGTGCTCTACCTGGCCCTGGCGTTGGTCGCCACCGCCGGACTGTTCCTCCTCCTCCAGGCCGAGTTTCTGGCCGCGGTCCAGATCCTCCTCTATGCCGGCGGCGTGATCACCATCGTGGTCTTCGCCATCGTCGTCACCGAGCGGCTCGTGGGGGAGCGGCTGGTCCAGACCAACCGCGGGATCGTCAACGGCGGCCTCGTCTCCCTCGCGGTGCTGATCGCGATCATCATCTTCGTGACCCGGGCGACGCTCCCCCAGACGCCGCCCCCTCCGCCGGCGGACCTGACCCAGGCCATCGGCCGCGATCTCCTCACCCGCTTCGTGCTGCCGTTCGAGCTGCTGGCGGTGCTCTTTCTCGCCGCGCTCCTGGGTGCCCTCTTCTTCGCGCGGAAGGAGGAGTGATGGGCCTCCAGCCCTACCTGATCCTGGCGGCCGTCCTCTTCTGCATCGGGCTCTTCGGGGTCCTGACCCGACGAAACGCCATCGGGATCCTCCTGGGCATCGAGCTGATGCTGAACGCGGTCAACGTCAACCTGGTGGCCATCGCCCGCTACGCCGCGGACCCCGCGGGCCTGGTCTTCACGCTCTTCACCATTTCCATCACCGTGGCCGAGGTCGCCGTCGGGCTCGCCATCGTCATTTTGATCTTCCGCGTCCGGCGCACGGTGGAAGCCGATCACCTGAATCTGTTAAAGGGCTGATCGCGCGAATGAGACACCTTGTGTCCGGCGCTGCGGCGCCGTGGGACAGGCCCGCGCCTGTTCGAGCGCGCACCCACGCCTTCGGCGTGGGTCCCCGACCCGCGCAACCTCCGGGGGGAGGAATCGGAAGGGGGGCAACCCCCCCCTCCGAGGGGAAATGATCGACGCCGGTACGCTGGCCCTGGCGGCGCTCGGGCTGCCCTTTGGCGCGTTTGTCCTCCTCGCCGTGGTGGCTCCGCTGCGCCGCGCCGGCAGGGCGGCGGGAGCGCTGAGCGTCGCGGCCGTGGGCGGCTCCCTCCTCGCCGCGCTGATCCTCTGGCGGACGTTCCCGGAAGCCGGCGCGGATACCGTCGAGCTCGCCTGGAGCTGGCTCCCGGCGGAGGGTGGGGCGCTTGCCACTGTCGGGGTGCTCGTGGACTCGGTGGCGGCGGTCATGCTCGTCCTGGTCGCCCTCGTCTCGTTCCTCGTCCAGCTGTACTCGCTGGGCTACCTGGAAGACGAAACCGCGCCGGCGCTCGGACGCTACTTTGCCTACCACTCGCTCTTCGCCTTCTCGATGATCGGCCTGGTCCTCGCCTCGAATTTCCTCCAGATGTTCATCTTCTGGGAGCTGGTGGGGCTCTGCTCCTACCTCCTGATCGGCTTCTGGTATGCCAAGCCCGAGGCGGCGCGGGCTGCGGTGAAGGCGTTCTGGGTGACGAAGGCCGGGGACCTGGGGTTCATCCTCGGCATCGTCCTCCTCTGGGCGCAGGCCGGGACCTTCGGGTTCTCCGAGCTCTTCAAGATGGCGGACGACAAGACGCTCCCCCTGGGGGGACTCTCGCTCATCATGTTCCTCATCTATCTGGGCGCCGTGGGGAAGAGCGCCCAGTTTCCCCTCCACGTCTGGCTCCCCGACGCGATGGAGGGGCCCACGCCGGTCTCCGCGCTCATCCACGCGGCGACCATGGTGGCCGCGGGGGTCTACCTCGTGACCCGCGCCTACCCGCTCTTCCTCCAGACCCCCGACGTCCTGGTGCTGATCGGCTGGGTCGGCGCCTTCTCGGCCCTCCTGGCCGCCACGCTGGGTCTGGTCCAGGCGGACATCAAGCGTGTGCTGGCGTACTCCACGGTCTCCCAGCTGGGCTACATGATGGCGGCCCTGGGCGCCGGCGCGGTGGGGGCAGGATTTTTCCACCTCTTGACCCACGGGCTCTTCAAGGCGCTCCTCTTCCTGGGCGCCGGCGCGGTGATTCACGCGGTCGGCACCAATGACATCTGGAAGATGGGGCGCCTCTTCGGCGCGATGCCCCAGACCGGGATCGTCTTCCTCGTCGGCACGCTGGCGCTCGCGGGTATTTGGCCGTTCGCCGGGTTCTTCTCCAAGGACGCGATCCTCGCGGGCGTCTGGGAAGGGGGGCTCACGGTCCCCTTCCTGATGCTGGCCCTGACGGTCTTTCTCACGGCCTTTTATATGTTCCGCGTCGTCTTCGTGGTCTTCTTCGCCACCGGCCACGCCGAGGGACACCCCCACGACCCTCCGCTCGTGATGGGCGGGCCGCTTTGGACGCTGGCGGGGCTGACCGCCGGTGTCGGGATCCTGTTCGCCGTGGGCGGCGGCGGGGAGGAGGCTCACGGGCCGAGCTGGATCTCGCCGCTCTCGCTGGGGCTGGCCCTGGCGGGCATTGCGTTCGCGTGGTTGACGTACCAGAGGCGCGCCGTCAGCGCCGAGATGCTGGCGCGGAGAGTCCGTCCGCTCTACGTTGCCGCGCTGCGCAAGTTCTGGCTCGACGACCTCTACGGCGGCATCTATCGTGGCGTCATCCTCGGCCTCTCGTGGGTCGTGGGGTGGGTGGATCGCTACCTGGTGGACGGCCTGGTCAATCTGGCGAGCGCGTGGACCATGCGCGGAGGCGATCGCCTCAGACGGATCCAGACGGGCCGGGCCCAGGACTATCTCTACGGGGTGGCCTTCGGTCTCCTCCTCGTGATCGTCTGGAGCTACTGGCACTGATGGGCCTGAACGGCGTGCCGATCCTCACGCTCATCACCTGGGCGCCCTTCGCGGGAGCGGTGCTCATCATGTTTACGGCCCGGCACCACCCGCTGGCGGTGCGGCTGATCGCGGCGGTGGCCACGGGAATTTCGCTCCTGCTGTCCGTCGTGGTCTATGTCGCGTACGACGCGGACGCCGCCGGCTTTCAGTTCTACGAGAAGGTCGCGCTGGTGCCGCTCCTCGGCATTTCCTACGAGATCGGGGCGGATGGGATCAGCCTCGTGCTGGTGCTCCTCACGGCCATCATCATCTTCTCGGGAGTCTTTGCCTCCTGGACCGTGGCGACGCGGAGCCAGGAGTTCTACGCGCTGCTCTTGACCCTCGTTACCGGTGTCTTTGGCGTCTTCGTTTCCCTGGATCTCTTTCTCTTTTTTCTGTTCTACGAGCTGGCCGTCCTCCCCATGTACCTGCTCATCGGGATTTGGGGAACGTCGGCCCAGATTCGTCCGCGCGGCATCTTCGGCTGGGCGATCCGGGAGACCGGGGTCGGCTCCAAGGAGTACGCCGCGATGAAGCTGACCCTCTACCTGCTCCTCGGGTCGGCCTTCATCCTCGTGGGGATCCTCGCCCTCTACATGGCCGCGGGGGGCTCGTCGTTCAGCTTTCTGGAGATGGAAGGCGCCGCCTTTGACCCGGTGGTCCAGCGCTGGGTGTTCCTCCTCTTCTACGGGGGGTTCGGGGTCCTGGCCGGCATTTGGCCCCTTCACACCTGGTCCCCCGACGGTCACTCCTCGGCCCCCACCGCCGTCTCCATGCTCCACGCCGGGGTTCTGATGAAGCTCGGAGCCTACGGGATCGTCAGGCTCGGGATGGGGCTCTTGCCCGAGGGCACGCACGATTGGGTCGCGCTCATAGGGACGATCGCGACCATCAACATCATCTACGGCGCGCTTTCCGCCATGGCCCAGACCGACCTCAAGTATGTCATCGCCTACTCCTCCGTCTCCCACATGGGGATCGTGCTCCTGGGGGCGGCCACCCTGACTGAGGCGGGGCTGAACGGTTCCGTCTTCCAGATGTTCGCCCACGGGATCATGACCGGGCTCTTCTTCGCCCTGGTCGGCCTCGTCTACGAGAAGGCGCACTCGCGGGAGATCTTCCGCATGGGGGGGTTTGGCCGGATGATGCCGGGGATCGCCACGGCGTTCACGGTGGGAGGGCTCTCGTCGCTGGGATTGCCCGCCACCGCCGGCTTCGTGGCCGAGTTCCTGACCTTCCTGGGCGCCTGGCGCTCGACTCATTCGTGGTGGCTCTTCCCGGCGGTGGCTGGGACCTTCCTCACCGCGGTCTACGTCCTCCGCGTGGTGAAGCAGATCTTCTGGGGACCGGCGCCCCTTCACGGCGAGTTCCACGACCTCCCCGATGCCAAGGGGCCGGAGTGGGTGGCGTTGGTGCTCCTCATGTTCGTGATCGTGCTCTTCGGGATGGTGCCGGGGCTCGCCATCGGGCCGATCGATACCGCGACGCTGCCGCTGCTGACCCGGCTTGGGGCGTGGCCGTGAAAGCACTCGGAGGGGGGCTGGCGCCCCCTCCCCCCGGGGGTTGCGCTGGCAAAGCCGGCGCTCGACAGGGAGATTCCATGAGATCCGAGGTGTTGCCGTGAGCGGGCTGGCCCTTGAGATCGGTCTGGCCCTGCTCATGCTGGGCGTCTTCGCCGTCGGCACGGTCTCCCACGGCGACGATCGCCGGCTCGCCGGCCTGCTTTCCGCCGTTGGCGTGCTGGCGCTGACCGTCGGATCGTTCTTCCTCGAGCCCTCGCCAGGCGGCGGCCGCGACGCCTTCGTGCTGGACGGCCTCGCGCTCTTCGCGAAGCAGCTCTTCCTGCTCGCCACCTTCATCGGGATCCTGGGGTCGCTGTCGCTCCCCGACCCGGCCTTCCGTCGGCGGGCGCCCGAGTACTACCTCCTGCTCCTGGCCTCCCTGCTCGGGATGCTGACCCTGGCTTCCGCGCGCGAGCTGATCCTGCTCTTCGTGGCCTTCGAGCTGATGTCCATCCCGCTCTACGTGCTCTCCGGGTTCCTCAAGCGCGAGGCCGAGGCGGTGGAGGCGGCGCTGAAGTTCTTCCTGGTGGGGACCGTGTCCTCGGCCATCCTGGCCTACGGGCTCTCCTTCGTCTACGCTGCGACGGGGACCACCGCGCTGGCCGGCGTCCCTCCGGCCCTGGAGGCCGGGGATCCGCTTCTTGTCCTGGGATTGCTCCTCGTGCTGGGGGGGTTCGGGTTCAAGATCGCGGCCTTTCCGTTCCACATGTGGGTGCCGGACACCTACGAGGCCGCGAGCACGCCGTTCGTGGCTTGGCTCTCGGTGGCCCCGAAGGCCGCCGGGTTCGTCGCGATCTTCCGGGTGTACCTCGAGGGTGTGGGAGATCGGGTGGTGCTCTGGGTCCCGATTCTGGCCGGGCTTGCGGCGATCACGATCGTGGCGGGGAACCTGATGGCGCTGCCCCAGCAGAACGCCAAGCGGTTGCTCGCCTACTCGGGGATCGCCCACATCGGCTACATGCTCGTCGGCCTCGCTGCGGTGTCGGCCTCGGGAACCGCGATGATCCTCTTCTACTTGGTGGCCTACGTCTTCGGCAACATGGGCGCGTTTCTGGTGGTGGAGACCGTGGCCCAGGCGGAGGGCTCGGTGCACCTGGATGCCCTCCGGGGGCTGGCGCAGCGCTCGCCCCTCCTCGCCCTGGCCATGCTGCTCTCCCTCCTCTCGCTCGGGGGGATCCCGTTCGTCGCGGGGTTCTGGGCCAAGCTCTACGTCTTTTGGGCCGCCGCCCAGGCGGGGCTGTACTGGCTTGTGCTGCTGGGAGCCGTCCTGACCGTGGTGGCGCTCTTTTACTACCTGATCGTGGCCAAGCGCATGTACATCGAGGCGCCTCAGCGCCCCGGCCGGATTGCCGTCTCGCCGCCCCTGGCGCTGGCCATCCTGATCTGCATCCTGGGCGTCGTGGGCCTCGGGGTGTATCCAACACCGTTGGTGGAGCTGACGATCCGGGTGGCCAACGGCCTCTTCTAGTTCCTCGGAGGGGGGCGGGGTTGCGGGGGCCGGGGACCCACGCCGAAGGCGTGGGGGCGCGCTCGAAACGGCGGTTCTAGCGGCGCGCGCCCACGGCTTGCATGACGCCCCGTCCGCCCGCGTGCTAGGTTTCGGCACTCATCCTCTGGCTAAGGAGCGCTTCATGGACCTTCGCACCGAGACCATTCACCTGGCCACAGCCGACGGAAAGATGCCCGTGTACCTCTTCCTGCCTTCCTCGGGACGTCCGCATCCCGCGGTCATTGTTGTCATGGAGGCTTTCGGGCTCAACGGCCACATCAAAGACGTGGCCGAGCGCATCGTCCGGGAAGGGTACGTGACCACGGTGATGGCCGGGATCGGGGCCGTGATCGCCTATCTGAAGGGGCTCAAGGCTCAAGGAGGTCCGCGCCGAGCGGATCGGCATCACGGGCTTCTGCATGGGCGGACGCATGGCCTTCCTCTCGGCCTGTCAGCACGCCGCCGACCTCAAGGCGGCCGCGGCGTTCGCCCGAGCAGGTGCGCAAGCTGGAAGAAACCCTGAGATGGCTCGGCAAGACGTTCGAGGTCAAGGTCTACCCGGAGGCCGGGGGCCGGGCACGGGTTCGGCAAAGCCCACGGGTTCTTCTGTAATGAACGTGCCTCCTACCATCCCGATTCGGCCAAAAACGCCTGGGAGAAGATCCGCCTCTGGTTCGATAAGTATTTGACATCGTAGGCGTTTCTTTCTGTTTGTCCAGCTTGGCGAATCTTTTTCTTGACGGCCGTTATCTAAGTAGATAGGATTTGTACCGACCGGTTGGTACACTGCTATGGCTTCAATAGTCAGAACCGCGAAACCCACCAGGGATCAAATCCTGGGCGCCGCCAGCCGACTCATGCACCTCAAGGGGTATCATGCGACTTCTCTGGACGACGTCCTGAAGGCGAGCGGGGTCGGCAAGGGCAACTTCTACTACTACTTCAAGAGCAAGGAAGAGCTCGGCTACGCAATTCTCGACCAGGTCGTTCGGGCATTTATCCAGCGGACCGTTGAGCCGAGCCTCTCTGACGCGACCGCCAAGCCGCTGGACAAGATCTGCTCGTTCTTGGATCGCGTCCTGGAGACCCAGCGGGAACGGAACTGCGTGGGTGGGTGCCCCATGGGCAACCTGGCCTCCGAACTGTCGGACGTGCACGAGGGGTTTCGCCGGCGCTTGGCTGAAATCTTCACCCTCTGGCGCGAGCGGCTGACTGAGGCGCTGGCGCAGGCCCAGGCCGAGGGCAGCCTGGCGCCGGAGTGCGAGGCCGCCGGCCTCGCGCATTTCCTCGTCGCGGCGCTCGAGGGGGCGATCCTGATGACGAAGGTGACGAAAGAAATCCACGTGATGGAGACGTGCGTGGGCGAGCTCAAGGCTCACCTCTCCCTCTACGCGCGGGGGCAGCGGCCATGAGCTCGCCGGCGCTGGAGGATCTGCCGATGCGGCGGGGAGCTCCGCGGGAACGGACCACGCGTGATCGCGACGAGGCCTTGGTGGGGCAGCTCAGACGCGGGGAGCGCGGTTCCGCTGAATCGCTGGTGAGGCAGTACGGCGAGCGCGTCTACCGGTTGGCCTTTCGGATTACCGGCAATCAGGAAGACGCCGAGGAGGTGGCCCAGGACGCGCTTTGGACCGCGGCCCGGAAAATCCTCACGTTCAAGGGCGAAGCGGCCTTCGGGAGCTGGCTGTACCGGATCACCGCCAACACCGCCTACCAGAAGCTCCGGGGACGCCGCGGCAGGGATCACGCGGAAATCTCCTGGGACGCGCTGCTCCCCCAGTTTGACGAAGCGGGCCACCACGTCGAGCCGGTCGCGGACTGGTCGGCCAAGGTGCAGGAGCCCGTGCTTCGCGGGGAACTCCGGGATGTCCTGAGTGCGGCCGTTGACGCCCTCCCCGCCGACTACCGGGCCACATTCCTCCTCCACGACGTGGAGGGGATGCCCAATCCGGAGATCGCCAAATTGCTGGGGATCAGCCTGCCCGCGGTGAAGTCGCGGATCCATCGCTCGCGGCTTTTCCTCCGTCAGCGGTTGGCGCGGTACCTGGCGGTGGCGTGAGGGGAGGTCATCATGCTCGACCACTGGATGCTGCTGTTCCCGCTTGGACTCGGCGATCCTGGCCGAGACCTGTGCCGCGGCTGGGTGTTCGCCGATCTCCGCTGCCCATGGCGGCAGTGCGTGGGCTGGTTCGCCGGCTCGCCGAGGAGGATTTCATGCCGCCCGTGAAGAGCGACTCTCAATGGTTGGGGGAGTTTCGCACCAAGTACGCTCTCTGGTGGCGCGAGGCCGCGCCCTTGATCGCCCAGCACCAGTACGCGCCGGCCTTCAAGACGTATCCCTGGCCGGCGTTTCGCGAAGCGCCCTGGACCCCAGTGGGCAAGCCCGTGGCGCAGAGCGCTGCGGCCGTCGTGACGACCGGGGGGCTCTACCGTCCTGGCGTCGACCCGGCCTTCGATGGCGCAGCGCTCGAGGGCGATTGGGGGTTCCGGGCCCTGCCCCGGGATGTGGACCTGCGCGGGCTCGCGATCGCCCACCCGCATTTCCCCCACGAGGTGGCCGAGGCCGACATGAACACGATCTTTCCGCTCGAGCGGCTGGTCGAGCTCGAGGCCGCCGGCGTGATCGGTCGCCTGGCCCCGACCCACTACAGCACGATGGGCTATGTGACCCGCGCCGCCGACCTCGCGGCCGGGACGGCTCCGGGCATCGCCTCCAGGATGAAGACCGAGGGTGTGGATGTCGCCCTCGTCATTCCCGTCTGACCGATCTGCCACCAGTCCGGCGGACTGGTGCAGCGCGAGATCGAAGCCTGGGGGATCCCGACGATCTCGCTCTCGAACAATCCCGCGGCGACGGAGCGGGTGAATCCGCCTCGCTGGGTGCACGTGCGCTTCCCCCGGGGCAGCATGCTCGGGGAGCCCGGGAACCGCGAGAAGCAGCTGAACGTCCTCCGGGACACGTTCAAGGCGTTAGAAGCGATCCGGGAGCCAGGCGGCCACGTCCAGCTCCCCTACCGCTGGGAGGCGGCGCCGGTTATGTTTCGAGGCAAGCCTCTCCTGGAGGGCTCCTACACCTAATGCGGTTTCCACTATTTCGAGCTCTTTGGTGCGTCTGGCCGAGACGCGGTGCCAACGCTGCCAACGCCCTTCTCCTTGACTTTTTCGGTTGACCCGTGGTCGAATAAGCGTCCAGCGCTTTTTACTTTTTCAGAGGTCTTCGAATCCATGGAAGCGGTGATTGAGGTCGGCGGGAAGCAGTACCGGGTTGTCCCAGGTCAGGTGATTCGGGTCGAGCGGTTGCCCGAGACCGAAGGCGGGTCGGTGGAGTTCCGGCAGGTTCTCATGGCTAACCGGGATGGTCAGCTGACCGTCGGGGCGAGGGCCCTGGCCAACGCGAAGGTGGTCGGAGAGGTGGTCCGCCACGGCAAGGGCGCCAAGCTGACCGTGGTGAAGCTCAAGCGGCGGAAGAATTACCGACGGAAGCGGGGACACCGTCAGCCCTTTACGTCGGTCCGCATCACGCAAATCGAGGTGTGACGCATGGCCCACAAGAAAGGTGTCGGCAGCTCAAGAAACGGCCGTGACTCGAACCCCCAGATGCTGGGGGTCAAGCGCTTTGGCGGGCAGTTCGTGACCGCCGGAAGTATCCTGGTCCGGCAGCGCGGGACGCGCTTCAAGCCCGGGACCAACGTGGGCCGCGGCTCGGACGACACCCTCTACGCCAGAGCCGAAGGGTATGTCCGCTTCGAGCGGCGGGGCGACTCGCGATACGTGAGCGTTTCCGGCACCCCCGCCTGATCTGCCCCGGGAACCTCCGGGGAGCCTGATGTTCGTCGACGAAATCGATCTCTTCGTCAAGGCTGGAGACGGGGGGGCCGGGTGCGTGAGTTTCCGCCGCGAGAAGTATGTCCCCCGAGGCGGCCCCGACGGCGGCGACGGGGGTGACGGCGGGAGTGTTTGGCTCGAGGCGGACCGGGCGGTCAACACGCTCCTCGATTATCACTATCAGCGCCACTACGCCGCCGAGCGCGGTCAGCACGGCAAGGGTGGGGGGAAGCACGGGGCCAGCGGCGCCGACCTCATCTTGAAAATTCCCGTCGGGACCATTGTCACCGATCGGACCACCGGGGAACGCTTGGGGGAGTTGCTCGCCCCTGGCCAGCGGCTGCAGGTCGCCCGGGGCGCCCGGGGCGGACGCGGGAACCTCCGATTTGTGAGCGCGACGAACCGCGCGCCGCGCCGGGCGGACCTGGGCCGACCGGGCGAGGAGCGCTGGCTTCACCTGGAGCTCAAGCTCCTGGCCGACGTCGGCGTCATCGGGTTCCCCAACGCGGGCAAATCGACGCTGGTTTCCAGAGTCTCGGCGGCGACCCCCAAGATTGCCGATTACCCCTTCACCACGCTCGTGCCGACCTTGGGTCTGGTCCGGGTGGAGGAAGGGCGGTCGTTCGTCATCGCCGATCTGCCCGGCCTGATTCCCGGCGCCTCCAAGGGGAAAGGGCTCGGCATTCGCTTCCTGCGCCACACCGAGCGGACCCGGCTTCTCCTCCACCTGATTGATCTCGACCCTGCCACCGGCCGCAGCCCGGTGGACGATTTCCATGCGACCCTTGGCGAGCTCAGGGCCTTTTCGCCCGAGCTGGCGCGTCGGCCTCAGGTCCTGGTGGCCAACAAGACCGACCTCCCCGGGAGCGAGACGCGACGTCGGGAGGTGGAACAGCTGGCCCGGGGCATCGGCCTTCCGTTCTTTGCGGTCTCCGCGGTGACGGGGCAGGGGCTCCAGGAGCTCATGCGGGAGGTTGCCGAGCGCCTCAAGCACGACCGATGGGCCAAAGCCGCCAGCTGACCCTGTCCCCCGCGCGCCGGGCCCTCCCGAAGGTCAAGCGGCTTGTGGTGAAGGTGGGGAGCGGCTTGATCTCCTCCGCGGCGGCCGGCGGCCTGGACCCCGATCGGATTGGCGCGCTGGGTGATGAGCTGGCCGCGCTCGCCAACGACGGCAAAGAGGTCGTCCTGGTGTCATCCGGCGCGATCGCTTCGGGGATGGCCCGCCTGGGCCTCACCCGTCGGCCGCGCTCGATCCCCGAGAAGCAGGCGGCGGCCGCGGTGGGCCAATCCGCGCTGATGTGGCACTACGAGCAGGCCTTCGCGCGGTACGGGATCCGGGTGGCGCAGGTGCTCCTCACCCAGGAGGACATCAGCCAGCGCTCCCGGTACCTGAACGCTCGGAATACGCTCCAGGCGCTTCTCGGGTTTCACGTGTTGCCGATTGTCAACGAGAACGACACCGTCGCAGTGGAGGAGATTAAAGTCGGGGACAACGACAACCTGGCGGCCCTGGTCGCCCATCTCATTGACGCCGACCTCCTCGTGCTTCTGACCGACGTGGACGGGCTCTACACGGGGGATCCGCGCCGCGATCAGGGAGCGCGGCGGCTGGAGACCGTGGAGGCGGTGACGGCGGAGATCGAGCGGCTGGTCTGGGACGCCGAGGGTCAGGTCTCGGTCGGCGGGATGAGCACGAAGCTCGAGGCGGCTCAGAAGGCGATATCGTCGGGGATCCCGATGGTCATCGCCAGCGGCCGGGAGCCCGGCACCCTGCGCCGCGTGCTCAGAGGGGAGCCGGTGGGAACCTACTTCGTTCCCAAAGGCGACCGGCTCGCGGCGCGGAAGCGCTGGATCGCCTTCGCGGTGCCCCCCCAGGGGCGGCTCACAGTGGATGCCGGGGCGCGGAGCGCCCTGACCGACCGGGGCAAGAGCCTCCTGCCCTCGGGGGTGGTCGACGTGGAGGGGGAGTTTCACGCCGGTGAGGTGGTGTCGCTCACCGCGGTGGACGGCAAGGAATTTGCGCGGGGGCTCACCAATTACGATGCGGCTGAGCTGCGAAAGATCCGGGGTGCCAAGACCGCGGCCCTCGAGGAGCGTCTCGGGTACAAGAGCTTCGACGAGGTGATCCATCGCGACAACCTCGTCCTCTTGTAGCGGGAGGAGGGAAGAGCATGGAGATCCGGGAGACGGTGGAAGCCAAGGCGCGGGCGGCCAAGGAGGCATCCCGCGCACTGGCCCTCTGCTCGACCAAGGTCAGAAACGACGGCCTCATCCAAATGGCTCGCGGGCTGGAGGAAAAGGCGGCGATGATCCTGGAGGCGAATCGGGCAGACCTGGACCGCGCCCGAAGCCGGGGGTACCCGCGCGCGTTCCTCGACCGGCTGACGCTGACCGAGAGCCGCATCGAGGAGATGGCCTCGGGGCTCAGGCAGGTGGCGGGGTTGCCTGATCCGGTCGGAAAGGCCGTCGAGGGCTGGCGCCGCCCCAACGGCATCGAGATTGCGAAGGTGCGGGTCCCGCTCGGCGTTGTCGGGTTCATTTACGAGTCGCGCCCCAACGTGACCGCCGATGCCGCCGGACTTTGCATCAAGGCGGCGAATGCGGTGATCCTCCGAGGCGGGAGCGAGGCGTTGGAGTCCAACTCGATGATCGCCACCGTGCTCGCCAAGTCCATGGAGAAGGTCGGCGTGCCGCCCGAGGCGATTCAGTTCATCGACATCCCGGACCGCGACGCGGTGCTGGCGCTCCTGACCCTGGACCGCTATGTGGATCTGATTATCCCGCGGGGCGGCGAGGAGTTCGTTCGGCTCGTGACGGAGCGCTCCACGGTCCCGATCCTCAAGCACGACAAGGGCCTCTGTCACGTCTTCGTGGACGAGGACGCCGACCTGGCGATGGCCGTCGAGATCGCGTTCAACGCCAAGGTTCACCGGCCCAGCGTGTGCAACGCCATGGAGACCCTCCTGGTGCATCGGGCGGTGGCCGGGCGCTTCCTGCCGGCGCTCGCCCCGCGTCTCCTCGACGCGGGGGTGGAGATCCGGGGCTGCCCGCAGACGCGCGCCCTCATCTCGGAGGCCCGGCCGGCGACCGAAGCGGACTGGGACACCGAATACCTGGACCTCATCCTCTCGGTAAAGGTGGTGGACAGCTTCGAGGAGGCGGTCTCCCACATCCGCACCCACGGCTCCGGGCTCGCCGAGGCCATCGTGACCTCGCATTACCGGCGCGCGCGTCGGTTCACTCAGGAGGTGGATGCGGCGTGCGTGCTCGTGAACGCCTCCACCCGGCTGGTGGACGGGGGTCAGTTCGGCATGGGCGCGGAAATGGGCATCTCCACGTCGAAGCTCCACGCGCGCGGCCCGGTCGGGGTGGAAGAGCTGACCACCACGAAGTTCGTGGTCCTCGGCGACGGCCAGGTACGGGAGTAGCCGGGCGTTGCCGCGAGTCGGCGTCTTCGGGGGGTCGTTTAACCCCGTTCACCTGGGTCACCTCCTCCTCGCCGACGAGATCCTGGAACTCCTCCAGCTCGACCCGATCCTGTTCGTACCCGCCTCCGAGCCTCCTCACAAGCCGGCCCGCGGGCTCGCCCCGGCCCAGGACCGCTACGCGATGACCGAGCTGGCCATCCGTGGCAACCCGCACTTCGCCATCTCGGATCTGGAGTTGCGCCGACCCGGACCCTCGTACACGGTGGACACCCTCCAGGCGTTGAAAGGGGCGGGCGGGCGGGACCTGGAGCTTCATCTCATCCTCGGATCTGAAACCTTTCTGGATCTCCTCTCCTGGAGGGATCCTCAGCGGCTCGCGCGGCTCGCGCGCCTGGTGGTGATCCCCCGCGCCGGCTCGGCCTTCGATCCGGAGGGGATCCAGGCCCAGAAGGTGTTGAAGGAGATCGAGCAGGAGCGCTGGATTCGCGTTCCACCGTTGCGACCGCCGGCGGAGATCGGCAAGGGGGTGTTCCTCGTGGCGGCTACCTCGCTGCCGATCTCGTCTTCCGAGCTGAGACGGCGCGCCCGCGAGGGGCGCTCGCTCGCCTATCGCGTGCCAGAGCCGGTGCGAGCCTACATCCTGGAGCGTCGCCTCTATCGCGAGGAGAGCGCAGGCGGGTCATGACCGCGAAGGAAAAAGTCCAGCTCGGCGCGCGGGCGGCCGTGGAAAAGAAGGCCGAGGATCTCCTGGTGCTGGACCTCCAGGGAATTTCAGGGGTCGCTGACTTTTTCCTGATCTGCAGCGGCAACTCCACGATCCAGATCGAAACGATCAGCGAGGCGATCCGGCACGTTCTCAAGGCCGAGGGGGTCCGAGAGCGTCACCGCGAGGGGGTACCGGAAAGCGGCTGGTTGCTGCTGGATTACGGCGACGTCGTCATGCACGTGTTCCTGGAGGAAACCCGCAAATTTTACGCGCTCGAGCGCCTCTGGGGCGATGCCCCGCTCCTCTCGGTCGAGCGCTGAGGGCGGAGGTTGATTTCCTTCTCAGGCCGTGGTAGCGTATGCGCTCAACCAAGGGGGCAAGCCCGCGGTCAGGAGGGGGC
>JACQWA010000413.1 GCA_016209425.1 Candidatus Rokuibacteriota bacterium
GCCAGGCTCTTCACCGACTTCATCTTCGCGAGGGCGGTGCTGCAATACCTTGCCGACGCCGAGGGCCTCTACGTTCCCCACCCCGAGGTGACCTATCCTGCCGACAAGCCGAAGCTGTCCGATTTGAAGATTCTCCCCGTTGATCCGGAAGAGCTGGAGCGACGGACCGAGGAGATCAAGAAGCGCTTCGTGGAACTCTTCGGGGCGTAGGGTTTGCCGTTGAGTCACGCGGCGACGGTCGCCCGCCCGCTTCCCTCCCGTTTCGAAGGAATCGATCGGTCGGCCCCCGTGTGGCTCCTGGCGGCGCTCGCCCTGGCCCTCCTGATCCTTCTTCCCCTCGGCTGGCTCGTCTACGTGAGCGTGAGCAGCGAGGGAGGCCCCACGCTCGCCCACTACGGCAAGGTGTTCACCGACCCGCACCTCCAGCGGGCGATCTGGAAGACGGTGGTGTTGGCCTTCTGGGCCGGGCTGGTCTCGCTGGCGATCGGCGCGCCGCTGGCGTGGCTCTCGGCCCGGACGGACCTGCCGGGGAAACGCGTGATCCGCGGCCTGGTCATGGCGTCGTTCGTCACGCCACCCTTTCTCGGCGCCTTCGCCTGGGTGATGCTCGCGGGGCCGAACGCCGGACTTCTGAACAAGCTCTACCGCGGCTTCACCGGCGCCCAGGAGCCCCTGCTCAACATCTTCAGCATGCCGGGGCTCGTCTTCGTCGTCGCCATCTACACCTTCCCCTATGTCTTCGTCATGATCGTCAACACGCTGGAGCTGATCGCCTCAGACCTGGAGGAGGCCGCTTCCATTCTCGGCGCGGGGCGCCTCCGGGTCGCGCTGACGATCACCTTTCCGATGGTCGCCCCCGCCATCCTGAGCGGCTTCATCCTGGCAGTCCTCCAGGCGCTCGCCCTGTTCGGTTCGCCGGCCATCCTGGCGCTGCCCGCCGGATTCCACACCATCACGACCCAGATCTGGGCCCTCTTCCACTACCCGCCCAAAGTGGAGATGGCCGCGGCCTTCTCGATCCCGCTGCTGCTCGCGACGGCGCTCCTCCTGCTCGTGCAGAAGAAACTCCTCGGCCGGCGCGGCTACGCCTCCGTGGGTGGCAAGACCGGGCAGCGGCGAAGCATCCAACTCGGACTCTGGCGCTACCCGGCGCTCCTCGGCTGCCTCGCCGTCATGGCCTGCGCGATCTTCCTCCCGTACGGGATCCTGACGAAGGCCGCGTTCTCCCGGGCGTGGGCCCAGCCGATGACGTGGCAGAACTTCACGCTGGGGAACTTCCGGTTCACCTTCTTCGAGTACAGCTCCACCCAATCCGCCATCGTCAATACGCTCCAGCTGGGCATCGCGACGGCCTGCGTGGGAGGCGGGCTCGCCGCGCTGCTCGCCTACATCGCCAATCGACGGATCATCCTCGGTCACCAGTTCCTGGCGTTCCTGGCCCTGGCCCCGCTGGTGATTCCGGGCGTGGTCCTCGCGGTGGGGCTGTTCGTCGCCTACACGAGGCCGCCGCTCCTCCTCTACGGGAGCCTCTGGATCCTCTTCGTCGCCTACGTCACCAAGGAGATGCCCGTCGGCTACTCCCAGTCCGACGCGACCTTTCGCGGCATTCATCCCGAGCTGGAGGAGGCCGGACGGATCCTCGGCGCGGGCCGGCTGCGGGTCCTCCGGGAGATCACGGCCCCGCTGGCCCGCAGCGGGATCATCGCGACATGGTGCTTCATCTTCATCGGCGTCATTCGCGAGCTGTCGGCCTCGATCATCCTGTTCACGCCCAGCACCAAGGTTATGTCGGTCGTGATCTTCGACCTCAAGGAGGAGGGCCAGTTCGGCGCCATCGCCGTCCTCGGCCTCTTCATGCTCGCCATGACCTTCGCCACCGTCGTGATGATGCAGACCGCCCTCGGGCGCGATGTGCTGGCGGCCAAGGAGTGAGGTCAAGGTGCGGAACGGGCGACTGTCTGATTGGCCTCGACGCGGCTGAGGGCTGAGCCCGATGCCGGGCGTGATCATGAAGGACCTGATCAAGCGCTACGGCGACGTGACGGCGGTGGAGGGGCTTTCCCTCCAAGTGAAGCCGGGCGAGCTGGTGTCCCTGCTCGGGCCGTCGGGGTGCGGCAAGACGACGACGCTCCGTCTCGTCGCGGGCTTCCTCAAGCCGGAAGCGGGCGAAATCTGGGTGGGCGACCGTTGCCTCTCCTCGCCGACGACGGTGGTCCCACCGGAGCGGCGGCGAATGGCGATGATCTTCCAGAACTACGCTCTCTGGCCTCATATGACCCTGGCGAAGAATGTCGCCTACGGCCTCCGCTTCAAGAAAGGGATCTCGACGGCCGACCGGGCGCGGCGGGTCAAAAAGATCCTCAAGCTTGTCCAGCTCGACGGCCTCGAGTCCCGCTACCCGGGAGAGCTCTCCGGAGGCCAGCAGCAGCGCGTGGCCGTGGCCCGGTCGCTGGTGGTCGAGCCGGAGATTCTTCTCCTCGACGAGCCCCTCAGCAACCTGGATGCCAACCTCCGCGAGGAAATGCGGTTCGAGATCCGGCGGCTCCACGAGGCGTTCGGGATCACCACCCTCTACGTGACCCACGACCAGGGGGAGGCGATGGTGATTTCGGACCGGATTGCGGTCCTCCACAAGGGGCGCGTGGTCCAGGTCGGGACGGCCGAAGAGCTCTTCCAGCAGCCCCGAACGCGCTTCGTCGCGGAGTTCATCGGGAAGACCAATCTCGTGGATGGCGTCGCCGCGGAACCGGGCGTCGTGGCGCGGGGAAGCCTGCGTCTTCGGGTGGCCTCCGCCGACCTGACGCCTGGAGCCCCCGTGGCCGTTTCCATCCGCCCCCACGAGATCCAGCTCGTGGGAGATCCGGAGGCCCGGGCGCTTGGGGAGAACGGTGAAAACCGCCTGCGAGGGATGGTCCAACGGGTCAGCTACCTGGGTGACGCGGTGGACTACCAGGTCCAGCTCGACGGGAGCGATGTGATTCTGCGCGTGGCGGCCCCGCCGTCGTTGCGTTTTAATCCGGGGGAGGCCGTCGGCTTGGCCGTAGCCCGGGCCGCTTGTATCCCGTTGACAGAAGGAGGAGAGTGAAGCTGGGCATTCTAAACAAGGAGGATAAGTCATGCAGACGCATCTCGCTCGTTGGATCGCTCTCGTTCTGGTGGTCACCCTGGCCGGGGTCGGCGGGGCCGGCGCCCAGCAGGCCCTGACCTGGACCGCCGGGCCCGTGGGAGGCGGCTGGTACCAGATGGCCGGCGGCTTCGCCGAGCTGATCCGGGAAAAGGCGGGCATCACCGTCAAGGTCATCCCGGGCGGCGGCACCCAGAATCCCGCCATCATCGAAAAGGGCGACGCCGACATGGGCTTCGGCCTGCCGCCGCTGCTGAACGCCGCCACCATGGGGGAGGATCCCTATACCGGGAAGAAGCATGCCTCGCTGCGGGCCCTCGCGGGCAACATGAGCCTGAACACCTTCCACATGTACGTGGGGGCGGATAGCCCGTACGCTTCCCTGACCATGGACGACATCTTCAAGGCCAAGAAGCCGATCCGGCTCGCCGTGTCGCCCTCGGGGACGTCGGACGAGTGGGTGTTCAGAAAGGTGCTCGACTTCTACGGCACCTCCTATAAAGATATGGAGGCCGCCGGCGCCAAGTTCTTCCGCGGCAACTATACCGAGCAAGCGGGGATGTTCAAGGACCGCAACGTGGATGGAACGTTCACCTTCCTGGCTCTCCCCGGGGCCGCGGTGACTGAGGCCACCGTCGGGCGCTCCCTCAAGTTACTCAATTTCCCCGGGCCGCTTCTGGCGCATCTGGGCAAGTTCGGCCTGGGGAAGGGGACGATCCCGCCGGACACCTACCCGAAGGCGGCCAACGCGAAGGAGACCGTCGTCTCCGCGACGATGGGCTCGACCATCGTCGTCTCGGCGAAGGTGTCCGACGACCTCGTGTACCGGCTCGCGAAGGCGATTAACGACAACGCGGACCGGGTGAGGCTCATTCACGGGAGCCTGAAGCCCTACGACCCGTCGCAGGCCTTCCTGGCCACCGGGCTGCCGCTCCATCCCGGCGCCGAGCGCTACTACCGCGAGAAGGGCTACCTCAAGTAGCTCCGTGCGGGTGACCGCCGAAGGCCCAGCGTAGCAAGGGTCGACGCCTCGCCTGGGGAGCGCAATGAGCGTATGCGGAAGCTGAGCGGGTTGGTGGGGTGGGGGGTCGGGGCGTACGCCGTCGCGGCCTCCCTCCTCCACCTCTACACCGCGGGCTACGGGGTCTTCGAGCCCCGGGTGATGCGGGCGCTTCACCTCCTCTTCCTGGTCCCGCTCGTCTTCCTGCTCTTTCCCTTCAACCGCCGCTCCCCTCAGCACCGCCCGAGCGGGATGGACTGGGCCGCCGCCGCGGTGGCGTTCCTGGCCTCCGCCTACCAGATCCGGAACGTCGAGCGTCTCAACGAGCGCTGGGTCGGGGCCTCCGACATCCTCCTCATCGAGGTGTTCCTCGGCTCGGCCATGGTCCTGCTGGTCATCGAGGCCTGTCGGCGTTCCCTCTCGCGCTGGATGGCGGTGACGATCGCCGTCTTCCTCCTCTACCTGGCCACCGCTCCGTGGATGCCCGGGCTCTTCCACTTCAAGGGATATACCTTCCCCCGGATGGTGGAGATGATGTTCCTGGCGGGCGACGAGGGGATCTTTGGGTTTCTCACCGGCATCTCGGCCAACATCCTCTTCATCTACGTCCTCTTCGCCTGCGTGATGATGAAGGCCGGCGTCGGCAACTTCCTGATGGACTTCGCGGTGCGTGCGGCGGGCTGGATGCGTGGCGGGCCCGCCAAGATCGCGGTGGTCGGCTCGGCCTTCTTCGGGACGATCAGCGGCAGTACCGTGGCCAACGTCTACGCCACCGGGTCATTTACCATCCCCCTGATGAAGCGCGCGGGCTACGCGCCCAAGACCGCGGCGGCCATCGAGGCGATCGCGGGAACCGGCGGCCAGATCATGCCGCCGATCATGGGGGCCGGGGCGTTCATCATGTCGGAGGTGACGGGGGTCTCCTACTTCGACATCATCAAGGCGGCGGCCGTCCCCGCGATCCTGTACTACGTCGGCGTCTTCTCCATGGTCCACTTCATCGCGCTTCGGACGGGGATGCGCCCGGTCTCGAAATCCGAGCTCCCCTCCTGGAGGCCGGCGCTCCGGCGGGGGTACTACTTCCTGCCCTTTGCCCTGATCGTCTATTTTCTGGCCTGGGGCTACTCGCCCACCAAGGCGGCCTTCTACGTTATCCTGATCACCCTCGCGCTGTCGTACCTGGACCGCAGCACGCGGATGACCCCGAGGAAGTTCGCCGAGGCGCTCGTCGAGGCCGCCGTTGGGGCGGCGACGATCGCGGTGGCGCTGGCTGGCTCCGGGATGGTGGTGGGGACGCTCACCCGAACCGGCGCGGCGCTGGCCTTCGGTGGCGTGGTGGTCAGCGCCGCCCAGGGGATTCTCGTGATCGCGATGATCCTGATCTTCGTGGTGGTGAGCGTCCTCGGGACGGGGATCCCGACGACGGCGGCGTACATCATTGCGGTGACCGTCGGGGCCGCCGCGCTGGGGAACCTGGGGGTGCCCGTGCTGGCCGCCCACCTCTTCGTCTTCTACTATGCGGTCCTCTCGGACCTGACGCCGCCGGACGCCGTGACCGCATTCGCCGCGGCCAACATCGCCGGATCGGAGATGATGGCCACGGGGGTGGAGGCGTTCAGGCTCGGGATCGCGGGCTTCCTGGTGCCGTTCGCCTTCGTCTTTCACCCCGAGCTGCTGCTCCAGGGGAGCTGGCCCTCGATCATCCTCATGTCGGCGTTCGCGGGGTGCTCGGCGGTGGCGCTGGCCGCTGCGCTGGTGGGTCATGGGCTGAGCGCCCTTGCATTCTGGGAGCGCGGCACCCTGTTGGTGGCGGCGGCGCTGATGGTCGTGAAGGGCATGGGGACCCAGCTCGTCGGCGTGGCGCTCTTCGGGGCGGTCCTCCTCTGGAGCGCTCGGCGGCGCCCCACGCCGGTGTCCGCGACCGGCACGAGGCCCGATTCCGATG
Organism: Candidatus Rokuibacteriota bacterium; assembly: GCA_016209425.1. Taxonomy (GTDB): domain Bacteria; phylum Methylomirabilota; class Methylomirabilia; order Rokubacteriales; family CSP1-6; genus JACQWA01. Next base: position 6,070 of record JACQWA010000413.1, read on the forward strand.
CGGCTCAGACAAGGTAACCACCTTCATCCGGCCCGGGGCCGCGCTGGCCGTGCGCGGCTACTTGCCTCGCGTGTGGATGGCCCTGGCGTTCGCGAGTGCCCAGCCCGTGTCACGGCTGCCGTGGCAGCGCAGGCATGCGAAATCCACGGTCAGCTTCCCCGTCGCGAACTGGCCGTCCTCGCTGAACATCCTGTCGGTCAGCCCGATCGAGATCTTCACGATGTGCGTCTTGACGTCGCCCACATACTTGCCGAAGCTCTCCGCGCTCTTGCCGGCGGGGGGCATGTGACAGTCCACGCAGCGCACACCGGAGCGCTGCATCGTGCTCCCGGCGTAGTCGCGCGCCGTGCTCGCGTGGCAGTCGGAGCACTGCTTCTTCAGTGAGACCTTCGCGCGTTTATGCGGATCGTGACAGGTGGCGCATCCGAGCTTCCCCGCGTGCGGTCCGGCGAGGTACTCGTTGTACTGCTCGTGGTGCTGGATGAACCCGTCGGCCGCGGGGATTTTGTCCGGCGCGCCTCGGATGTGGCACTTTCCGCAGGCCGCTGGACTCGGGTCGATCTTGATATTGGCCTTGTCCGGCTGCGCGGCGTGCGCGGCGCCGGCACCGTGGCACTCCTCGCAGGTGATGCCGGGAAAGACCCAGGTGCCCACCATGCCGGGCAGTCCCTCCTGGTTGCCCTCCTTGCTGTACGCCGTCATGTGGCAGGGACCGCAGTCGTACGGCTTCTTCTTCCCGGCCTCGTAGCTGACCCACCGCCCCGTCTCGATGTTGTACTGGTTGGCTCCCGGCCGGTCCTTCCTCGGCCCCGTGGACGTGATGACGTAGCCCTGGCGGTCGATGAAGCGTGCCTTCCACCGGACGCCGCCGATCACGTAGCTGATGTCCTTCCAGTCCCAGCCTTCCGGGAGAGGTATTCCCCATGCGCGCGCTTCACTGGCCGGACGCAGCTTCTTCGGGTGACCCGACGCTCGGTAATCGTCGTACCGGTCGCTGTGGCACCGGAGACACGCTTGCGGCCCGACGTAGCCCATCGCCTGTCCCTTGGCGGCCACGTTCTCCGACGGAAGCACGAGCGTGCCGCCGTCCTGCGCCGCGACCTCCAGCCGAGCGTGACCAACAATCCAGACGACGACGAGCGCGCCTGCGAGCAGTGTGCGTCCGACGACCATCGCCTTTTCCTCTCTAGCCCGAATGATGCACATCATTCGGGCTAGGCACCGAAAATCGCATGGAAGTACCTAAGACTCCGAATTGTTTTCACCGGGCTTACACAATTTCCATGGCAACCAGAGGGTCCTGAGCGGAGATCGGAAAACGGAACAGACCATGTTGAAATCCATGCGATTTTCGTAGAGCCCGGATTATTCTCGTGAATAATCCGGCCTAGCAGGGTCCGTCCGATGGCCGAGCGCCGGAGCCCGGGCGCCCTTCGAGACCATCCGGTGGCTGCGATCGAGGCGTGGGAACCCGAGGATCGATGAACGGGCCGTACCCCGAGGAGGGTGAAGGCAGCGGGACAGTGCGGATCACGGCGCTGGTCGCGAGCGAGACGAGGTACAGCGAGTAGTTGTCCTCGTTCGTGACGTAGAGGAGCCGGCCTGCCCGGTGGACGGCGATGCCCGTCGGCACACCCCAGGAGGACGCACTGAGGGGCACGAATGTGCGGACACGGTTCGTCGCGCTGCTGACGAACGAAACACCGGAGGGAACGACCGCGGGACCAGGAAAGCTGACTTCCGCGACGCTCGTGACATACACCGCGGACCCGTCGGGATCGACAGCTACGCCGCGCGCCGGGGCCGGGAGGCCGACGGTGACGACCTGCCGGGTCGTGGCGTCGATGACCAGGAGCGCCCCGGTTGCGTAAGCGCCAGCCGCCGCCACGTAGACGGGGTTCCCGTCCGGGTGCACCGCCACGCCGTGCAGCGTGCGCGCGGGGTGCATGGGAGGCCCGACGGGAATGGTCGCGACGGTCCGATGCCTCCAGGCATCGATCACCGAGACGCTGTGGCCCGTCGAGTTGGCGACGTACACGCGGTCGCCCGAAGCACTCACGGCGATCCCGCGAGGCCGTTCGCCCACGGCAACCGTGCTGATCGACTCGTTCGTCTCCGCGTCGATGACCGACACGGTCGCGCTGTCCCGGTTCGTCACGTAGACGAACCGGCCCGCTGGATGGACCGCGACGCCGTCCGGACCGGCGCCGACGGGCACTGACGCGAGAACCGCGTTGCGCGCGGTGTCAATGACGGACAGCGTGCCGCTGCGGTCGTTCGCCACGTAGACGCAGGTCCCCCTTGGATGAACGGCCACGCCGCGTGGGCTGAGCCCGACCGGGACCGATGCCACGAGAACACGGGCGCCGACGTCGACGACGAAAAGCCTGTTGGTGGAGAGGCTGCTGATGTAGGCGTACGGCGTTTCCGTGGGCGACGCGCTGTGGGCGACCAAGAGCACGCCGGCCAGCGACACCGCCAGCGCAACCCGCCGCACGACCGCAAACCTGTCAGCTGCGCAGGCACACGCGCCGCCGCGTCGGCCCCCGGCGCTCTCCATCATCGCCTCGGTCACTCACCCTTCATCTGGGTCACTCTCTGATACAGCGCGGATGAAGGCGGAGTCAAGCACGAAGTTGGGCCGAACTGCTGCTTCAGGGGAGCTGGCCCGCGATCATCCTCATGTCGGCCTTCGCCGGGTGCTCGGCGGTGGCGCCGGCCGCCGCGCGGGTGGGTCAGGGGCTGGGCGCCCTTTCACTCTGGGAGCGCGGCACCCTGTTGGTGGCGGCGGCGCTGATGGTCGTGAAGGGCATGGGGACCCAGCTCGTCGGCGTGGCGCTCTTCGGGGCGGTCCTCCTAAAGCGAACGCCCTACGTCCCCTCGCCATTCGGCCCATTGCCCGCGCACGAAGGCTCCGCTACGCTTCGGTGGAGGAGGCGCCACCATTCCGGAGGACTGCTTGGCCATGAAGAGATCCATCATTCTTGCAGCTTGCCTTCTGAGCTTGACGGTCCCGGCGGCGCAGGAGGACATTGTCTGGGCGCAGACCGCGCCCGTGATGACGTCGTTATCCGCGACGACACTACCCCGCAGCGGCAGGCTGATCATCCAGGGATCGGGATTCGGGGCGGCGCAGGGGAGCGGGTCCGTCGAGATCGGCGGCGCCCCGGCGATCGTCACCCGCTGGGCTGGCACCTCGATCACCGCCTACGTCCCGGAGGCCGCTCCGCTCGGAACGGTGGCGGTTCAAGTCCTCACCGGCGGGAACGCGAGCAACACGCTGCCGTTGTCCGTCGCGGTCCGCCAGCAGAACGGTGTGGTGAAATGGCAGTTCCAGGCTGACTCGGACTACATCCTCCAGAGGCCGGCGCTCAGCCCTGACGGGACGATCGTCGTCCACGACTCGGGGGGATTCGTCTACTCCCTGCAACCGGACGGCGCACTGAAATGGGTCTTCAAGACCCCGGCCTTCGCCTACGGCCCGCCGACCGTGGGCGCCGACGGCAGCATCTATGTCGCCTCGCTCGACACGATCTACGCGCTGGACTCCGCCGGAAACCTCAAGTGGCAGTTCAGCGATCCCGGCTCGCAAGGGGCGATCGCGGGCCCGACCGTCGGCCCCGACGGGAACATCTACGTCGTGAACGACCTGAACGGGCTGGGCGGGTTCGCGCTCTCCCCGAACGGCCAGCTTCTCTGGAGCAACGTGGGGAATCCCGTCATGTACGAGTACGGCCAGATCGGTGCAGAGATCGTCTTCGGACCATCGGTCCCGGGCGGCCCGGTGAACCGGTTCTACGTCGCCTTCGACCCGCGGCTCGATCCCCACCGATGGGCGTTCGACCAGAACGGGCTACAGAAGTGGTCGACCACGACCGGAGTGCAAGCGTACCCCTTGGCCCTGGTGCACGCCCCGCTCGCCGTCGGCCCGAACGGCACCGTGTATCAC
>JACQWA010000414.1 GCA_016209425.1 Candidatus Rokuibacteriota bacterium
ACCCAAGCCACAGCAACGGGCAAGAACCCGGCGAAGCGCAGCGCGAAGTATCCGCCGAGACAGTGGGCGAAGATCGTGACAGGCCCCAGCCGCAGCTGGTGGCTGAGCTGGGCGAGGACGTAGATGTAGCCGGCCATGGTGTAGCTGCCGTCCGGCGACCACTGGCTGTCCCCATGCCCCCGGAGGTCGGGGGCGATGATGTGCCAGTCGCCCCGGAGCGGCGGGGCTGCCGTAGAAGACCAGCTCGTTGTCCACTTGCTGGTGGCGAGGCAGGCCCAGGCGGCTCCAGGCCGCCCACAACGCGTCGACAGTGTGTTGGCCGGCGCGCTGCGCCAGCGGCTCGACGGCACAGTGGCCAGTCGCCGCGTCGACGCTGTGCAAGCTGTAGAAGCGCACCGGCCCGGTGAGGTAACACGGCCCCACAAAGTCGGTCTGGTGGACACCCCCCGGATGCGCAATCGTCAAGGCGGGGTACTTCTTCCCCTTGGGTTCGTAGCGGCCGGTGCGCCGGTGCGTCAGCTCGCGGCGCGCCAGGATGCGCGCGATGGTGCGCACCGAGGGCCGCGGCTGGACCCCCAACTCCTCCAGCTCCCAGCGAATCGCCTGGGCCCCACAGAACAGGTCGCGATTGTAGAGGCTCAGCCGCACGACGGTCACGATCTCTTCGATCTCCCGCGTCGTCCGCGTCGGCACCGCGCGTGGCCGGCGCGATTGCTCTTCCCACCATGCCTCGGTCGTCCCCTGGGCGCGCTTCCGCCACTTGTACAGCCATACCCGCGAGTACCCCATCGAGGCGCAGATCGCCGCGGACTTTTCGCCACTGAGATATCGCCGGATCGCTCGTCGACGGTCCTCTTCTTGCTGGGTTCCCATTCATGCATTCCTCCTGCTGCCATAGGAATGCAGATGGAACCGCGGCAGGGTGCGTCATGTTAACGATGTCCGGGCACATGAACTTGTTAACGATGTCCTGGCACTCATCACCTAGCCGTTGCTGGTTGCGGGGGTCGGATTTGAACCGACGACCTTTGGGTTATGAGTTCCGTCGAAGTCCGGGAAACATTTGATCAATAAGGAAAACCACGAAACATGACACGTGCGCTATCTCACCGTTTTCCTTCGTCTCTCATTTTGGTCCGTCTGAGATGCTTAGCGATCTGTTAGCAATTTCGAGCCGGCCCGTTCACCACCGCCGGCACCAGCTCACAACTGACGAGACGACCCGAGAACAGCCCAAAGCGCCGCGCCGGTCTGAAGCCAACCGCGAAGGACGCCGCTGGCAACTCACGTCCCCGAAGCGTCCGGCCGCCGGTAGTCGCGGCGATCGAGGCACGCATCGTACGTGGCGCGGTCGATCGGCACCCAGTCCGTCTTGTCGATGCCGCGGCGGTTTCGGCTCGTCGGGCTCGACGGGAACGCGCACGCGATCTTGATCCAACGGTTCTGTTCTCGCGCGATGACCCGGATCTCCGCGGCCACCTCGGAGAGGTCCTGGTCCTGGCTGAGGACAAGGGCGACGTCGAACTCGTTCCGGTGGGCCATGCGGATCACGTCCAGCGCGATCCGCACGTCGATCCCCTTCTCTTCGCCGGCCAGGAACGTGTACTCGGTCCCGTCGGGCAAGCGCACTGTCTTGTTCCGGTAGCGAAGCGAGCGACTGTAGACGTGCACGCCTTGCCAACTGATGACTCGAAGCTTTCGTTCCCAGAACGAGTGCCAAAAGGCGTTGTCGGCCGCGTCCGGGATCCCGGTGTAGAAGCGCGTCTGCGCGAGCTGCCACCCGGGCGCGGCACAAAGACGCTGTGCGAGCGCTTGGACGTCGTAGCTCGGATAGGTGTAGCCGAAGGTCTCGCGGGCCGCGTGGAAGAGATTCTGCCCGTCGATGAAGACCACTGCGCGCTTGACCGCCGGTTCGGCCGGGCTCATGGTTCCGGGGGAAAAATAACCCCGCCCGGGCCTTTCGGCGTGTCGGGCGGGGAGCAAGTCTTACTATACAATACCGGTCTCGGGCGCCATGTCAAGCTCCGGTCGGGCGCGGACGCCGGCGCCGTGGGCGGGCCAGAAGGTCGCAGGCCGCCCTCAGTAGGCGATCGATGTCGCCTCGAACCGCTTCGTACTCGCTGAGCATAGTTTGAGCTGTCCGCGGTACTCGCTGCGCGTCTCGCGGTAAATGCGAGTCTTGCATCGTCGGCCGGCAACATAATCCATCCCGAGGATCTCATCCTTTTCCAAGAACCGGGACCGCCGGAAGACCTCCGGAAGCACATCGCGCACGTTGTCGACCCCAACCTCCACCGTCGGGTCCCACAACTCCCACCCATACCCCTCGGGCCAAGCCGAATTGAAGCTAGCCGCCGCGACGGCCGCCACAACCTGCCTGTCAGTCTCCCCCGGATCTGGGAACAGGTAGCAGTACTCGAAGCCGTGTTCATCCACGTGCCGCCATTTCATCTCGTTCCCTCGCTACCTCGGCTCGTTGAGAAGTCGGCGAATCTTCTGCCTTTCCCTTGCGGGCACTTTGAGTTTGGGAAGGATGCGCAAAATTTCTGGCTTCGAAAGGAAGCCGACAACCGCCTCCGTCTTCCCAAGCCGCAACAAGGTCGAGACCGCCCACAGCCGTTCCGGCGCCGCGGGGTCTTCGACGATCCGCCTCAACTCATTGACTTCCTCTTCCGCTTCCGAGAGAAGTTCCCGTTCGGACCGCTCGCGAAGATAGTCTTCAACACGCTGTAGCCACGGGCGAACCCGCGGCGATATCCCCGGATCGGACGCCACCTGCGCGGCTTCCTTCCGGCACCTCTCATAGTGCGCCGACAGCGGTCCGGCGATCACCAGGCCTATATGTTCGGCGGCCCCCGCCAGCTCGCCCTGGATTCGCTCGCTTCTTGGATACGCCTCCACGATCCTGAATGCGATCGGCCAGAAACCCGGGTGCCTGGCCGTGACGGTCGAGGCGATCAACTCGGCCTGACGCTCGTTCTCGAGCGCGAAGTCGACGAGGATGCTCGCATCACGCTCCAGATCGAGGACTTCGCGCAGATTCCACGAAATGTGAGACGCGGCCACCGAATCACGCAGCGCCAGCCACAACACGAGTCGGAGCGCGCGTGCCCTCGCGACCTGTAGGAGCGTCGACCAGAACTTTCGTTGTGGGTGTTCCGCCAGTGGATCCCAACGATCATGCGCGTACTGCTGCGTCAACGCTCGCCGGAGGAGCCCGAGCCCGCGCTCCGGGTCAGCCAGCGTGAGGTGCGCCGCGAGCTGTTCACAGTGGTACCCCTCATTGCCCCTGACGTGGGGGATGGTTTCCAGGCAGCTCCAAGCGAACTCCGCGAGATCTCCCTCGACCGCTCGGCGGCCATGTAGCCACATGCCGAGAAAATCGATCACGGCAACCGCGTGTTCGAGGTCCCGCCCCGCGATGGCCCTGAGAAGACGAAGGTACTCATCTGGGCTGAGCGAATTGATCCAACCGCCACAGGCTAACGTTCGGGCGGCGAAGGCCGGATCCGCCCGCTTCTGAGAGAGCAACGCTTCGACACGTCGCACGCCCGCCGCGTCCCCGCCGAGGTAGCCAGTGGCGCTAACGATCGCCTCACCCGTGACGTTCGCATGAGCGGTGAGCTCGTCGAGCCGGCGCGAGACACCATCGGGATCTCCACGGCTCAGCCCCCCGAAATAGGAGGCGAAAGCGACGAGCCCGCTCCGGTCGGTCCCGAGCTGTTCCATTCTCGCCCGCCAGCTCCGGCTGCCATCCTGCTCGCCGAGCCAATAGAAGAACATGTGGGCCTTCTGGGCCTCGCCAGAGCGGAGCCACGCGAGCAACTCGTCGGTCAGGATTCTCTGATCTTCGACGGCTTCCCTGGCTAATCCCCGGAGCTCCTTGTCGCTCCGATAGACCCCATTCCCCTCTGTCCCCGCTGTCCCCTCCAGCTCGTGGTCGTCCCGACCCCAGCTTCCCGCCCACCTCCGCAACCGGGTGCCGAAATCGCCGCGGTTGAGCGTTCCAATGAGCGTGTCGATCTTCCCCACGAATTCGGCGGCCTTCGCCCGGACGTCCTCCCCCTCTCCCTCATTCTGGCGCCTCTCGAACTCATCCCGGACCCACGCCAGGGCATCCGTCAGATCCGCTACTGCGATCGGCACGCTCCGAGACGTCACCCATTCGGTGAGGGTCTTAAAGTGATCGAGCGCCCCTTCCGGCCGGGCCTGGATCGCACACTCAGCGATTGCATGAGGCAGCGCGCTCTGCGCGGCTGCTGCTGCCGGGCCTTCGCTCGATTGCGCGGCTTCCATCAAGAGCCGCGCGAGAGCCTCCATGTAGCGCCAGATCTCGCCGTAGGTCAGCGGCGGGCGCGAGTCCAGGGGCTCTGGCCCCTCGCTGCGACGTAGCATCACGGCTCCACCCCGACCTAGCGCCACCTCGATCGCCTTCACTGCAACCACGCGAATGGGGATGGAATGAGACTCATGCAATAGATCCTCGAGAATGGCCAGCCGTTCGTCGAGCGGGAGCGGCATCTGCGGGTGGAGCGGGTGGAACGCTTCACAAAAGATCTCTGTGGCGTTGTTCCCGTACCTCTCGTTCTCCGCCTCGGCCAGCAGCGCCAGGCTCCGAAGCGCCAACCCGCTGCTCCTCTTGCGAGACAGAAGCTCTTCCAGCGCCCACATGAGCTCACGGCGAGCCTCGTCTCTGACGATGTCGCGCCGTTCCTCGAGGCCGAGCCTTCTCAGACCCTGTTCGACAAGCCGCGCAACCCGCTCCGGGACCGCGCCTGCAATCAGGCGTAGAAGGTGATTGTTTTCGAGCGCCGACTCCAGGTCGCGAAGGAGTCCCTCCGAGCCGAATAGCTCATTCCAGAAGCGGGCCGCCTCCTCGCTCCGAAGGCTCCGGAGGCGCCGGATGAGGCGCAGCCGGCCGGCTTGGCCCAGCTCGGCGAAGAGCGCACAGAGCTCTGCAAACCGAGCCTGGAGCGCTGCACCTGCCAGCGCGTTCGCAAAGAGCGGGGGGACTACTTCCGCGTAGGCGCCGCCCACTCGTACGACCCCGGCATCGGCCAGCTTGGGCAACGCGCGCAGAACCGCATTCGGGCTCAGCCCATCGCCATAGACACGGCAGATCAGTTCCAGTTCCCGCGCGGGAGGACCGGTCACCCCGACATGCGTCAGCAGGCTGAGAAGGCGAAGAATCTGGAGGGCTGGTTCGCCGAGCACGCGCGCGACTTTACGCTCGAAGGCCTGCGCGACGTCGTCCACGAAGCTTGCAGCGCTCCGCCGAAGTTCCCCCACGCTTGCAGCCACCAGGAGTACCCCGGGGTTGCCCCCAGCCTGGTGAACGACCCACGACTCGAGACCGTAGTCGAACCTCGCGCCGGCGGCCCGCAGCAGTTCCTTGGCGTGCGTATCGGAGAGTGGCCCCAATCGGATCACTCGTACCCGCGCGTCGCGCCCGAAGTTCGGCGATGGGGCGTGCTCCGCCGTAGGCACTGTGATGAGGAGCTTCAGCCGGTCGCGGCTAATCGCTTGGCGGACAAAGTCCTCCGCCACCTCGGCATCTGGATCTTCGATGATAACCAGGGTCTCGCTGTCCGGCGACTCGAGCGCGAGGAGGTCACTTGCCCGCATCGAGCGAGGATCTAGGGCGACGACCGTCTCGACGGGTCTGGTATCGCTGGCTTGCAGCGCAAGACGACTCTTGCCGATTTCGTGAGGACCGGCCAAAACCACCGCACGCACACCCGTGTCGTCGAGCAGCGATCTCACCTGCTCGAGCTCCGCATCTCGACCCGTCAGCGCAACACTCGCCCCGAAGAGCTTCTCCCTCGTAAGCGCGCGCCACGCCTCCTCCCAGGTCGCAAATCTGCTCGGAGCGAAGAACGCCGAGCGGACCGCCGGAGCAGAGTTCAGGAAGCTCGCAAGCTCACCGGCGCCGACGATGTGGACCGCAAGCTTGCGGCTTCGCGGCCAATCCTTCAGGATCTGACGCTTCAGCACCCCCTTCTGCCCTTCGGTGGCATGCGTCAGGTCGATGTTGGTGAAGAGGACATAGCGCGCCGGCAACCGGCCCGTGCGGTCCGCCAAATCCTTGGCGGCCCCCTCAAGGCTGCGTCCGAGAACCGCCACGGTCCGGTCCCGGCCCTGGGCGAAGACGTCTCGTTGCTTGTACTGGAAGACGCTCCACCCGGGGCCAAGCAAGGCCGAGACATACCCACCGTCGTTGGGGAGGTCTGTCTGCCACTCTGCGTCAATTCCGTGGTCCTTGGCGTTCACACGCTCGGTGAATGAGGGGAGCGACGTGCAGCGGCGCTTGGAGACGGACCAAGCGATCGCGTTACACAGTCCCGCGAATCGCTGGGGGCTAAATTGACGACCGACAACTCGCTCAACTTCCTCTGCGGTTATCGCACGACCATGGGCCGTCGTGGCACCATCGTCCTCAGTAGCGGGGTTGGCCGCTCGCCTGGGTTTGACGCCTCTCGCCCTCCCCGTGAGGCGTTCGATATCACCGGCCTGCTCGAGCGACTGGAGATATCGCAGGACAGTCCGTTTCGATCCGACGCGGAGCACCTTGCGCAGCTCCTCCACGCTCGGGGAAATCCCATGCTTGGCCAGCCATCCGTTGATGGCAGCCAGCACCTGCGCCCGCGTGAGTTGCCGTCGTCTTGACATAGGAAACGATCGTTTCCTTTTCTACCATGAGAGAGCCCCGGTGTCAATCGCCCGGACCCACACCGTGCCCAGCCTGTTCTATCCGTGCGACGAGCTTCTCGCGTACTCCCCTCAAGGCCTCCCTGAGGCCATCCCGGATCGCCCGAAGCGTCGAGAAGACGATACAGTCGTCGGGGCCAAAGTGTCCAGGCCGCCAGTTGAGGACAAGGATCGGATCGTAGCGCGTTGACGGGCCCGGTATGACTTCCAGAGCGAGCCAGGGGGCTCGATCATGCCGGATGTCGTGGCGGTGCTTCCGCAGCTCGTCTGCCCATGCCCGGCTTTTCGTGAGCTTAGCGACGTCCTCGTATCGGTCCTTCTTCGGGATGACCTCGGCGAAGTAGTGCCGGAGAAAGTCTCGGTGGAAGTCCGCCAGGTTCTCGAAACACGACCGCGCCTCCGAGATGAACCCTGTCGCGTTTATGAGCACGGTACGGATGGCCTCGTCCTCGCTGAAGTCGTACCCGTAGGATCCCTCCACGTAGGCGGAGAGGTCGGGTTCCTTGGCGAGCCTTTCACCGAGGATATTCAGGTTGCGATCGACGGACCGGACCATCTCGCTCAGCAATGCGAGGCGAGTCTCGATAGCGAAGGCGAGGTCGGAAAGGCGGCTCGTCGGCCACTGCCGGTGCTTTGACGCCAAGTCAGGTGCAGCATTCAACGCGGCCAGAAGCGGGTGGACCCAATATGCCCCGCTGCGGTAAACGACCTCAAGGAAGAGGCGCGGCCGCGAGTGCGACGCCACCCGGGTGATTGCCCTCTACCTACAGCGACTTCCCACGTCAACTCGTGTGGATGTCACGGGCGGTTACGGCGCTTCTCCGTCTCGGTAAGGGCAGCACTGATGCTCGGAGACGTCAGCAGGGTATCAATCATGCTCCATACTCGATTGTTCCGCTGAACACGGGGACCAGCTACTACGTCATGCGGTGGAACAATCGCAGGACCCAGCTTGAAGCAATAGTGGGGACACGAAGCAGGTTCGTCGGGAGCTTCCGGGAAGACGGAATGGAAATTCGTCACGATCTCGTACCCCTCGACATGATGTATCCGCTGAAGTTTGCCGCGGTACCGGAAACCCAGGTAGTTGGGTGGGTCAGGCCAGCGGTGGCCCACCGGGTAGAAGTACCGGCCGCGCGTCTCCACAATGTCGATCCATGAGAGAGACCAGCCCTCGGGAGTGCCAGCACCGAGGGAAACGACGAACACTTGATTATTGTATCGAGTCTCCATGCCGAGAATCACCTCGATGTAGTTGATGAATTGGCCAAGCAACCGCTTGGCATCGTGGGTATCGTGGGCGCGCGCCTGCGTCGCAAGAAAGCGGACATCCCGCCACGACCGGTGCGTCAACGTCACGCCTGGGAGCGCGATGTTGGCGAGACCGCCCGCGGCAAAAGCCGGGGTCGCTGTAGTAAGTGCGACGAGGATCTTCGTGGAGGCGCTCCGGTGGGACACGACCGGCGCGTACAGTTTCAGCTGCGATTCGGTGGGCAGCACGCTACCTCGTTTGGCTTCGACTATGGCGAAGAAGGAGTCGCCAACCTGAATCTCCAGATCGGTGATGCCCTCCGCTGGCCGCCGCGTCTGTACGCTGAGAACAGCGTCCTGGTCGGAGAAGGGGGCAGAGTATCCAAGGTCGGCGACAAAGACGCGGAGGAACGATCGCGACCGAGCCAGGCTCAACGCGAGCGCATCCGTCATGTCGTTCTCGAGACAGCCGAGAAGGTCAAAGAACGTCGTGACGGTCCGCCCGTGTCGAATGAGCTGCGACACTCAGGTCAACGCCTCCGCCGTGGCGGCTGCCTGAGCTCGCTACCTCCAGCGGACAGTGCCAGCGGCAGTATACGCGGGGGCGTACTGGTCGTAAGCGTGATCTGCAACGATCTGTGGAAGGTGGAGCATCGTCGCGATGGCATGGTAAACCTCGCGTGGTTGACGAATCGTTCGGAGTCGGCGGGGCACGGCTGCGGCACAAAGGCCGCCGTCCTCAAGGTAGATCTCGCGCGGTATGTCGAGATGCGACCGAAGGATGAGCATGCCAAACAGCTTCATGGCCAGCTGAAGCTGGCCATCAATCTTAGGAAGCTCGAGGATCAGGGAGTTCTTCATAGGTCGATTCTTCTTGTACATCGCTGCGATTACCCCTCGGTCACCCGGCAGCACTACGAGGTGCCGGTTGTCCGGCAGGGCCACCGCGACGGCTCGGTACGGCCGCGGCACGTCTATCAGCATGAAGTCATCCCGTCCACTAGCGATGCGCATGACCGACCCAAACGGATCGGGCGAGAGACGAAAGTCGGACGAGTCGAGCGCGCGAAAGGCATGGCGAGCAAGGGGACCAATGTCGTCGGCCAGGGCCCTTGGAAGTAGAGGACCCGCTCCTGGGTTTGCCCGGTCGATGTGGAGGGTGGCGTCTCGCTGAGCCAGGCCGTACATGATCTTGAGCGCCCAGAGGAAGTAGTCGCGCTTGGTCGCGCGGCGTTCTCGTATGCGTTTCTCGAGGGGCGAGAAGCGATCGCGGTTGCACCGCAGACAAGCCGGAACGACGGCCTGTCGGTACGGCATGGTGGTGCCATTCCAAAGGAGCAATCGCTGATTCGGCAGGGCGAAGTGCTCCTGTAGCCAGCTCGGGACGACATGCTCGCGTGTATCGGCTGCTTGCCCGCAGAACACACACTCGGGCGAATCGGCCTTGTTCGCCTGCTCAATGGCGGTGGCGGACATCGGTATACGGTCTCGCTTTCGCGCCCGGCTCGCGCTCGAGGAAACGTTTCTCGATCACGCGTCAATGCCCCACCGCGAAACAGCGCGTGCGCTTCTCCGGCGGGTGCCCTGGCCGGTTCCACGCTGGGTACGAGAGCGGGCCCCAGTCCTCGTCGGCACCGGCTCGCTTCACGATTGCCCAGAACAGTGGCACAACGCGCCTCACGATCGCGACCGCGGGCTCTAGGGATGCGCGGTTTGCGCTCGATCCCTCCTTGGCGCAGCCATGAAAGACCTGGATGCGAAGCACGTAGAGGCTGTCGAAGACCTGGATGAGCAAGCGGCCGAGCGCTCCCGCACCCCTCAGAGCGTCCTGGACCTCACGCTCCGCGGCGTGGATCTTGTCGTCCAGCCCATCCGTGAATCCGTCCTCCCAGTACTCCCTACGCAGGAATTGGTTCTTCAGGAGTTCGAGCAGCTCGCCCTCGATGCGCTGAAGCGTCCGTCGGAGCCCGGGCGAAGCCCCGGCAAGTCGAACCATCTTCCCGAGAAACTCCCGCATGGAGGAGTCCTCTCGGGGCCGCTCCTCGGCCGTATCCCGCGCTTGGCCGTAAAGCGCGTTGAAGGCGATCCAGTAGGAGATGAACCGGCTGTCGAGCTCGTCTGGCCGACGCAGCGCAGCGGCGCGCCGGATCCAGGATTCGGCCCGATAGAGCCGGCTGGCTCGCTGGGAATCACGCACCCGCGCCTGACGCCGCGCGTCCGGATCGCCTGCGCGCTCCGGCGCGGGGACCCATCCGCGAGGCAACTCCTCTGAGCGTCGACAGGGCACGCGCAGTCCACGCCCCGCCGTGCTGCCGCTGCATGGCCCTTGCAATGGCGCCCCACCCGCCATCTCTGGCGGAGATCGCGGAATCCAGGGCCTTCCCGTCCGCGCGGAGACGATCCAGCTTCCAGACGCCACGCACCCGCAGCCGGGCGAAGGAATCCGAGACCGCATGGCTCAGCCCAGACAGGACCGGCGGAACGGCTCCACCGGGTTGCGTGTCCATCACGACGCCCGGAGTCATCCGACGGCCGGCACGCGACTCGGGCCGCTGGGACAGTCCCACCTCGAGATCCGAGACTAGGGAGAGAAACTCGGCCTCGGGAAACACCGCGAAGCTGCGCTTGGTCGTGATGCGCAGGGTCTCTGCGACCCGGCCGACGCTTCGCTCTTCGTCGCTGTTCAAGAAGAAGTTGCCGGTTGCCCTGTAGGCAGGTCGGACCGTGAAGGGAATCCCATCTCGCCGGAACGCCTCGTTCCACCGCCGGCAGAGCTCTGCCGAGGTCGGACGACCTTCGGGATCACTCCGACCGAGGTTGCCGATGTTTACGCCGAACACCACGTAGTTCACGGAGCCGCAGGGGACGACTCCTGCGCCCCTCCCTCCCCACCGAGCTTCCACTCTGCGAGCTCTTCCTCAACGACTCGCTGTCTTCCGGGCTCGTCGGGCTTCGCCTCAACATCGTCCTTCGCGTTGACTACTGGTTCGGCCTTGGGCGGGAACAGGCTCTTCTCCAGCCGCAGCACCGCCTCCCGCCGCACGCTCGGGAACAGGTGCCCGTATCGGTCGAGCGTGATCTGTACCGAGGCATGCCCCATCTGCTCGGCGATGTACTTGATGTTCTCCCCGTTGTTGATGAGCAGGGACGCATACGTGTGGCGGAGATCGTGAAACCGAATCTGCCGCAGCTCGGCACGCACGAGCGCCGGTTGGAACTCCCGCTTGATCAGATTGTCCGGGTCCATCGGCTTGCCGCGCCTCGCGGGGAAGACGAGCGCGTCGGGGACGTCGGCGACCTTGAGGAGATGGCCCTGTAGCGTGTGGGCGACCGTCGGCGCCATGTCGATGGCGCGGAGGCCCTTGCGTGACTTCGGGGTGACGAAGCGCCTCTTGTAGAGCGTGCGCCGGACGTGGATCTGGCCGCTGTGCCAGTCGATGTCCCCGCGCTGGAGCCCCAGGATCTCCCCGCGCCGCATCCCCGTCATGATGGCCGTGAGGAACAGAGGGTACATGGCGGGCGAGACGTGGTTGAGGAAGTGGTGGACTTCCTGCGGCGTGGGGAAATCCACCCGCTCGATGCTCACCTTCGGCTTCCTGAACTTGTGGGCCGGGTTGCTCCGGAGGTAGCCGTCCTCGAGCGCGTCCTCGAGGATCTTGTGGAGGATCGTCAGAACGTTCCGCGCCGTCTTGGCCGAGCGCCCGCTCTCCAGAAGGTCGGCCGTGAACTGCCGAAGCGACGGCCGCGCGATGGCGCTCAGGGCATGGTCACCGAACCGCGGCACGAGGTGGCCGTTGACCACGCTCTTGTAGCTGTCGTAGGTCGCCGGCTTGACGTTCGCGCGGTGGAACTCGAGCCACTGATTCGCGTACTCGCGGAAGGAGGTGGGCTTGAGGTCTCGGAAGGTCCCGTCCTGGATCTCGTTGAGGATCTGGCGGAGGTGGCGCTCGGCCTCTTTGCGCTTCACGGCGCCCAAGCTCTTCCAGCGTTGGCGTCCGTCGACGTAGTAGACGATGCTGTAAGACCGCCCCCGCCTGACGATGCTTCCGCGCGCCATGTCGCCTCCGGTGCGCCTCGTTGGTGCAGCGTGGTGGCGTCAATACTCGACCGGGCGCAGGGACGTCGTCAACAGCAAAGGAAGACGCCGATCATGGTCGGGTGGACCGACGCAGCGACCGGAGCGGACGACCGCTCCTGCGGGCCGACGACGGCACGGGCTCGGAGGGACCAACCTTTCCCCGCCCCGCCGCCAGCTCACCAACGTCTTGGCCGTGGACCCACCTGGATAGAGCGGAACGCGGGAATCGAAGGTACTTCCCCAGCTTCACGTGAGGGATCAGCTTTCGGCGCGTCCGCTCGTAGATCCACGACTTCGGGACTTTGAGCAGCTGCGCGACTTCGTCGAGGGTGAGAAGCTCTTCGGCGTCCCCGCATTCCTCCCCTGCCGTGCCACTGGTCCCGCGCTGGTCTTCGTCGCCTTCCATGTGAACCCCCGTTTTTTCGGCGTGATGCTTCTCCGTGGGGCAACGGCTATGCCATGGCAACCGACTCCGGCATAACGAGGCGAAGTCGCGGACTTGTCTGATCAGCCTGCGGCGTGGGACCGCGGTCGGCGTCACCGCGGGCGACGCGAATCGGAGTTTCCTTGCGGTTTCGTTTGGGTTTCGGATCCGTCCGATCGCGTCGACCAGCAGGGGAACGGACCGCGCCGGCATACTTCACGGCAGCACGTACCGCGTGCTCCGCCCGGCACCGACTCGCCGGAGTTGCCCTCGCTGGGCCAGCACGACGAGCACCTGGCGGGCCAGCTCCGAGGAGATGCCACACTCCCGCGCCAGGACCATCGGACTGACAGCGCCTCGATCGCGCCCGATCCGGAGGGCGGTCTCCTGACGGGACGCCAAGGGGTCTCGCCCGTCGTGGGGCTTCAGCGGAACCCTTGCCACGACCGCGACGGGAGGTGACCCCGCTTCCTCGGACTCCAGGTCGAGGTGCTCCGGGCGGATCCAGCCACCACCCTGGAAGATCATCGCCTGCTCGAGCACGGCTTCCAGCTCGCGAACGTTCCCGGGCCACGGGTGGCCCTCGAGGCGAGTCACGGCATGAGGCATGATCCCCTCGATGGCACACCCCCAGCGCTGGTTGATCTGCCGTCGAAGGTGCTCGACCAGGAGCGGAATGTCCTCGCGCCGATCGCGAAGCGGAGGGACCCTGAGCACCCCGCGGCGGAGACGGTACCGGAGGTCATCACGGAAGGCGCCACGGTCGACCGCGACCTTGAGGTTCCGATGGGTGGCCGAGATGAGCCTCACGTCGACGCGGACAGTCTCGACGGACCCGAGCGGCCTCACCTCGCCGTGCTGGAG
Source organism: Candidatus Rokuibacteriota bacterium (assembly GCA_016209425.1). Taxonomy (GTDB): domain Bacteria; phylum Methylomirabilota; class Methylomirabilia; order Rokubacteriales; family CSP1-6; genus JACQWA01. Next base: position 13,326 of record JACQWA010000414.1, read on the forward strand.
GAAGCGAAGCAGCATCGTCTGGGCCTCGAGGGGCAGCTCTCCGACCTCGTCGAGGAAGAGCGTGCCGCCAGCCGCCGCTGCCAGAAGCCCCACCCGGCGGCCTACTGCTCCGGTGAACGCCCCGCGCTCATGGCCGAAGAGCTCGCTGTACAGCAACTCGCGCGGGATTGACTCTCAGAGAACCTGGGTTCGGCTTCGCCCGAGCCGTCATCGGCCGTGACCCCCGACGGCCACCTGCTCGTGCTCGGCACTCGGCATTAACTCGGGAATGCGCACTCACGTGTGAAGGGCGTTTCATACCTTCAGTTCACATTCTTTGGCTGGTCTCCCAAAAGTGTCACAACTTTAAGTCATTGAATTCGAGATGTTCGGGAACGCAGCGCGCGCGCCTGGCATCGACGCGCGAGGGCGGCGCGGGGAGAACCCGGGCGGCGCAACCGCCGCCCGGCGAGGGGACGGTTGATTGGCAAGGGTGCTCCAGGAGGTCGCCTCGCGGACGGTGTCAGAGCCTTGCTTCCAAAGGTCAACGGGCTCGGTTTCGGCCGAAT
>JACQWA010000415.1 GCA_016209425.1 Candidatus Rokuibacteriota bacterium
CCCCGGACCACGCCGCGGGCGTCCGGCGGCGAGAGGTCCAGCCCGGCCACGTACCGCACGTCGGCGGGCGTCTCATCGCGGCGCGAGACCAGCGACGCCAGGCGTCGCTGGATGTCCCTGGCCTCGGCGACGTCGCTCGTCCACGGGTGAAGCTGCAGGATGCGCACACAGCTTATTATAGGGATGCGAGACGAAAGCCGCAAAAAGGGGATCCCTGCATAGGTGTGGGTCGCGGGGTCGGGCAGGACGGAGGACAGGCTGACAGTCTCGCAGCGAAGCGTTGAGGAGGGCTTCCGACTCCAGCGGGGTAACGAGTCAGCGCGGGGGGCGCAACCCAGCCAGAATGACCGTGACGAGCCGGCGGACCGCAGCCTTGGACGGCAGGCTGCTGGCTGCTGTGAGGGCGTGGAGGCAGTAGCTCGCAAGCTCGTCAGGCGCGACGTCATCCCGGACGTCGTCGGTCTCCGCGCCCTTGGTCAGCAGGTCTCGGATGAAGTCACTGAGATGCTGCTGCGCTCGGGCGACGTGCTCACCTCGATGCAGGAGCGCCGCGAGTTCGGTGCCGTGGTGCTCGTGGGAAATGAGCGCGTAGGCCTCGAGCACAGCTTCGAGCCGCACGCCAGCGTCGCCAGCTTGATCCCGGACTTCGGCGAGATGTTCGAGGTGGTCGGTGACCTGACGTTCGTGCCAGGCGAACAGGATCGCTTCGACGTCTGGGAAGTACTTGTACAGCGTCGCACGTCCGATGCCCGTCTCCTCGGCGATCTGCGACATCGTCACCGACGCCAGCCCGTGCTCGGCCACCAGCGCCGCAGTGGTGTCCAGAACCGCGTCGCGCACCGCGCGGCGGTGCGCCTCGATCGTCTCGTTCCACAGCTTCGGCACAACCCCAGTATACAGCATACGTAACGACGATATCAAGACACTATGACTTGACAGCGACGTACTGTCTTGATAAACTATTACCGTCATGAAAACCCTGACAACCAAGCGCGACAGAGGAGACGCACATGGCTGACCCGCTTACCTACCCCGAGACCAGCCCGCACGGCCACATCGGTCCGCCGCGCCTCTACGACACCTTCGCCAACGTCTTCTTCTTAGGCCGCCGGCGAGCCACCTTTCAAAGATTGATCGCCGCCGCTGGTGTGCAACCTGGCCAGCGTGTGCTGGATGTCGGCTGCGGCACGGGCTACTTCGCGCGGCTGCTCGCCCATGCGGTCGGCCCTGAAGGCCTGGTCGTCGGTATCGATCCATCTCTGGAGATGATCACCTACGCCAGCCACAAGGCTGGCCGTGCCAGAAATTGCCAGTTCCAGGTCGGCACGGCCGAATCGCTGGATTTCCCCACCGAGCACTTCGACGTCGTGGTGTCCAGCCTGGTGATGCACCACTTGCCTGAGGACATGCAGGGACCTGCGCTGCGCGAGATGCGGCGCGTGCTTCGGCCCGGCGGCAAGCTGCTCGTGGCCGATTTTCAGATACCCCGTCACGGTCTCGGCTGGCGCCTGCTCGCGGTCATCACCGACCACAGCCGTATGGCGCGCATGGTGCCCCACCTCGAGCTACTGGCCGCCCAGGCCGAGTTCGCCGAGATTCGCGTCGGCGAAGCACCGCCGTGGCTGCGCTACGTGTACGCGGTCAAGGCCGCAAGCGCCATGTGACGCTACCCTCTAACGGGCGCTGCCCGCGTGATCTTCAATGCACCTGAGTGTCTACGAAATCGGCCGAGCCCCAGGAGGACACGCACATGGCTGACCCCACCCCCAACCCCGACACCGGCGACGACACCCGCGTGAGGCCCCCCACGCCACGCTGGGTGAAGGTGTTTGGGATCATCGGGATCGTCGTGGTCCTGCTGGTCGTCGCCGTGCTCCTCTTCGGCGGTGGCCCTGGTGGCCACGGCCCTGGTCGCCACACACCGTCCATAGAATACGGAGTGCAACAGCCGTGACCATGACGCCCGGCCTCCGCAAGTTCGTCCTCGCCGTGCATCTCATTCTCTCGGTCGGTTGGATCGGTGCGGTCGTTGCCTACATAGCTCTCGACGTCACCGCCGTGACCAGCCAGGATGTTCAGATGGTGCGAGCGGCCTTCCTCGCAATGGAGTTGACTGCCTTGTACGTCATTGTCCCGTTGGCCCTCGCCGCGCTGCTCACCGGGCTTGTCATGTCACTGGGCACCCCCTGGGGCTTGTTCCGGCACTACTGGGTCCTGATCACACTCGTGCTGACCATCATTGCCACCATTGTCTTGCTGCTGGAGACGCAGACAATTAGCTACATGGCCGAGGTAGCAGCGTCCGGTGCTGATCCCCGCGAGCTGCCGGGCTCGCTCCCCCACTCCGTTGGCGGCCTGGTGGTGTTGCTCGTGATCACGGTGCTGAACGTGTACAAGCCACGGGGCTTGACCCCGTACGGGTGGCGCAAGCAGCAGGAGGAGCGTCGTAAGCAGCACGAGGAGCGTACGGTGCTCGTGCCGTAGATGCAGCGACTCCTGCTCGGCCTCGACCGAGCGAACCGAACCGGTCAAGCCGGGCGACGCCATCGTCGCGGCCATGGGCGCACTGGGCAGTGTGACCGCGGTACTCGCGCCCGCCGCCGACGCGAGTCAGGATGGACAGTAAAGCCGCAAAAAGAGGACGCCGGTCTGAGACGGCGCTAGCGGGCTTTTGCCTGCGACGGCTCGAAGGCGGCGCGCTCCGCTATGGCTGCGCTGTCCACGACCAGCGTTCCGTCCGGCTGGACATCTATCCTCATCAGGTCCAGCGGCCGGGACGCGGGGCCGCCGCGCGGCACGCCGTAGCGGTCAAAGACGGAGCCGTCGCAGAGGCAGACGAAC
>JACQWA010000418.1 GCA_016209425.1 Candidatus Rokuibacteriota bacterium
AAGTGGGGCGGCGGGGTGGGCGCGAGCCTCGCGCGTTTGCCGGGGCCGGCGCGGGCGGCAGCCGGATGGCCACCGGATGGGATCACCAGGCGCTGCCCCGAGCGAAGGACGTCGGGCCGCGGGAGGCAGTTGGCCTCGATCAGCGCGCGGAGGCTGACCTTGTACCGCTTGGCGATCCCGCTGAGCGTGTCGCCCTCTTTGACCTCATGGATCATCTCCCCTCTCGCGTCGGGCAATCCCGGCTTGGAATGGCCATGGGCCAGGGTGGGCACCGTCACGGCGACCAAGCCGAGCGCGATGAGCCACCGTTTCGCGCGCCGGCGCACTCCGGGGCCGCTCATTGAGTTAACTCCTGTCTCATACAGCCCATGTTCGAGCGCCCACCCGCTCCGCGGGTACCCGGCCGGCGCAACCCCCCGGGGGGAGGTCCGGAAGGGTGGCATCAGCCCCCCTCCGGGTGAGCTCATGCGTTAAACTCGGCGAAGCGGATGTTAAACGAGGTGAAACGCCCGGTCGACGGGAGCCACGTCACCGACAATTTCTCCACGCGGGCCAGCGGGGGCCCTTTCTCCAGGTCGCGGGCCAGCTCCTCGATGCTGTCGCGGGGCCCTTCCACGCGCACCCGGACCCGGCCGTCCCTGAGGTTCATCACGTAGCCCGAGAGCCCCAGCTGGAACGCCTTTCGCTGGACAAAGTTCCGATAGCCGACTCCCTGCACGTCGCCTTCCACAAGAATCTCGGCCGCACCCCGGATGCCCGGCTGGCTCATCGCGGTCTTGCGTGCGCCCGCTGCGCCCGCTCGAGCGCCCGGGCCACGGCCTCCTCCGGCGCCTCGGCCGAGACGACGCCCTCCAGGTGGGTCCACGCCTTGAGCCCCACGACGGGGATCCCCACTTTGAGGGCCAGCGCCACCTCCGACAACGTACCGTACTCCCCGGGCAGCGCGATCAGGGCGTGAGAGGAGCGCACGACCACGGCGTTCCGGGCATGACCCAGATCGGTCACGATGGCGACGTCCACGAAGGGATTGGCGTCCCGGTGGCTCGGGCCGGGGAGAACCCCGATCGTCAGGCCCCCCGCCTCACGGGCGCCGCGCGCCGCCGCCTGCATGACCCCACCCAGCCCCCCGCAGACCAGCACGGCCCCCGCCCGAGCGACCGCGCGGCCCACGGCGGTCGCCAGCTCGGCGACCGGCGGGGGACACTCCCCGGCGCCCACCACGCCGAGCTGCCAGCGGGGAAATTGGTCGGGGCGACTGGATTTGAACCAGCGACCTCCTGCTCCCGAAGCAGGCGCGCTACCAGGCTGCGCTACGCCCCGGTCTTCCATGCAGATTCAACGCGGGAGGGGCTCAGCCCTCCCAGCCGTACTTGCCGATGAGCTTGACGAAGACGCATCCGGCATCCACCGTGGTCAGCATTTCCCCGCCTACCCGTTCCACGACCGTAAGGGCCTGGGACAAGGCGTCTCCCACGGGGAGCACCATCCGCCCGCCCTCCACGAGCTGGTGGAACAGCGGCTGAGGCAGCGACGGCGCTGCCGCGGAGACCAGGATGCGATCGAACGGAGCTTCGTCGGGCCACCCGAAAGTGCCGTCGGCCATCCGCACCCAGACGTTGGTATACCCCATCGCCTCCAGGGTAGCGCGGGCGCGGGCCGCGAGGGAAGGGATCCGTTCCACCGAACAGACCCGCCGCGCCAGCTCCGCCAGCACCGCCGTCTGGTAGCCGGATCCCGTGCCGATCTCCAGCACCTTCTCGCTCCCGGTCAGACGGAGCAGCTGGGTCATGATCCCGACGATGTACGGCTGCGAAATCGTCTGCCCCTCACCGATCGGCAGCGGGTAATCGCCGTAGGCGCGATCCCTGAGCGCCTCTTCGACAAAGAGGTGGCGGGGAATCTTTCGCATCGCGTCCAGCACCCGCGCGTCGGTGATCCCGCGCCGGACCAACTGCTCCTCGACCATCCGCTCGCGCTCGCGCGCGAACCGTGCGGCGGCGGAGCCCACAGGATCACGCCAGAGGGGCACCCCGAGCACGGCCTTCTACTCCCGGCCGTGCCGGCGAGATCGCCGACCCCGCGCACCCAACTGAGCGTTCAGGGCCCCCTCCCACTCGCCGAGGCGTCGGAGCGCGTCGTAGTGGGTCAAGTCGAGATGCAGCGGCGTCACCGAGGCATAGCCGTCCTGGACGGCCATGATGTCGGTGGACTCCAGATTCTCCCAGAGCGGCGGCCCGGCGCCGATCCAGTAGTAGGTCTTCCCCCGTGGATCCGTCTCTTGCACCACCTTCTCCTTGTACACCCGGTGCCCGAGTCGCGTGAACCGGATGCCCTTCAGGCGGCCGCTGGGGACGTTGACGTTGAGCAGCGTCTTCGCCGGCAGCCCCTCGACCAGCGTTCGCGTCGCGAGCAGCCGCGCGATCCGGGCGGCCTCGTCGAAGCTCCCCTGCTCGGCCGCCGCCAGCGACAGCGCGATCGAGGGAACATCGAGGAGCGTCCCCTCCATTGCCGCGGACACGGTGCCTGAGTACGTCACGTCGTCGCCCAGGTTCGATCCGTGGTTGATCCCCGACACCACGAGCTTGGGCTCGGCGGGCAGGAGCCCGAGGATCCCCAGGTTCACGCAGTCCGAGGGAGTCCCATTGACCGCGAATCGCCGCTCGCCCAGCCGATCCACCCTCAGCGGGCGATGAAGCGTGAGGGCGTGGCCGACCGCGCTCTGCTCCCGGTCCGGCGCGACCACGTAGACGTCCCCCAACGGGGCCAGAGCCTCGGCCAGGACCGCGAGCCCCGGCGCGAAGATGCCGTCATCGTTGGTTACGAGCAGCAGTGGCGGCGACATAAAAAAGAGCAGATCCGAGAATCTGCCGGCCCCGCGGGAAGGAACTGGTCGGGGCGACTGGATTTGAACCAGCGACCCCTGGCACCCCATGCCAGTGCGCTACCAGGCTGCGCCACGCCCCGTCCTCTGTGAATCTACACACTTACGGAAGGCGCGTCAAGCGTCGATTCCGCTGGTGCGCGCCCCAATGGCCCCGAGAACTTCCGCGCAACCTCCTGAAACGACGCGGCGGTCTGGGGAGTTTCCTAGAAGGGAGGTAGAGGCCATGCGGGCATTCGGTGCCATTGCCCTCGCGCTGGCCTTGTTCGCAGCCGCGACCCCGGCCGTCGCATTCCAGAGCGAACTGGCGACGTACCAGGAGGCCCTGAGCAAGGTCTGCCAGACGGGGGTGACCCCGGAGTTGGTCAGGCTCTACCAAGAGACCGTCCGGGCCATGGACGCCGCGGGGTCCGGCTCCGGCCGGAATTCCAACTTCGGGAGCGTGAGGCCGCCGGACTTCGCGTACCTGGACTGCTTTCAAAAATTCTGACCGACGGCGTTTCTCGGAGCGCAGCCTTCGAGGGTGGAACGATAGTGAGGGGCCTCAGGAACGCCGATGGGGCGTACCGCGGGAAGCGTGACGCCCGCTCGGCGGTAGGCCGCCACGTAGGCGCGAACCACGTCGCGGTCACCGATTCCCCCGAGGGCCGCAGCCAAGCGATCGGGGACCGCCCGGCTCAGTGGGGCGCCAGCGCTCCGAGCCCGGTCGAACGCGGATAGCTCTTCGCCAAACCGACTGGCGGTCAGCATGGCCCGATAGAACGGCAGCATCAGGTATCGCGTCAGCTCGTCCTTGAACAGGGCGGTCGTGGCGTCGACGTCGTCCGTGAGCGCGGCAGGGACGGCCGCCACGACTTCGAACTCCTCGAGGGACTTCCCGCTCTTCGCGCGGCCTCGCGCGATGGCGGGGAGCGCCACCTCCTGAACGTAGGCCGGCGTGCACAGCCAGAGGATTGCTCCGTCGGCGATCTCCCCGGCCAGCTCGAGCATCCTGCTTCCCAGGCCGGCCAACAGCAGGGACGGCGGCGCGGGGAGTCTCGGCAGAGCGCTCTTCCAGGTCGCCCGGTAGCGCGTCCCGGCATGCTCCACCTGCCCCGACAGGGCCGCCTGGAGGACCGCCACGTACTCACGCATCACCCGGATCGGATCCCCCATGTCCAGCCCGAGGGCGTCTCCCATCGACGGCCGGTGGCTCACCCCGATGCCGAGGCGGAACCGGCCCCCGGAGATTTCGCTCAGGGTCAAGGCCTCCTGAGCCAGCGCCACGGGGTGGCGCGGATAGATCGGGACGACGCCATTCCCGAGCCCGATGGTCCGCGTGGCCTGAGCGTAGGCCGAAAGGACGAGAAACGAATCACGTCCTGCGCCGTGGGTGACCCAGAGGCTCTCGTAGCCCCAGGCCTCGGCGCGTTGAGCCAGCTCCACCCCGACGCGAAGGTTCGCTCCCGGAATCAGATAGGCACCGACGCGTTCCATGTTCCTTTCCTGGACGAGAAGGGAGGAATGATCCCTCCCACGAGGAGGGAGTTAGAGGGGCCCGGGACCGTCTTGCCCGTGGCGGTCGCGTGACAGGAGGGAACGGATCGCCTCCAGCCGCCCGCGCACCCGCTTGAGCGCTTCTCCGTAGGCCGTCTCCCGGACGCCGAGGTCGAGCTGCTCGGCACGCCCGCGGGACTCGGCCAGAAGTCGCTTCTTCGCCCCCTCAAGGGTGAGACGCTCGCCGTACAGCAGCGACTTGATCCTTAACACCAGCTCCACGTCCCGCTTTCGATAGAGTCGCTGCCCCGCGGGGTTCTTCTTGGGGCGGAGGAGCTTGAACTCGGACTCCCAGTAGCGGAGGACGTACGCGGGCACGTCGGTGAGGTCCGCCACCTCCCCGATCCGGAAGTAGAGCTTGTCGGGAATCGCCTGGACCATGGCGCCCGACCCCCGCTACTGATTGATCCGGAGCTTCAGCCCCTTGCTCGGCTTGAACGTCAGCACTTTTCGGGCGGAGATCTCAATGCTCGACCCGGTCTGCGGGTTGCGCCCGCGCCGGGACGCCTTCTTCCGGATCCGGAAGTGACCGAACCCAACGATCTTCACATCCTCCCCGCGCTCGAAGCAGCGGGAAATGATGTCGAAGACCGACTCTACCACCGAGGCAGACTGCCGCTTGGATAGGCCGTGCGCCGCAACCGCGTTGATCAGATCGTTCTTCGTCAGGGGGATCACCTCCCTTCCGTTCCGACCGACTCGCGAACCCACGCCACGTAGGCCGGGAACCCGGACTCCACGGGGAGGGCCAGAACCTCGGGAACCGAATATGGGTGCAGGGCCAGGATCCGGCGCTGGAGGGCCTCATAGCGGTCCCGGCCGGTCTTCACCACCAGGAGCGCTTCGCTCTCTTCCTGCAGCCGCCCCTCCCAGAAGAAGATCGAGCGAACACCGGGAACCACATTGACGCAGGCCGCCAGGCGTTCCTCCACCAGGGCGCGGGCGAGCATCGTCCCCGCATCGATGGACGGTACAGTGACCAGGACGACGAGGGTGTCCACCTCGCTCATCAGCGCGGGGCACCCTTGACGACAAACCCGGGAACTCCCTTGCCCACCAGCTCCTTCCGGGCCGCTTCCGCCTCCTGCCGGTCACGGAATCCCCCGACTCGGACGACGTGCACCGTCGTCGTCCCGCCGCCGACGCGGCGGATCTTCGCCTCCATCCCCGCCTCGGCCAGCTCTCTGGAGAGCGCGACGGCCTCGCGGAGCGGCAGCGGCGGGCGCACCGCCGCACCTCCCTTGACGGCGTCGACCCGGTAGCCCTTGTCTTTCACCTTGTCGTAGAGATCCCGCTGGGAGGCACCCGCCACGAAGACCTCGTTGCCGCCGGCCCCCCCACCCGGGCGGGTCACCGTCGCGCGCTGGACGGAGTACTTCTGGTCCGTCAGCTGGCCGGCGAGCCGCGCGGCGTTCGCCGCCTCGCCGAAGGCACCGACCTGCACCCAGTAGTCCCCCCGAGACGGGGTGGTGGCCGGCTCGCCGACGGCCGGCTTCGCCGTCCGCTGGGCGGGCTTCTCGGCGGGACGGCTCGGGGGCCTGACAGGCGCAGGTTCTCCGGCGGAGGGCTTGGGGGTTGGCTTGTCGGGCTCCTGGGCCACCTGAGGTTTCGCTGGCGGGACCGCGGAGGGCGCCGCCGGAGCGGGAGGCGCGGCAGGCGCACCAACGGGAGGAGGCGCGAGCGTCAGGGGCTCAGGCGCCGGAGCCTTGGCGGGGGGGGCCTGAGACGGCTTGCCGACCACGACCGGAGGCTTCGGCGACGGCCCATACCATTCGAGGACGTACGGCACCGCGAATACGCCCGCGACAGCGAGAACGATGACGACCAGGAGCACCCGGAACCACGTGGCAGCGAAGATGCTCCGCGGCGGCTCCTCTTCGAATTCCTCTTCCTCTTCGTAGTCGTCGCGCTCGGGACTCATCGAAGTCTCACCATGACCCCCGGTGGATGAAATGCCGCGTCAATCTTATCACGGAGCGGGAACGTGACAAACCGATTTTGCTTTGGCTTCTGCCGAGTTAGCCGCCTGCCCGGGAGTCAACGGTTGAGGCGGGCCTCCACGGCCAGCGCCCCCGGCCCAGGAATGCCGGAGGATCGCCCGGGGGCCCGGAGGAAGACAAGCTCACCCACGAACGCCTCGGCCTGACTCCGCGTGTCGTTGGAATCGATCATGAGCGCGACCTTGCCCACCCTCGGCGGATCCTTCCCAAACAGCTCGACGTAGTCCTGATAGACGTTGCGCTCCTCCCGAACCCACTGGCCCAGCCGCTCCATTCCCCCCTCGAGCACCACGAGCTTCACATTGGTCGACTGAGGGCTTGTCAGCCGCACCCCCACGGGGGCCTGACTGTCCCAGATGTACCCGATGACATCGCTGTTGACCCGGGGGTACGGCCAGCGGGGAAAGATCACGTACACCTGCACCGCCTGGTCATCGCTCGCCCGCTCGCGAATATCTCCCCCGGTGGGGAGCGTCGTGACTTTCCAGGACCACCTCAGGAGGGGAAATTCCTTGATATCCAGCACCACGTCCCGGTAGAGGGCAAACGAAGTGCGCTCGCTCATGAGCCGGAACACGACCCGCGCCTCGTCCCTGACCACCTCCACCTGGGCTCGGCCCACGAACTCCTTGAGCTCCCATCCGGGCGGCGTCCCCGCGAGCGGCAGTTTGGCTGGCACCTCATCCACGATCTTCACCACCACGTGGTCCCCGACCCCCCCGCGCGGCACCACCGCCACCGCCTGGGGCGCCGACACCGGCGGCGCGGGCTGCTTCTGCCGGGGCGGTCTCCCTTCGCGCGTTTCATGGGAAGGCTGGGCGGCCCCCGCGAGAGGGCGCGAACCCGTCTCCGGAGGAATCGGCGTGACGAAGCCCTGGGGCCCGCCCCTGGCCGGAGGGGCCGGGGCCGGTTGGGGCTGGGCCCCCGACGCCGGAGGCGCGGGGACGGGACGGACGACGGTCGCCTTCGACGGTGGCGCGCCGACCGACGGGGCGCTCGGCGGCGCTCCACCAAAGAGACGACTGTAGTAGTCGCGGTGACGGGGACTGAGGAGCAGGAGGCCAACGATGGCAAGCGTCACGCCAATGCCCACCGTGACACCGACACGGGAAAACTGCCGGCGCCGGCGGCGCCTCATCGGCGTCTTCGAGCCCGGCGCATCGGTGCGCGGCGGAACAACAGTCGCACGGGCGAGCCTGTGAACCCGAAGGCTTGTCGAAGCGAACTGGCGAGATAGCGCTCGTAGGAGAAGTGGATCTTGTCCGGGAGGTTCACGCGCACCGCGAACGTGGGAGGCGCGGTCCCCACCTGAGAAGCCGAGTGGAGGGTGAGCGGGATTCCCTTCGCGCTCATGGGGCGCCGCTCCATCGCCTGGGCCAGGGCTTTGGTCACGAGGGCTGGAGGAATCCGCTTGACGGCTTCCTCGGCCACCTGGTCCGCCAGGTCGAACAGCTCCTCCAGTCCCAGGCGGGTCACCGCCGAGGTGAAGGCCACCGGCGCGTAATCGAGAAACGGGAGCCGGTCGCGGATCTGCGCCACGACCTCGGCGCGCCGCACCATCCCCCGGGGGACCAGATCCCACTTGTTTACCGCCATCACGGTGGCGCGCCCCGCCTCATGGGCATATCCCCCGATGTGACAGTCCTGGGCCGTGAGCCCCTCCGAGGCATCCAGGAGCAGGATCGCCACCTGGCAGCGCTCCAGGCTCCGGAGCGCCATGACGACGGCGAGCTTCTCCAGGGGTGCGGAGACCTTCCCTTTGCGTCGAATCCCCGCGGTGTCGATGAGGACGTATGAGCGCCCCCGGTAGGAAAAGGGCGTATCCACGGCGTCGCGGGTCGTCCCCGGCGCTTCATGGACCAGCACGCGCTCCGATCCGAGCAGGGCGTTGACGAGAGCAGACTTGCCGACGTTCGGGCGCCCCACCACGGCCACTTTCAGCCCTTTCTCCCACAGCTCTCTCCCTTTCAGCTCCCTCTCCCCCGGCCCCTCCCCTTCAGGCTGTGCGGCGATGACCGGTGCGGCTTGTCGCGCTGCCTCGAGCAGTTCAGCCACCCCTCGACCATGCTCGGCCGACACCGGAAAGACCCGGGGGAATCCGAGCGCGTACACCTCCCCCAGCAGACTTTCCTGGGCCAGCCCCTCGGCCTTGTTCGCCACCACGAAGACTGGCCGGTGGCTCTTCCTGAGGACCCTGGCGATCTCGTGCTCGAGCGGTGTCACGCCGACCCGACAATCCACGACGAAGAGGACGAGGTCCGACTCCTCGATCGCCAGCTTCACCTGGCGGCTCACCGCCTGGATCAGATCGTGGTCAGTGGCGGGATCGAAGCCTCCGGTGTCGACCGCCGTGGCCTGCCACCCACCGAAACTCACCGACCCGTAGAGCCTGTCGCGCGTGACTCCCGGCACGTCATGGACCAGGGCCTGGCGCCTCCCCACAAGCCGGTTGAAGAGGGTGGATTTGCCGACGTTGGGCCGGCCCACGATCGCGATGACGGGCCTGACCATCAGGCGATGACGACGTGACCGACGAGGGCGTTGAGAAGGGCCCGCGGCGCTGGCTCGACCGCCAGGACGCGGACCCCGAGATGGGTTTCGAGGTCGCCCGGGGACAGGTCGTCGAGGAACACGCCGGCCTCATCCCTGAGCGCCACGCCGGGAACCACCACGACGTCGCCGAGGGGGCCACACGAAAGCTGCTTGACGATGTCCTGGCCAGTGAGGAGCCCGGCAACCCCGATGTTCCCCCCGAAGAAGTCGTTCACCACCGGCACCACCCGCGCTGCCAACCCCTCCACCGCCAGGGTCTCGAGGAGCGCCGTGAGGCGCGGGGCAAACATCTCCCCCGTGACGATCGTCACCACCCGAGGGGGATGCACCGTCCGTGGCAGGCGGCGAACGGCGCGCCGAAACTCGTCCGTGAAGCGACGCACCAGCCCGATCCCGTCCTCCAGCAAGGGGTATCCTTCGTAGGCGCGGGCTGGGGCCAGCTCGAGCCCCCCCTGAAGATACAGCTCATCCGCGGCGAAAACGAAGCGGGTGCCCAGCCGGCCCACGAACTCCCGTTGCCATCCCTCGATGGTCCCCACCAGGTCACGCGCCTCCCCCAGCGTCACCGTCCGCAGCGCCGGCAGCCGCTCGCGGGAGCGGGTGAGTCCCACCGGTACCACCGCCACCGTCGCGACTGCGGGGTGAAGCCTGGCAAGATCGCGAACGCTTTTCTCCAGGTGGGGGCCGTCGTTGAGATCGGGGCAGAGCACCACCTGCGTGTGCATCCTGATCCCGGCCCGAGCCAGCCGCTCCATGCGCGGCAGGAGGTCCCCCCTGACCCGCGGACTGCCCAAAAGCTGGTGACGGAGGTCGGCGTCGGTGGCATGAACCGAAACGTAGAGGGGCGACAGTCGCTGTTGTTCGATGCGGTCGAGGGCCTCCTCCCCGAGGTCGGTCAGCGTGATGTAGTTGCCGTGCAGGAACGAGAGGCGATAGTCGTCGTCCTTGACGTACAGGCTCTTGCGCATCCCCTTGGGGAGTTGGTGGATGAAGCAGAAGACGCACTTGTTGACACAGGTCGCTATCTCGCCGGGGCGGGGCGCCACGAGCTCGAGCCCCAGGTCTGTTCCACTGCGGCGGTCAATGGTGACCGATTCCCCCCGTCCGTTGCGCTGGAGCTCGACGCACACCCGCCCCTCCCCCGCCTGGAAGTGAAAATCGATGCTGTCGCGGAGGGGCACGCCGTTGATGGACAGGAGGCGATCGCCCGCTCTCAGCCCGGCGTCGGCCGCCGCGCTGCGCGGGCGCACCTGAGCCACCACCACGCCGTCAGGGGACGAGGGTCGGGGCACGGGGCTCCCTGGGCGACGACGGATTGAGCAGCCGCGTCCCCTGGTAGAGATACTGGATCCCGGAGGCCGTGGTGAAGATCGCGGTCAGCCAGACGAAGAGCTTCGGAGCCGTGGGGAGCTTGAAGTAGACCGCGAGCATGGCCGCGAGCACCGTCACCATCTGGAAGAACGTCGAGGCCTTTCCGAGCCACGTGGGGGTCGGGTAGATCGTCCCGCCGGCGACGTGAATCAGCGCCGCGCCGAGGAGCAGCACCACATCGCGGCTGATCACCACGGCTGCGATCCAGAACGGAACGACTTTCAAATACGTCAGCGTGACGAAGGACGCCGTCAGCAGGAGCTTGTCGGCCATCGGGTCCAGGAACGCGCCGAGGCGCGTCAAGCGCCCCCGGCTCCGGGCGATGTACCCGTCCAGCAGGTCCGTGAGGCTCGCCAGCAGGAAGACGACGAGCGCCGCCGTCGCCCGCCGGTAGACGAGGAGCGTCACGAAGGCGGGGATGAGAACGATCCGGACGACCGTCAGCCAGTTGGCGAGTCCCACGGAAAACCTCAATCCATCATTTTAGCACGTTCGAGCGCGGGCTTTGCCCGCGCAACCCCTCATGGGGGAGGCCTCGGAGGGGGCCGGGCCCCGCGCCCGCAGGGCGTGGG
>JACQWA010000419.1 GCA_016209425.1 Candidatus Rokuibacteriota bacterium
GAGTAAATCGCCTTGGGGAGGCGGATTTCCATCGGGAAATCGGCTACCAGGTAAAGGCGGTCGGGCTCGAAAAGCTCGGCCCCTTTCTTCAACGCCCTGGCAAAGTCGAGCAGGATGAGCTTCGCAAGCCCTTCGCGGTCGAACAAGGCTTTCTCCCGGGCGACGGGAATCGCCAGCTCCCGGGCAGAGGCTTATGCGGGACTGGCCGAAGTCTCATACGGCAGGAATAATCTCGACGCTGTCTCGCAATATTACCAGAGGGCTCTCGCGTTGGAGCTCGCAGAGGATGTTCAGGATCGAGATTACGCCCAGGATCGCCGCCTCCCGCTCCGGCGCGCGCTCGACGAGTTCGCGGAAGGTGCGCTCGGCGTCGTCCGGATTCCCGAGGAGGACGTAGGCCTTGGCCTTGAGGAGCGCGGGCTCGAACCAGTAAGGCCAGCGCTCCTCGGCGCGAGCTCAGTCCTCGATCGCTCCTTCGAGATCGCCCGCTTCAAGCCGGGCGGCGCCGCGACCGAGCATCTCCTCGATCGCCTAGCCCGCGTAGGCCCGAGCCGCCCCCGTCGGGACAGCCGTCGCGCTCGCGCTTCGGCCCGCGAGGAACGCGCGCGCCGGAAGGAACTCCGGGGAGCTCGTCCCGATCGCCGTCGCTCAAGTCCCGAGGCAGCCTGAGACTCCGGCCGAGGTGCGTGTCGTCAGCGTCAATGAGATCACCACGGCGATCTTCGAGGTGTACATCGACGGCCGCGAGCTGACGCCGGCGGACAGCGACTTCGTCTTCATGTTGACCGCGAGGTAGGTGTGCCCGGCCTGGCCGGCGGCCGAGGGAGGCGGTTGAGAAATCTGGAGGGAAACCGCCCTCCGGAAGCCCTCGATGGCCTCCGGAGGGCGAACCGGTTCCTTTCTCCCACCTTTCTCTTGCGCCGGCTTTGATGATGGTGGGACCTCGAGTCGCTGTTCCTTATCCTTCAACCGTCAGGTGATAGGTCACGGTGACGCCGAAGGCGAAGTCCAGGCCGAAGCATTCCGCGGCGGTGCAGACTAGTTCCGAGGAGAAGACGATGGTGTGCTCGCCCTCCGGAAGAGGAGCCAGCATGAGCCAGTACCCGTCGGTGACGGACTCCTCCCGCAGGCCGTCGGGATACCCGAAATCCTGGAGTACGTTGTCCGGACCGAGCAGAAGCGGGGTCGTCCCCGTGGACGACGACGCCCGGTAGCTGAAGAGATCGTTGAGCGCCACCCCGTCGACAGTGCAAGTGAGGGTCGTCGCGTTGTCGAGGAACGCGTCCATGGCAGTCCGGAACTTCTCCTCCGTGGTGGCACCGGGGACGCCGATGGAGTCGACGAAGGCTAGATCCTCCGGAGTCCAGAGGACGTAGTTGAGGAGTGGGAAGAAGATCGTCTTCCCCGCAGGCACCGTGCAGCTCCGTTCGACGTTGCCTCCGAAGGTACCAGCGAGGAACCACACGGAGCCCGACTGCCCCTCATCGCAGTGCTCGCCGCTGGGATCAGTCACGGGGTTGACGTCCTTGGCGATGCCGAGCGCCCACCTCCACCACGCCGCGCCCCAGTCACCATAGGTCTGACCGTGCGCCTTGGCACCCACCGGGATCACCCGCGGATTGGGGTTCTTCGCGCCGCCCCCGCCAAAAGCGTCGAGAAAGGATGCGCACTCCGGAGCCGGATCCGCCTCTCCAAAATAGAGCCACCTGAGGAGATGGATGGGATCGCTGACGTCTCTCTCCCCATCGCCGTTGGTGTCGCCGTTTTGAACATCCGGTGCCCAGCCCGCGCAATTCGCCAGCGGCACGGGCGCCGGGGTTCCCAGGAAGAGATGGCTGAGGAGATAAACACCATCGCTCAGGTCCCTCTCCAGATCACCGTTCACGTCACCGTTCTTGAGGGCAAATCTCGGCAGCAAGTCCGATTCCACCGCGAAGAGTCCTCCCACAAAGACGCCTAATGCCAGGGCGCCAGCCAGAAACACGGAAGAGATGATAAGTCGTCTCATGACACTACCTCCTTGAAAAAAATCCGTGATCTGCCCACGAACATTTAACATCGATCGGACGCGCAGATCATTCGTCTCGTGATGCCTGACCCTCCCGTTTGGATTAATAGCCCTACTGTTTGGCCTGCTAACCCCGAGGGCCTACAAACAACGCCGGCATTCTTTACCCAGGAGAAAGCTTTGTCAAGCCTAAATTCGATTCAACTGCCCTGCGAGCAGGATGCAGTCGCTCCCCGCTCGCGCTCAGGATCGACATCGAGACCGTACAAGGGGTGACCCACCACGGTTACATCTTTGCAGTGCCGGACGCGCAGTCCGAGCTTCATCCAGCCGCCGTTGATCGTAATGGCTTGCGCCCTGTCCAGATCAACGCCGAATTCCCCGCTTTTTACCTCTCCTTGGCCCCGCTCCCGCCGTCAAGGCCCCCATTCCGGAGGTGGACCGGCTGATCGGCAGGGTGCCGCTCTGGCTCATGCCGTCGCATCAAACGCCGCTCGTATCGGTGACTGTCGTCCTGCCCTGCGGCGCCGCCGACGATCCCCCCGGCAAGGCGGGGCTCGCCGCCCTGACTGCCGCCATGCTTAACGAAGGGGCCTGGAGCCGGGGTGTGCTGGATCTCGCCGAGGAGCTGGACCTCCTGGGGGCATCCCTGCGCGCTTCCGCGGACCTCGAGGAGAGCAGCATCATCGACTGGGACAAGGTCACCATCGTGCTGGTCGGGGAGCTCTCGGCCATCAGGAAGGAAATCGCCGAGATCGATCCCGAGGGGCTCTCGGCGCTGTCGGTCCTCGACGCGGAAGGGGCGCCGATCAACGGACCCA
>JACQWA010000421.1 GCA_016209425.1 Candidatus Rokuibacteriota bacterium
GTCGGCCTGTCCCTTCGGCGGGATGAGGGAGGGTCGGGTGTGCGGACGCCCGGCCAGTGGTTGACGGAGATATGAAGACGGAGACATGAAGTTGCAAGACAAAGTGGCCATTGTCACCGGAGGGGGCGGGGGAATAGGCAGGGCTATCTTGCTCAAGCTGGCCAGTGCCGGAGCACGCGTGGCTGTGTGCGACATCGACATGGCTCAGGCAGAACGCGTCGTCGGAGAGTTGGTGGAAAAGCATCATCGGCAAGCCATCGCCCTCCGGGTCGATGTCACCCAGGCTCAACAGGTCGATGCGATGGTGAAGCGGACCTTGGAGGCTTTCGGAACCATCGATATTCTGGTGAACAACGCCGGTTACGGCAGGCCAACTCCCTCCGTCCTCGACCTCACGGAGGAGCAGTGGGATCGAAGCATCAGCCTGAACTTGAAGAGCGTGTTTCTCTGCTCGAAGGCCGTTGTGAAGTTTTTCCTCGATAAGAAAGCGGGCAAGATCGTCAACATCGCGTCGCTGGCGGGCCGGAGCACCAGCACCATTTCCGGAGCCGATTATACGGCAGCCAAGGCCGGGGTGCTCGGGTTTACCCGACATCTTGCGCGCGAGCTCGCGCCCTACGGGATACAAGTCAATGCGGTGTGTCCGGGGCCCACGGACACGCAGCTGGTCCGAGGCGTGCTGAGCCAATCCGACGTGGATGCGATCGCCGACCGGATTCCGATGCGCCGGCTCGGTAGACCCGACGATGTGGCGGGCGCCGTGGCATTTCTCTTGTCTTCGGATGCCGAGTACATTACCGGGGTGTCTCTGGATGTCAACGGTGGTCTCCTCATGATGTAGCGGGATGTCGCCGGGACGCGAGGGAGGTGAGACCGTTAATCGCCAAAGCGCGTGGAAGATCGGGTCGGGGAAAAGATCGATGAACCACAAGTGAGGGTTTGCATCATGGGACGACGAGAACGAGTGAGAGCTGTCGGGATCGCGATGGTGGCATTTCTCGCCCTGGCGTTCACCCTTCTGGCGGGCTTGGAGGGAACCGGCAAGGCGCAGCAGGCACCGAGGACCATCACGCAGCTGGAGTGCCCGCTCGGCTGCGGCAGCATCGAGGGCTACACGATCTTCGGGAGCTTTGTCGCCAAGGAGCACCCCTGGCTGGTGTTCCAGGTTCAGGAGACACCGGGATACCTCTACAACGTCCGCGAGATGGGGCAGAACGAGAAACGCTGGAAGACGACCACCTTCGGGACCGAGGACACCGTCCTCCAGCTCTTTTTCCAAGGCGGCAAACCCGAGCTCAAGGAGTTCTATCCTGAGCCGATCAAGATCAAGTGGAAGCTGCTTTATGGCTTCGGGTGGTGGACGCAGGGGATGTGGTTTGTGACGCTTGATCCGAACCTCAAATCCATGGCGCACCTCAAGGGCAAGCGGGTCGGGCTTGGCCTCAGGTCGCAGAGTGACTGGGGGGCGGACGCCCGGATCTTTCTCGAGGTCGGTTATGGCATCACGGCCAAGGACAGCGATCTCCGGCACCTGGGCCCGGTGGCGGCCAGCGAGGCGATGCTGGACGGCAAGGTGAACGCCGCAGCGATGGGAATGGGCTGGTCACCAGGTGCCAAGACCTGGATGGCCGCCGCACCCATGCGGCTGCTGGAGGCCTCCGGCCGGAAGCTCTATTACATCGGGATCGACAAGGAAGCGGTCGACAGGGTTAACAAGAAATACGGCACGACCTACCAGACGATCGTCGTTCCGAAGGGGACCCTCAAGGATCAGGAGAGCGACTTTCTGGCCGGCATTGACCGGGCCTTCAACGCAACGCATCCCGACTTTCCCGAGGACTTGGCGTACGAGCTCGTCAAGACGGTGGTAAAGTTCCGGGAGCGCATGGCTCAGGTCCATCCGCTGTGGAAGTTGATGACCCCGGAAACCATGGTCCACGGCCTCTCAGAGGAGAACGTCCATCCGGGTGCGCTGCGCGCCTATAAGGAGCTCGGCTGGTGGGAGATGACGAAAAATTTCCCGCCGGTGACCTACCCCGAAAAGTAGCGATTCGAATCGTACCCCAACGGAGGGGGGACGTCACCGAGGCATAGGTCGTCGGGCGCGGCAGCGTTCCGCTCGCGAAGATAGATGATGGACCAGCGCATTCTCGAGTTCATTGGTGACCTGCGCCGCGCCGAGGTCCGCATCTCGCCGTCCGAATCGCTCGACGCGCTCACGGCCGTTGCCGAGATCGACCTCAGCGATCGCGCCACCTTCAAGGCGGCCCTTGCAACGACGCTGATCAAGGAAGGGCGGGACCTTGGGACGTTCGAGCGGCTCTTCGACACCTACTTCCCGGACGTCCAGGCGTTTGGCGAGGGGCTCCGGAAGGCTCTCGGCCCCGAGGATTCCTGGATCCACGAGCTGATCGACCGGCTGTTGGCGGAAGGGACGCTGGAGGTCGATGAGATCAGCGAACTCGTGCTCGGAGGACGGGGCGCGGAAATGGAAGTGGCCGTCCGTTCCGCCGGGCTCGAGCGCCTGATGCAGTTGTTCCGGCTCGGTAGTGAGTTCTCGCGCCGCATCTACGAATGTCTCGACTGGGGCGCCATCGAGCGGGACTTCGCTCGCGTTTTGGAAATGCTGGAAAGCCGCGGCCTGACCCCTGACCAGCTCGCGCGCATCCGTCAGTACCTGGAGCTGCGCCTCGAAGCCTTCCGTCGCCTGGTTCGCCGGCGCGTCGAGCGGGAACTCGAGCGGCAGGTCGTGTGCCGGGGCGAGAATGGACTGTCGGAGCCGCTTCTGGACAAGGCGCTCTCAGCTCTCACGGCCGACGAGGTCGTGCGGATGAAGGTCCTCGTGGCGCAGCTCGCGCGCAAGATCAAAGACGCGCTCGCCCTGCGCCACCGCCGGAGGAGCAAGGGGCGCATCGATTCGCGTCGGACGATCCGGAAGAACCTTCAGTACGGCGGGGTCCCGATGGAGATGGTGCTGCGACATCGCCGGCGGGACAAACCCAACGTGGTGACAATATGCGACGTGTCGGACTCGGTTGGGTTCGCCTCCCGGTTCATGTTGCAGCTCGTGTGGAGCCTGCAGGGATGCTTCAACCGTGTCCGCTCGTACGTGTTCGTTTCGGAGATCGTGGAAGTCACGCAGGCCTTCAGGCGGTATTCCGTCGAGGGCGCGATCGAGTGGGCGCTCCATAAGGCAGCGATCGATTATCACGGCCAGTCGGACTTTGGGTGCGTCTTCAGCCGGTTCGCCCGCACCGAGCTGGGCGCGGTCGACTCGAGGACGACGATCCTCGTGCTGGGCGATGCGCGGAACAACTACAACGATCCGCAGGAGGGTGCGCTTCGTCAGATTCGCGAGCGGGCGAAGGGCATCATCTGGCTGAACCCGCAGAGCCAGCGGGAATGGGGTCTGGCCGATAGCGTGATGCCGCTCTATGCGCCGTCCTGCGACCTTGTGAGGGAATGCCGGACTGTCGGGCAGCTGGCGGGGGTCATCGAAAACCTCGTCCCCCATTGGTCGCGCTGTCGAGGATGAGAGGCGCCCGCGCCAGTCTTACACCTCAGATGGCTGACGTGAGGAAGATCGTCACCGCGCTGGGATGGCGTGGCGCCCGGCAAGGAAGCAGGGGATGGACCTGAACTACGACGATGTGCAGAATATCCTGAGGATCATCGGGCGGGTGTCGGGGGCGCGTGGTGGAGATCTGCGCCGAGAACGGGGCCATGGTCGAGTTCGGCCAGACCCTGATGGTGATCGAACCCCTCCCGTAAGGCTCCACGCGAAGGCACCCTGAGAGGATATGCGCTATCGCCTTTTCGTGGGGTTGCTGGGGAAGGAAGATCGGCAGGGCGCGTCGCGGCGGCGGGCGTCCAGAAAAAGGAGGACCGGAACCATGGAGCAGAGAAGAGCATGGCGCGTTGTGAGGCTCACGATGATCGGGCTCGTGCTGATCTGGCCACTCCTCCTCGTGTGGGGGCTGGGGGAAGAGGCCGGGGCGCAGCAGCGCAAGCCCGAGACCGTCACGGTGCTCCGGTGCCCGCTCGGGTGCGGCATCGTGGAGGGAGACACGATTCTCGGCAGCTTCGTGGCCAAGGAGCACCCGTGGCTCGTGTACCAGACCCAGGAAACGCCCGGCTACATATACAATGTCCGCGAGATGGGCCAGAACCAGAAGCGCTGGAAGACGACCCTGTTCGGCACCGAGGACACAATCATCCAGCTCGGGATCCACGGGGGAAGGCCGGAGCTTCAGGAATTCCTGCCGGAGCAGATCAAGATCAAGTGGAAGCTTCTCTTCGGCGAGGCGTGGTGGACCCAGGGGATGTGGTACGTGACGCTCGATCCGAATCTGAAGAAGATTGCGGACCTGAAGGGCAAGCGGATCGGTCTGGGGCTCAGGGCGCAGAGCGACTGGGGGATGGATGCCCGCCTCTTCCTCGAAATCGGCTACGGCATCACCCCCAAGAACAGCGATATCCGACACCTCGGGCCGGTGCAGGCGAGCGAGGCGATGCTGGACGGAAAGGTGGATGCGGCCGTCATGGGAATGGGGACGGACCCGTTCGGCAAGAACTGGCTCATCGCGGCCCCTATGCGGCTCCTCGAGGCTTCCGGCCGGAAGCTCCATTACATCGGCATGGACAAGGAGGCCGTCGAGAAGGTCAACGCCAAGTTCGGCACGACCTACATGACGATCACGGTGCCTGGCGGCACCCTCCCGCAGCGGAGCGAGTCCCTGGTGGTGGGGGTCGACCGAGGGTACACATCTGCCCACCCTGAATTTCCCGAGCACCTCGCCTACGAGGTCGTCAAGACGGTCGCCAAGCTCGCGCCACGGATGGGGGCGCTCAACGCGCTCTGGAAGGTCTCGAGCCCGGAGACGATGGTGAACGGGCTGACTGACGAGAACGCCCATCCCGGCGCCATCCGCGCCTACAAGGAGCTCGGCTGGTGGGAGCTGCGGAAGAAGTTCCGGCCGGTCACCTACCCTGAATAACAGGCGCGCGAGAGGGAGTTCGATGCTCGGCTGTTCCTCTCCCGCGGCCGGATCCGGCCGCGGGAGAGGAGCCGGCGGCCGAGCGGCCATCGGGAGCTGGACATGAATACCCTGCGGGTCGCCAGCGCGGGCGTCGACCGGCTGTTCTTCGTCCTGACGGGACTCTTCTCCGTGTACATGGGGATTACGACCTTCGTGTTCGTCCAGCAGTCCCCCCAGCACTACTCGACCCTGATGTTCGGAATTGTCGTCCTCTCCGGTCTCCTGGCCCTCCGCGACGTGCTTTCCGAGGGGCAGGTTCACCGGGGCCCCAGGTTCTGGATCCGGCTGGGGCTCGCCGGGCTCATGCTCGTCGCCGGGATGGTCTCGACCGGGTACCTGCGCCTTCACGCCGACCGCCTTCAGATCGAGCAGCCGTTCCACGGCACGTTCGATGTGGTCATGGGAGCCATTCTCGTCGGGGCCGTCCTCCTGGCGAACTGGTTTCACTGGGGGACGATCCTCACCACCGTGATCGGCGCCGTCATCGTCTATTTCTTCTTCGGGCACCTGATCGCGCAGCCGGTCATCCTGCGGCATCCTCCCTATGAGGTCCCCTTCGTGATGACCTACATGGGCATGAACGGGACCGAAGGACTCTTCGCGTTTCTCCCCGACGGCGTCGAGAAGCTCTACTTCCTCGTGATCTTCGCCGCGGTGTTGATCGGCAGCGGGATGATCAGCCTCGTCACGGAGATGGGGAAAGGGGTCGGTCGATACGTCCGGGGCGGCGCGGCGTTTCCGGCCATCATCGGGAGCACGATGGAGGGGATGGTGATGGGCGCCGCCGTGACGAACGTCGTCATGAGCGGCAAGCTCACCATCCCCATGATGAAGAACTACGGCTTCAGGAAGGAGTTCGCCGCCGCCGTCGAGGTGTCAGCCTCGACCGCCGGGCAGATCATCCCGCCGGTGATGGGCCTCGCCGCGTTCATCATGGCCGCTTTGCTCAACATCTCGTACATCACGGTGGCGCTGGTCGCCGTGATCCCGTCGTTCCTCTACATGGTCGGCGTCACGATCGCGGTGCTGATCAAGTCCGAGGCCGATGACCTCCCGAAGCTCCGGGAGCCCTTCGACTGGCAGATCCTGCGGCGGATGCTCCCGACGTTCGTCGTTCCTGTGACGATCGTCGTGGTCCTGCTGCTCTGGTTTTACTCTCCGTCAGTGGCGGGGCTCGCCGGTATCGCGGCGGTCCTGGTCCTCTGTGCGTTCCAGGGCCCGTTCCGGCCCTCGCCCTATCAGCTCGGTATCGCCCTGAAAGAGGGTTTCGAGATCGCGATGCAGCTCTGCCTGCTCCTCGTGGCCATCGGGCCGTTGACCCAGACGTTCGTGACGACGAACATGGCCGGCCGCCTGAGCGCGTTGCTGGTCCACGTCCTCCCGGATAGCTCGCTGGTCCTTCTCCTCGGGGCGATGGTGCTGACGCTGTTCTTCGGGATGGGCCTGCCGACTCCTGCCGCGTACGTCCTGGTCGCGCTCACGCTGGGTCATTTCCTCCAGCAGCTCGGCATCAAGCCGATCCCGGCGCACTTCTTCATCCAGTATTTCGCCGTGTTCTCGGCGGTGACGCCGCCGGTCGCCCTGGCCTCCCTGGCGGGGGCAAAGATCGCGGGAGCGCCATTCTGGCCGACCGCCGTGGAGTCCTTCAAGCTGGTGGTCCCGGCGTTCTTCGTCCCCTTCGCCTTCATCTACCACCCCGCGCTGCTGGCCTTCCCGAACCCTTCAGCGTCCGTCCTGATTTCCATCGCGGCGGTGATCGGCGTTCAGTTCGTCTGCTCGGTGGTGCTGTACGGCTTCTTCCGCCGCCCGCTCGGCATCCTGGAGCGCGGCGCCTTCGCCCTGGCCGGCCTGCCGGGGGTGATCTACCTCGTCAATCCCGACCTCTTGTATTTGTGGATCTTTGTGGCGGCGGGTGCTGCAATGGTGCTCTGGGTCGTGGGAGGCCGGGCCCTGCGGGGCGAGGTCCGGCCGGCCCTCGTGGAGCCCGCGGCGGAAGGGGATGTCCGAGAGAGGGGCCCGGGCCGGTGAGTTCCCACGCGCGGCGGAGGCCACGGCGCAGGCAATCAAGGGCGCGGGGCGCACGCTCGGATAGGGCTCGGACCGAGGGGACGGTTCGCGCGTGGATCAGGGAGCCGGAATGGAGCTGACCAACGAGGACGTGCTGAACATTCTGAGGATCATCGATCAATCTTCGTGCGAGGAGCTCCACCTCGAGATCGGAGACTTCAAGCTCATCGTGAGAAAGAAGGGTGCGGACTCCTCCGCCGCGGTGAGTGCTCCCGCCCGGTCGGGCGACGGGAGCGAGGCCGCACGACCGGCCGCGTCGCTGGCGGCGTGGCCGGAGGGCGGGGCGGAGCCCGTGGCGCTCCAGGGGGTGAGGGAGGCGGCTTCGGCCAGTCGGACGGGATCTGTTCGGCCCGTCCGGCAGGGCGGGGTCGAGGTGAAGGCGCCGATGGTGGGGACGTTCTACCGGGCTCCGGCCCCCGGGGCTCCTCCCTTCGTGGAGGTTG
The DNA here is from genome assembly GCA_016209425.1 of Candidatus Rokuibacteriota bacterium. Classification (GTDB taxonomy): domain Bacteria; phylum Methylomirabilota; class Methylomirabilia; order Rokubacteriales; family CSP1-6; genus JACQWA01. Next base: position 7,550 of record JACQWA010000421.1, read on the forward strand.
GCAGCCAGGTCACCGAGGACGACACGATGTGCATCATCGAGGTGATGAAGCTGATGAACTCGATCAAGGCCGGGTGCCGGGGGCGCGTGGTGGAGATCTGCGCCGAGAACGGGGCCATGGTCGAGTTCGGCCAGACCCTGATGGTGATCGAGCCCCTCCCGTGAAACGCGTGCTCGTGGCCAACCGGGGAGAAATTGCCGTCCGCGTCACCCGCGCGTGCCGGGCGCTCGGGCTCGAGACCGTCTCCGTGTACTCGGAGGCCGACCGGGATGCTCTCCACACCCGGCTCGCTGACCGGGCGGTGTGTATCGGGCCGGCGCGAGCCGTCGAGAGCTACCTCAACGTCCCCGCCATCGTGGCCGCCGCGCTTGGAACCCAGTGCGACGCCGTCCATCCGGGTTACGGCTTTTTGGCCGAAAACGCGGCCTTTGCGGAGGCCTGCGCCGAGCACGGCCTCCGTTTCGTCGGCCCGCCGCCCGACGCGATCCGCCTTATGGGCGACAAGCTCCGCGCGCGGACGATCGCGGCCAAGGTGGGCGTGCCCGTGGTCCCCGGCTCCGACGGCCCTCTGTGCTCCCCCGCGGAGGCGGCGACCGCCGCCGAGCGGATCGGTTTCCCCGTCCTCCTCAAGGCCGCCGCGGGTGGCGGGGGGCGAGGGATGCGGGTGGTTCGCTCCGCCTCCGAACTGGCCGCGGGGCTCGCCGGGGCCCGGGCGGAGGCGCAGGCCGCCTTCGGCGATGGGACGCTCTACGCCGAGCGTTTCCTGGAGCGCGTGCGTCACGTGGAGGTGCAGGTCCTGGCCGACCGGATGGGGCACTGCCTCCACCTGGGCGAGCGGGACTGCTCGGTCCAGCGCCGCCACCAGAAGCTTCTCGAGGAGGCCCCCTCCCCTGCGGTAACCCCCGGACTCCGCGCGGCGATGGGGGAGGCGGCGCTGGCCCTGGCCCGTCACATCGGCTATGAGAGCACCGGGACCGTTGAGTTCGTCCTGGAGGCGGGGAGCGGTCGTTTTTACTTCATCGAGATGAACACGCGCATTCAGGTGGAGCACCCGGTGACCGAGATGCTCACGGGGATCGATCTTGTGGCGGAGCAGCTCCGGATCGCCGCCGGAGAGCGGCTTGGCCTCTCACAGGCCGACGTTCGGATCGAGGGGCACGCGCTGGAGTGCCGGATCAACGCCGAAGCTCCCGACGCGGGGTTCCGGCCGTCCCCGGGGACGATCCGGGAGTGGGCCGCACCCAGCGGCGAGGGGATTCGGGTGGACACCCACGTTTTTCCCGGCGCGGCGGTGCCTCCCTTCTACGATTCGCTCCTGGCCAAGCTGGTCGTTCACGGCCCCGATCGGGTCGCCGCGATCGACCGGATGCGGCGGGCGCTCGGGGAGTTCCGCGTCGAGGGAGTCGAGACCACCCTGCCGTTTCACTCCCGGGTCCTCGGTCATCCCGACTTCATCGACGGGCGCAACCAAACCCGGTGGGTGGAGGAAGAGCTGATGGCCGAGAGGAGCGCGATATGAGGAAGGTCTCGGTCAACGACGGGACGCGCCGCCATGCGCACCGGGCCGGGGCCGTTGGCAGGCTTTCGGGCTTCGGGCCCCCTTCGAAC
>JACQWA010000427.1 GCA_016209425.1 Candidatus Rokuibacteriota bacterium
CCCGGCGCACGCAACGTCCCATACTCTCAATACGCAGGGAGGCGCGAGGCCCTTGCGAACCGCGCCCCCGCCTCAACGGCGTGCCCGACACGCAGGACAGGTGGTGGTCCGGCGCGCGCACCCACGCTCTCTTTCCGCCCGACTGCCGGCCACCCCTTGAGCCGCGAAGTTGGATTAGTGCCCTACGTCCCCAATGCTGCACTAATGCACGACTCGACCGCCCAGCCGGGCAACCTCCGCCCTGGCCGCCATCTCGTCCTGCGTGAACCTCAAAACCTTCTGTGCCATTGTCTGTCCTCCGCCGAACGCCCCGGATCATCCGCGGGCGGCCACCGGCCACCCAACACCAAGACAGGTTCGTCCATCGGCTGCATCCGGCTCGTTAGACCTCGTCCTGCGCTTCGAAAGCACGCCGAATGAACCGCAAGTCGTCAGCATCGAGCGGCTGAAATGCTGCATCACGGTACGAGAACCTGCCCTCGCAGGTTGGTCTCCCGAATACTTTCCACAAGGCGGCAGTGACGGACTCTAGACCTCGCGACTCATCCGAGAAGTACTCCGGCCAGACATAGAGCTGCGATGCTGCCCCGCCACGGGATGAGATCGCCTCCCCCAGGCTTGCGTTGGCGAGAGTCGGCGTTCCAGGCAAGGCTGCCGCCACGGGCTGGCGAAGCCGCGGGCACTGCGCGATGCGGACGAGAAACCCACTTGGCGTCTCGTCCATCATCGCCTGAAGGAGAGCACGGAACTCTGCCAGGCTGGTCTGCTCGTCCAACACCGCGCCCGGCGGATTCCGCAAGGCGCCAACAAGGAACGATGGCGTGAGGCCGAAGTAGCCCTCGCGCCGGTATTGGTCAAGCAACCTGAACCATGCTGGGCCCATGTGGCTTTCTCCTGCTCAAGTGGTCAACGTTCGCGGTGATCGGCGCGCGAAGCGCGTCCGCTCGAGGGCGCGGTTAGCTGGCCCGTGTGCCTCATCATGTCGTTCGACCTACACGCGCGGCCTGAATGGTCGCGAAGAACCTGTGCAGCCAGCCTGAGTGCCTTGGCACGGGACGCCCCATAAGTCAGGTCACCTGCCAGAACTGCTTGAATTCGTCGACAAGGGGGCCCTCTGTCCGTTGGAAGTAGCGAAGCTCCTTCGTGAATCGCCGATCCAGTGCTTCGCGCAGACGCTGCGGTCCCATGTGCTTCTTCAGGAGTTCTGCCAGTTTCGTGGCGCGATCCAGAGACCGCCTAGTCTCGGAGTTGAGCGCCGCTATGGTGCCGCCAGAAAGCCGGGCCACGAGACCGGGTAGGACGCTGTGCAGCTTGAGGTCGACGAGCCCGACCAGGGTCAGGCGAACGAGGTTCGCCTTCACGGACGTCGGGATCGGCGCGGTGAGAAGGAGCCGGGCGACGAAGAACACGCCGGTCAGCGTATAGCCGTTGAGGAATGCATCGAGAGCCTGACGAAGCGTATCCGCCGGCTTCGGGTGGGTCGCCGCCAAGGTATTGGCAAGCGCCTGGAGGGTCCAGAGGTCAGAGGCTCGAAGCTGCGTTAGCTCAGTGGGCGTTGGACGCTGGCGCTGGCCGGCCGCAGCCGGCTCCGGCGGTGACAACACCTCCACCGCCGTGAGGACCGCTTGCCCGTGACGAAGCTGCACGAATCCCCGGATGCATCGTCCGACGTACTGGCCGTCGGCGAAGGCGACGCGCAGGACGGACGTGCCGTCGAAGATCAAGGACTCCCACAGACCTCCGGGGCGAGAAGGCCGGTCTTCGCGGAGCACCGTTCCGACGACCCCCGATCCTGCGGTCGGCGTACGATGCTGAGCGTGGGCCGGAACGGGAAACGGGTAGTCACGCGAGAATGTCGGATCGAGGTCAGTGTAGTGGGTCGCCGCCTGATGAACACCCCAGCAGTCGTGCTTGGGCCAATCGCCGCCGACATCGTCGAAGATCGCGAACCCGCCCTCGGGGGTCGCGAAGAGATAGATGCGGGCGCCGCAGTAGCGGCAGATCGCGGGGAAGAGGAGGGAGTGGCCGAGCTCGGCCGCGCGCTCGCACATGCCGATGTGGTAGCTGTAGTAGGTTCGCGGTCCGGTGGTTCCGCCGCCGCCTCGCCAGCCGCCACCTCCCAGGTGGCCCTCGCCGCCCCAGCCTCAGGTACAGCCGGGGTAGTGGTTCCAAGCGTTACACATAGACAATCACCAGGTCATTCCGCTGTGACCCTCGTTCCTGCGGGCGTCAAAGCGCACCCCGCCGTGACCCCAGGAATAGGACGGGCGCTGGATCATTGTCGCTGCGCGGGTAACGCCGGCCCTCAGCGGCCGGCGCAGCCGGTCCGCTGAAGCGGCATGTTGGGCGCCCTCGGTTACCAGTGAACTTGACGCCGTCCGACCTCATCCCCGGCCTGACGAAAGCGCCAGGACCGCTCGCTGCGTTCCCAGACGTTCGATCTCGTAAACGACGTCCTCTCGATATAGCTCGCGTTTAGCCCGGTGCACGTCACATGAGACGAACCCGCCCCCGCGGCCAAGGGGAAGCAGCCCGCGGCGTCCTAGTTCTCCGGCATGGAGCCGGGGATCGGAGGCGGGCGCCGGCGGCTACCTCGCTTCGCTGATGGTCACGCTGACCTCGCCGTCGTGCTCGTCGAAGCGGCCCACCACGTCGTTCATGGTGAGGAACAACGCCCCCCTCGCCGTATTGTCAAGGCTGACGACGCAATAGCTTCCGACGGCGAAGACGAGGACCTTGCTCACGTCGGGCTTGTCGGCCGAGCTGCCACCGATCTTCCCGACGAGAGCGCCCAGCGGCGCCGAAGGCACGAGGGTGTCCGTGACGAGGCCCTCCTGCGGTGCGCCGTCGGGTCCGCATCGCTTCTTCGAGTATTCCCACTCGCCGTCGGCCTCAAGCTTGAGCTTCACGGGGCCTTCGACGTAGTCGCAGACCTTGGTCCAGAGCCCCTTGGGCTTCGCCGGGACTTTGTAGGGGTCCTTCGCGAGCGGTTGCCAGTTCGGTTGTGTCATGGCTCTCCCTCAGCCGCGACTTCGCCGTATGAGCAGCAGGAGTTTCTTTGCCTCCGAACGCGCGAGCTTCTCGGCGTCTGGCGCCGACACGTCGAGGACCAGCACGCACTCCGCGGTCGACTTGTCGCCACAGATCACGGCGAGGACGCGAACCTCCCGCAGGAGCGGCCTGGCGTCGTGCCAGACGTCGATCACCGAGCCCGCGTTGAGGACCTGGGCGAGGGCCGGCTGGCCCTGGAGCGAGACCACGTAGGGGACCCGTCCCTTGACCGGCGGAAACTCCGGCGCCAGCCTCACGTCCTTCGCCAGGACCGGCTGACCAACGGCCGCGGCGCAACCCAGGAACCGCCCCACGAGGTCGGTCGGGTCGGGCGCCGCCTGGGTTCCCATCCACTTGAGGTCGGCACACTCGAGTCGGGAGTTCATGGGCAACGTGCGGGTCGCGACCCAGGCTCCACCGGCCGGCGGGGTGATCGTGTCGCAGGGAGTCTCGCCGGATCCCACGGAGGCGTTCTCGCTCTGACGCCACTGAATGACGAGAGAGCCGACGACCAGCACCAGCGCCCAGAGTACGACGATCAGCGCCGGGCCATCAACGTACCCCGCCGCGCTCGTAGATGATGGCCATCGGGCGCCCGTAGCCGGTAAGCCGCCCCAAGTCCTCCCAGAGCCTCTTCTCCTCCTCGGAGCCATAGGGGAGCGGAATGCGAAGCTCCTTCAGCAGATCGAGCCGGTACAGGTCGACCGCGCTCCGGAGGAGGTCGGCGAACACGCCGTAGCTCCGGCAGGCGAGCGCGTAGCACGCGACCGTGAGTGGCGGCCCGAGGACGCCGACCACGAGGAACTCGATCGTCGAGGAGGCGATCCAGGGGAGGACAAGCATCCAGCCGGCCGTGAAGAGCCCGGCGAGCCAGGTCAGCGCGACGAGGCTGTCGACCAGGATCTTCGTGTCCTGGAGCACCGTGTGGAAGTCCTTCGACGCCTGCACGGTTTTTTGCAGCCGCGTCCAGAAGATGTCGAGGTCCATCCCGTAGCGGGTGAGCGCATAGCTCCGGATCGTCCGTCCGACGTTCCCCATCGCCGTCGGCGCGAGGCTGCTGAGCGACGAGCCCGGCTCATGGGCCTCGGGCGCTCCCGGGTAACGGAACTGGATGAGGTTGTAGAGGTGGATGCGCTCGAACCGGTGCCGCGCCCAGGCGTCGTCGATGGCCTCGATGAGCTGCTCGTGCGCCCGCCGGAGCGCCGCCGACCGGGCAGAGGCTTCCAGCTCTGCGGAGTTCCTCACGAGCAGTCCGTGCAGCTCTCTCGTGGCGGTGTTGACGGCGTCGGCCCGCACCGCCTCCCCGCGTCGCGAGCGGCGGAGGACGTCGTGGAGGCGGGCCGCTGTCGCTGGGTCCTCCGTGCAGGTGCCGCGGGCCGCCCCGATCCGTCGGGCGACGACCAGTCGCTTCTTCCAGGCCTCCGCCTTTCGCTGGAACTCGGCCTCCTCCCTGGCACAGTCGCGATAGCGGCTCAGCAGCGCGCGCCGTCGCTCCCAGTGCCGCCCGTAGAGGAGGCTCGAGAGCCAGGAGACGGGCGGGTGCTTGCCCTCGAGCACCTCCAGGAGCGTCGGACCGAGCGCGGAGAGCGTGTACGCCGCGGCCACCCAGACCAGGGCGGCCACGCCAACCACCGGGGCCCGGGCGGCGTCGGCCGAGAAGACCCAGGCGCCGAATCCGGGGTGGACACGGGCGAGCAGCGCGCCGCTCGCCAGGGCGAAGAGTGTGACCGGAAGGAGGCCCGAGAGGACGAACGCCTTGGAGGCGGTGAGCGCCGTCTGGATCGAGGTCAGCAGGGTGGTGAGCATCGCTCACAGCCTCCGGCTCACGAGACGCAGTGGATCGTGCCGCGGTGCCCGAGGTCGCAGTCGTCGCCGGTCCGGCTGCCCCTGCCGTCGCAGCGAGGCTTCCAGGTGCAGTAGCACGTCCGCGGCGCCGGCTCGAGGCGGGCCACGCCGGGCTCGTGACGGCTTATGACGACCGCCTGCTCGGCGTCGGCGGCCAGGACGGCGTAGTCTTCCTGATCCTCGTCGAGAATGGACTCTAGCTCCCTCCACGTGTCAGTCGGGCGTATCAGGCTCACACCCCGGGAGGCGAGGCGGTGCGCGGACGGCGCGGCGAGACGCTGCCGATCCGTGACCTCGGCGAGCGACGTCTTGCCCTCCTTGATTCCGCGGACGACATCGACGGCCTCGATGAGCCAGAGGTCGTGCCCGTCGCGGACGACCACGGCTGAGCGTCGGCTCTCCTGCATGACACGGAACGCCTCCCGTAGCGGGGCGGTGTGCGAGACGACCGGTAGCTCGACGATGCCCATCGGTGTGTCCTCCCCTCTTCGACCCCGGAGACCCTCTACCCCGCGCTCATGGGTTGGTTCGTCGATCGATCTCCCGCCGGTGCTCGTCCATCTTGTCCGTGAGCGTCGCGCACAGGTCCAGGAATCTCGTCAAGGCCGTCGTGGCTTGCTTCATCTCGTCGAGCGCCCGGATGGCGTCGGCCAGCGCCTTGCCGCTCTCGGCGGTGGGGGGGTCGACCTGAACAGCGATGGCCTCCATGTGGTTCAGCAGCAGCTCGTGGGCGGTCAACTCGGCCCTGATCGCCGCCGCTTCCATCAGGAGCAGGCCATCCTCCTTGAACGTCGGTGGCGGAACGGCCTGGCGTCGCCTCGTCACCTCGGCCTCGGCTTCCTTCAGCCGCGCGATGGACGTGCGGAGGTCGTTCTTGGCGTCGGTCACGTGGTCGTTCGCCATGCGCTCGTACCTCCTATGGCTTGGTCGGGGCAGTGGCCGGCTGGCCCTTGAGCTTCTTCTCCTGCTCCTCCTTCAGCCTCTTGAACTCGTCGTTGACCCGGTTCAGGTACTCGCCCCAGAACCTCGCCCGCGTCGTGAGGTCCTCGCCCTGAAGGATCTCCTGAAGGGCCGTCCGGATGGCGGCGAGCGTCTCGCGCTTCGTCTCCAGGCTGGCGAACGCGCTATTGGCGGCCGCGCGCCCTTCCCCGGCGAGCTTGATGTACTCGATCAGCGCACGATTGAACTCGTCATCGGCGTTCGCCAGGAACTGCATGAGGCGGGACAGTCGGAGCTTCGGCCCATCCGGGCGAGCGGCATCGGCGTAGGCGAACACCAGCTCGCGCTGTCGGATGTCCCGCGCGATGAGCGTGGCCTGCCGGGCGGCCCTGTCAAGGGTCGCCGCGTGGCCTGCGTAGTACTTCTGCTCGGCCGCGATGCGAGCATCCAGCGCTCGTTCGTAGGCGTCGACGTGGTCGAGGATCAGCACGACGCTGGGGCGGACGGCCTTGGCCGCCGACGTACAGCCGGCGAGGGCGATCGTGAGGATGAGGAACGCGATCGGCGTGATGCTCATGATCTTCTCTCGGGTCAGTCGACGCGGCCGCCGATGACCGCCAGCCCGACGGTTTGCAGGGCGCGAAGCCAGTTGGCAACCTGCGCCTCCGTGATGCCGCCCTCGGCGAAGCTGGTGACCCCCTGGAGCCCGAAGCTCGCCAGCCGGGCGTGCGCGGCCGTGGCGATCTCGTCGAGGCGAACACGTTCGCGATGATCGAGCACCGCTAGGTCATTGGCGATCATCCGGCTCCAGCCGTTCAGCGAGCCTTGCAGCTGGACGTACCGGACGAGGTCGCGTAGACCGGTGTGGAAGTCGTCGTCCTTCCCGCCCTTAAGCCATTCTTCCAGCGAGTCTTTCACCGCCTTCGTGCTCGGCTGGATACCTGCCTGGTGGGCCAGCTGCATGGCCCACACCCGACGCTCCTGCTCCACAATCAACCGAGCGTTGAGGAGGCGTAGCCGCTCTTCAAGGAACTTCAGCTCGGCGCGGCGGATCTCCATCAGAGTCCGCTCGAATTCGGCCTCGAGCGCTAGGGGAAGGTCGGTCCCGGCGGTGTCCCTCGCCGTGAAGAAATCGAGGAGTTGACCGAACGTGGTGAAATCCCGCTTGAGGTATCGCTTAGCCGCCTTCTGCAGTTCCCCGGGGAGCGGTACCTTGCCCGGTTCCTTGAGCGCCCTGGTCGTGGTATCTACCAGTTCGGGGATGGTCCTTACCAGTGCCTGATCCTTGGCCTTCCTAGCGACGGCGAGCAATCGGCGAACGCCCGCCTGCTCCCGACCGTCAAGCAAGGGCCCGACCTCGTCCCGGACGAACGACATGAACTCCTCGGCCGCCGTGGCATAGTCTGGCGCTTCAGGCTTGAGTGTGGGTACCCCCAACATGTAGTGGTCGCCCCGCAAGCAGCGGGAGTCAGGTGGCGCGGGGGTACAGGTCCAGGCCGCCGCAGTGGAAGAGAATGGCCGTCTTGTAGTGCTCGCGGTTCCGGTACCCGCAGGCCATGAGCTTGAGCATCTGGATCTTGCTGTTGATCCCTTCCGTGGTCGCGTTCGTGATCCAGTGCTTGAAGTAGGTCAGGAGGTTGGGCAGGTGCCGCTTGAGGGTCTTGGCCGCCTCGATGATCGGGGCCAGGCGCGAGTGGGTGGCCCAGAAGTACCAGGCCTGGAAGTACTTCGCCGCGCACTTCGGGTAGACGTAGTCCCAGAAGCCGCGCAGCGACTCCTTGATCGCCCAGGCGCGGCTGGTCTTGAGCGTGGCATGCTTGAGCGCGTCGAACTCGGCCCGGCGCCACTCGGGGATGTTCTCCTCGTTCCACAACCACAGGTGCTTCGTGCCTTTCAGCCGGAGGTCGTCCTGCGCCTGCAGCGCCTTGTGCTCCTGCCGCCGCACCTTGTCCACCGCCTCCGTGACGTAGCGCGTCGCGTGGTAGCGGTCGAAGACGATCTTCGTGCCGGCGTCGGGGACGCAGGCGTGGGTCGCCAGGATGTAGGGCTCCCACATGTCCATGGCGATGGCCTCGATCGTGGCCAGCTCCTCGGGCGTGAACTGCCGGTAGTACGCCTCCAGGCTCGCCTGGGTGCGGTCGTCCACCACGGCCTCCACGGTGCTGCGGTCCAAGTCCACGACCAGGCTGTCGTAGGTGTGCCCCTTGCGCACCGCCTTCTCGTCCACGCCGAGACGGGCGGGCACCCGGCGGGGCTTGCGGGCCAGCCCGCGGGCCACCGCCCGCTCCAGGACGCCCCACGTTGCGTCCCAGCTGGTCCGCAGGAGCCGCCGCACCCCGGTGACATCGCACTCCTTGCACGTGTCGATGATGCGGGTCTCGAAGGGGCGCGTGTACTCCGAGCGCGCCTCCGCCCACGGGGCCGGGACCTGCTTCACGCCATCGACCGGGCAGGCCGTCCGGGGCAGCCGGGCATGCACGTACGTCTGGCACTGGCACGTGTCCAGGTGCCGCCACACCTGGGCCGGCGTGTGATCGTACACTGGGGCGGGCGCGGCGCACGTCGGGCAGGGGCACTTGGTGCCCGGGGCCTCCTCGACCCACACGTCGACGCGCTCGGCCACCACGTCCACGCTGACCCGCGTCACCCGCCACGGCGGCGCGATCCCCAGGAGCTTGGTGAAGAGTGCGGTATCGTCCATGGCGTGGCCTCCTTTCGGGCCGGGACGATACCACGGGCGGGCTACGGTAACCACGCCGGTACCCCCAGATGTTGGGGGTACCCACACTCAGGCCGGAAGGACCTTGGTCGGAGCGCAGATGACATCTCCGAAAGCGCTGCGCCGAGTCAAGACCCAGGCGCCTTTGGCTAACGTAGCCCCAGGGGTTGGAAGGGTCAAGCGCCCGCAACCGCCTCACGGCCTCAAGCGTGAGCTGGCGACACTAAGCTGGGTCGAGTGTCCGCCGCGCGGCGTCGTCCACGGGCACGTCGAGCAGGGCCAGGAACGCCGGCAGTGCCGGCTTCAGGGCTTCGTCCAGGGTGAGCGACTTGCCCGTCACCTTCTCGCGGATCTTGCGGGTCATCACGGGGCTCGACCTGGAAGTAGGCCTTGAGAAGGTCGATGAGGGGGAGACAGGGGGTAGCTTTCCCATACGAGGCCGAGCCGCTTTCAAGAATCAGCCACCCCTCGGTCCGATGCGAATGCGTGAACTCCCAGACGAGGCGGGACTTGCCCACGCCGGCCTCCCCCACCAGGGCCACGACCTGGCCGTGGCCGGTGTAGGCCTGGGCGAGGGCCTGGTGCAGGGCCTCCAGGTCCGGCTGCCGCCCCACGAAGCGGGTGAGGCCCCGGGCGGCGGCGGCCTGGAGGCGCGTCCGGGCGGGAGCGGCCCCGAGGAGCTCGAAGACCTCCACGGGGTCGGCCAGGCCCTTGACCGGGATGGGCCCCAGGGGGGCGACCCGGATGAGACCCTCCGCCAGCCGGAGGGCCTCGGCCGTCAGGCGGATGCTCCCGGGGGGCGCGAGCTGCTCCATCCGCGCCGCCAGGTGCGTGGTCTGGCCGATGGCGGAGTAGTCCATGTGCAGGTCGCTGCCGATGGCTCGGACCACGACCTCGCCGGAGTGGAGGCCCACCCGGATCTGGACCTCGATGCCGTGGGCGCGGCGGACCTCCTCGGTGTAGCGGCGAATGGCCCCCTGCATGGCCAGGGCGGCGTAGCAGGCCCGGACGGCGTGATCTTCGTGGGCCAGAGGCGCGCCGAACAGGGCCATGATCCCATCACCCATGACCTGGTTGACGGTGCCCTCGTAACGGTGCACGGCCTCCATCATGCGATCGAGGACGGGGTCGAGGATCTTGCGGGCCTCCTCGGGGTCCCGATCGGCCAGCAGCTCCATGGAGCCCTTCAGGTCCGCGAAGAGGACGGTCACCTGTTTGCGCTCCCCTTCGAGCGCGCTCTTCGAGGTGAGGATCTTCTCCGCGAGGTGTTTTGGCGTGTAGGATTGTGGCGACGCGAATTTCGAGGCGGGTGCGCCTTGGGTTAGTGGCGCCCCGCACTCGTGGCAGAACTTATTCGTGGGGGGATTGGAGGCCCGGCAGGCGGGGCAGAGTGACTCCAGGCGGGCGCCGCACTCCCCGCAGAATTTCACTCCAGCGGGATTCTCGTGGTCGCACCGGGCACACTTCATGGTGCGGCCTCCTCCGAGCCGGGCGGGGGATAGAGGCGACTGGGTGCTGTAGACGGCTAAGTATAGACCCCATGCTCGGGCGCGGTCAAAAAGCTACCTCAGGGGGCGGCGACCGGGCGCCCGGCCCTCGCGTCAAACTGCAAGCACTGCAATCCGAAGCTCCTTGGCCAGGAGGTCGAAATCTTGACTGTTCGCGGCCACGACGGTCGCTCCATGGCGGCGGGCCGTCAGCGCGATCAACGCGTCGTTCTGGAAATCCCGTCGCTTGTTCCTATCCCACCTGCGCGCATCCCCGATCTTCCGGATGAGCCGCCCCGCCTCCCACCAGTCTGCCGGCGTCGGCTCCCACTGAATTCTGGCAATCCGAAACAGATCTTCCACAATACTTTGCGCCTCCCTCGTTCGTGCTCCCCGACGCAGTTCCGAAAGCACAACTGCCGAATGCCGTACCACGAAAGCCCTCTGCACTGCACTCAGCCGCTCCTCATAGAGCCCCCGCTCCCAATACCCGACATAGACATTGGTGTCCAAGATGGCCCAGGGCATGTTAGGGGGCCTTCATACTCCCGGGCTTGAGGGCCGCGCGGGCGTTCTTCATGAACTGCCAAAACGCCTCCATCTCTGCGGTCCGTTCCACGGACACCCGCACCGCCTCCGCATCGGTTGCTACGCCCAGCAGCTTCCTTGCCCGGCGGACTGCGTGTTCATCCACGAAGAAGGATTTCCGTTTCAGCGTCGCCCTTCGAGCCATCGCCACCCTCCATGGCATCGCGTCCCAGAACATGCACACACCTTAGAATTGGCAGGCATACAAGTCAAGGCACCGGGAAAAGTAGATGTCCCAGACAGGGGGACCTGGGCGGCGATGGGCTTGGGTTAGCGGCGGGGGGCCTCGGAGTCGATGGGCGGTGGGGGTTCGGACTCGGCCTCGCGGATCGCGGTGAGGTCCATCAGTTGGGCCTCTTCGGCGCCGAGGACGGGCAAGGGAGGGAC
>JACQWA010000049.1 GCA_016209425.1 Candidatus Rokuibacteriota bacterium
GCCCAGGGGATCATGGGCCGCGTCCTGGCCGGCACCGCCAGCGACCCGAACGCGCGCGAGCGAGGCGTGCGAGCCCGCCCGCTGGCCGAGGCCGCCTGGGCCGTCGTCGCCCCCCGCGCCTGACGGCTCACCCCTGCCTGATGCGTATCTCATTCTGGACGTTGACCCCCCAATCGGGAAGGGTGGATAATCTCGATGCAGGAAGAAAAGGGAGGACAAGTTGAGCACGTTCTCCATCAGGGCAACCGTGAGGCACCCCGACCGCCCTGAGTCTCGGCTGAGCATAGACCTGCTCGCGGATACCGGGGCCACGTGGAGCCTGATCCCTTCCGGGGCTGCTCACTCCCTGGGTATTGAGCCCGTCGAGACCAGATCCGTCAGGACCGCGGATGGCCGGGGGCTCGACCTCCCCGTCGCCGAGGTGCGGTTCACGATCGACGGCCGGAGTCTGACAACCCCCTGTCTCATCGGCCCCCCCGACGCCTCAGCGCTGCTCGGGGCCGTCACCCTGGAGGCCTTCGCCCTCGCACCCGACCCGGTTCAGAAAATCCTCGTCCCCGTCACCGGCCTCCTTCTCTAGCCCCCAATCGTCCCACTCGCATCTCCTTGGCGTTCCTCCGCCTGGCGGCGATCGCCCAGGAGATCATGAGGCGCGTCCTGGCCGGCACCGCCAACGACCCGAACCCCTCCCCAGAGCTCCTTTCCTCGTTCATTCCTGGCCGAGGAGCCCCCCCGACTGGTTAGCCAGAGCCCTGAATGTCACGCCGCTCGAAGCGGCGCCAGGTCAGCACGCGTCACTGGCGGAAGACCGAAGCGACGCAGCACCCGGTTGAGTGCACCCGCGGACAGCTTGGCCGGTGCCGTGATCTCGATGCCGATTGGCTTGCCGCTTCGGTTGAAGTCGATTACGAGCCCGGGCTCGGCCCGCGCCGTCCGATAGCTCTTGTCGGTCGGCTGCCGCGGCAGGTAGAGATAGGCGGCCAGGGGACGGCCGTGTCGAAACGTGACCTCCAAGTACGAGTCTTTCATTCCCTCACTCCCAGACCGGGTACGCGGTTACGACAACCAGCAACTGCCGGGGAAAATCCGGCTCTACGATAACCTCCCATGCTTTCCCGCGGTGCCTCGGGTTCGTCACCGCTCGGGAAGCCTGGGGGCCTCCCAGGTTGCAGCCGAACCCTTGTGCGCGTGCCGATGCCATATACCCCGGCGGCCCCGACCGTCCTTGCCCTGGCGGACGGCCCGGTGTTGCCTTCAACGGCGATGAACGTCTCGGCAGCCGCGACGTTGGAATTTTCGGGGCTGGCACACATCGGCCCATGCACTCCCTGTCTACGCCTCCACGCCCCGGTCACCCATGGCGTGGCAAAACTCGGTCCCGGCATGGCGGCTCGCCGTTCGCCGGTTGGGATTCGCACCCACTGGGTTCGCCCGACGAGTTTCGGAGAGACCCCATGGACCAGTCTCTCTTCCCCTCGCCACTGCATTTCCTGGTCGCTACCATCGCTTCAGTCTCCTCGTCTTCAAGTCCTCCTGCCACTCGGCAGCATCCGGGCGGTAGGCCGTGACGACGCGGACATTGTCGCCTTCCACGTCCACCGCGAACAGCACGTGGAACGCTGCGAAGCTCCCAGTCGGCCCGCAGTATATCAGGCTAACAAACCGCCGTCACAGGCGATCCGCTGCCCCGGTTCAAACGTGGATATAGATCGCTTCGTGCTCACGTCCGGGTGCCCAAGGAGCTCCAGGCCCGGTTGCTCAGGCGCGGTGAGGCCCGCGAGGCTGGCGTCTCCCGGCTGGCCAGAGACGATCCGGCAGAGAACGGATCGCCGATCCGGCGTGTGACCAACCGGTCAGGAACTGGACCCGTACGGGCTCAGCCGTGCTTCCTCAATTCGAGGCGGCCGATCTGGCGCCGGTGCACCTCGTCCGGTCCGTCCGCCAAGCGCAACGTCCGCGAGTGAGCCCAGGCCGAGGCCAGCCAGAACTCCTGGCTCACGCCCCCGCCTCCGTGCACCTGAATCGCCCGGTCGAGCACCCGGAGCGTCGTGTTCGGAACGGCGACTTTGATTTGGGAGATTTCTGACCTGGCCGCCTTGTTGCCGACGGTGTCCATCATGTGCGCGGCTCGCAGGACCAGGAGTCGGGCCTGATCGATCTCGATGCGCGACTCGGCGATGCGCTCGAGCGTCACGTCGTACTCGGCGATGGGCTTGCCGAAGGCGACGCGCGACGTGGCCCGCCTGCACATCGCCTCGAGCGCCCGCTCGGCGACGCCGATTTGCCGCATACAGTGGTGGATTCTCCCCGGGCCGAGACGGCCCTGGGCGATTTCGAAGCCCCGTCCCTCTCCAAGCAGGATGTTCGACACGGGGACCCGGACGTTCTCAAAGAGGACTTCTCCGTGGCCGTGAGGCGGGTCGTCGTAGCCGAACACGGTCAGCATGCGGAGGACCTTGATCCCGGGCGTCTCGCGCGGAACCAGGATCATCGATTGCTGCTTGTACTTGTCGGGGTTCTTGGGGTCGGTCTTGCCCATGAAGATGAGGATCTTGCAGCGCGGGTCGCCGATGCCCGAGGTCCACCACTTGTGGCCGTTGATGACGTACTCGTCACCATCCCGCACGATGGACGCCTCGATATTGGTAGCGTCGGAGGACGCGACCTTCGGCTCGGTCATCGCAAACGCAGACCGGATCCTGCCCTCGAGCAGGGGCACGAGCCACTGCTTCTTTTGCGCGTCGGTGCCGTAGCGGACCAGCACCTCCATGTTGCCGGTGTCGGGCGCCGCGCAGTTGAACACCTCCGGCGCGATCGGCGAGCGGCCCATGATCTCGCAGAGCGGCGCGTACTCGAGGTTACCGAGGCCGGCGCCGTGCTCGCTCTCCGGCAGGAACAGGTTCCAGAGCCCCCGCTCGCGCGCCCTGGCCTTCAGCTCCTCCATGATGGGCGGCACCTGCCAGCGCGTCGGCTGGGAGTTGAGCTGATCCACGAACGTCTTCTCGTTGGGGTAGATGTCCCGGTCCATGAAGTCGGTGAGCTGCTCCATGTACATCTTCGTGCGCTTCGAGTATTCGAAGTCCATCGCCGTTCTCCTCCGGGCCGATCAGGTTCCCAGCAGCCCCACGCCGAGCTCGTCGCCCGGCCTGGGCGCCGCGCCCGGGGCCGGCCGGCGCGGTTCGGGCCCGAGCTTCTGGAGCGCCGGCAGCACCCCGCGGGCGAACAGGCGCAGGTTCCGCTCGGCCTCGTCGTAGGGCATGCCGGCGTAGCTGAAGACGCCGACGAACGTATCGTTGCCCACCCGGTCCCCGATCTCCAGGATCCGCTCGTAGCACTGCTCCGGCGTGCCCCACACCTGCAGGTTCACGAAGAAGTCGGTCACCGCATCGGTGCCGTGCGTCGCGATTTTCTCAGCCATCTTGCCGTAGTACTCGTAGCCCCTGGTCTTCGCCAGGTGATCGCCCGCGAAGTTGTAGTGGGCGAGGACCGTCTGAAAGTAACCGCCGATCCATCGGCGGGCCATCTCCGCCGCGCGCTCAGCGCTCGGGTCGCAGAAGGTCCAGCCGGCGGCGATGGGCGGCGGTGCTTCTGCCTTGTTGACCTCACGGTAGACGGTCCGGTAGGCGTCGAGCTCGTCGGCGACCGCCGCCCAGGGCTTCTGCGGGATGATCAGGATCCCGACCCCAAGCCGGGCCATGATGGGCGCCGATTCGGGGGAGACCGCCGCGGCGTACGTCCGGCCGCGGAACGTCTTGAACGGGGCCGGGCGGATGGCCGCCCGCGGCTGCTTGACGAAGGCGCCGTCGTACTCGCAGTAGCCGCACTCGAGCCCCCGCAGCAGCATCTCGGCGCTCTCGACGAACCGCTGGCGCGACTCGTCCATCGAGAGGCGGAACCCGTCGAACTCGACCTTGCCGGCGCCGCGGCCGAGGCCGAGGATGAGGCGCCCGTCCGAGATGTTGTCCAGCATGGAGACTTCCTCGGCCACCCGCAGCGGATCGTGCCAGGGCAGCACCACCACCCTGGAGCCCAGGCGGATGCGCTGCGTCCGCCCCGCCAGGTACGTCAGGAACTGCAGCACGTCCGGGCACATCGTGTAGTCCGTGAAGTGATGCTCCACGCCCCAGATCGACTCGAAGCCCAGGGGCTCGGCCAGGTCGGCCAGCCTGAGCTCGTTCTGATAGACCTCCAGATCGGTCAGCGCCTTTCCCGGGTTCTGGAAGATTGAGGCCATCCCCACGTGCATGCTCGGCTCCTCCATCCCGTCAGAGTGTCTTCCCGTACCGCATCATCCGAAACGGGCCGCCTTAGACGTCATTACCGGGACGAGCTCCTAGCGCCCGGTGAACTTCGGCGGCCGCTTCTCCTTAAACGCGCTCACGCCCTCTCGGTGATCCTCTGTTTCACGAACAATCGCCATGTGGGAGGAGACGAGGTCGAGGTGCGTGCGAACGTCGAGCCTGAGGCTCTGGTAGGCAACCCGCTTCATCATCCGGATCGCGATCTGAGGCCCATCGGCGATCCGCCGCGCCAGCTCGTACGTGTACTGCCTGAGATCGCCAGCCGGGACCACCTTGTTCACGATTCCCAGCCGCTCGGCCTCACGCGCCTCGACGAAATCCCCGGTCCAGAGCAGCTCCAGCGCCTTCGCCACCCCCACCAGGCGCGGGAGGAAGAAGGCGTCGCCGTCGCCCGGGACGAGCCCCACCTTGACGTAGCCGGTGGAGAACTTCGCTTCCTCGGAAGCGATCCGGAGGTCGCACTGGAGCGCCATCCCCATGCCCGCGCCGACGGCCACGCCGTTGACCATGGCGATGACGGGCTTGTCCATGACGTCCAGGGTCTTCGGGATCTGGTGGACCTTCTCCCAGAGCGCGTGCTTGTGCTCCAGCGGGGTCGGCTCTCCCTCACCCATCCGCCCGACATCCCCGCCCGCGCAGAAGGCGCGCCCCGCCCCGGTCACGACCACGACGTTCACGTCGGGATCGCGCTGGGCTTCCCCGAGAGCCCAGGCCCACCGCTCGATCATGGGGCCGGTGAAGGCGTTCAGCTTGTCGGGCCGGTTGAGCGTGATCGTCGCGATCCGGTCTTTCACCTCGTAGAGCAAGTCGTTGTCACTCATACTGTCCTCCGCCCCCTCACCCTCCCCTCTCCCCCGGCGGGGGAGAGGATCAAGGTGAGGGGGTCTTTGTCCTAGTCTTTGGGGAGGCCGAGGACGCGCTCGCCCAGGATGTTGCGCAGGATCTCGGAGGTGCCGGCCCGGATCGTGCTGGCCCGGGCCAGGAGACAGTTGTACGCCCACTGCCCCTCGTCCGCCGCCCGGGCTCCTTCGGTGATCTGACTCGCGGGACCGAGAATCTCGGTGGCCAGCTCCGCCAGTTCCTGGTCGACCTGGCTCCAGCAGAGCTTCGAGGTGGAGCCCTCGGGCCCGGGCGCGCCGCCCTTGATGAGCCGGGTGAGGCTCCGGTAGCCGTTGAGCTGAAGGCACTTTTCTTGAATGAGGAGCGTGACGAGCTTCTGGCGGAGCACGGGGTCGTCGGCGGCCCTGCCGCCGTCCCGTTTCCTGTTCTTCGCCAGCTGGACGAGCCGGTCCACCGCCATCCGGAGCGAGATGTTCCGCATGAAGGTGAGGACATCCCTCTCGTACGCGAGCGTCGTGATGGCCACGTCCCACCCCCGGTTCACCTCTCCCACCACGTTGGCCGCCGGGACCCTCACGTTGTCGAGGAACACCTCGTTGAACTCGGCTTCCCCCGTCATCTGGCGCAACGGCTTCACGCTGATCCCCGGGCTCCGCATGTCCACCAGGAGGAAGGTGATCCCCTTGTGCCTGGGCGCCCCGGGGTCCGTTCGGACGAGGAAAAATCCCCAGTCGGCCACGTGAGCCAGGCTGGTCCAGGCCTTCTGGCCGGTGACCGCGAAGTAATCCCCCTGGCGCTCGGCCCGGCACTGGAGGTTCGCCAGGTCGGAGCCCGCGTTGGGCTCGGAGAAGCCCTGACACCAGAGCTCTTCCGCGGTCAGGATCCGGGGCAGGAACCGTCGGATCTGAGCTTCGGTGCCGTGGGCCATCAGCGTCGGACCGAGCATGCTCAGGCCCCCGCGATTGACCGGCGGCGGCGCCTGGACACGCGCCAGCTCCTCGTAGAAGATGATCTGCTCGACGATGGAGGCGCCACACCCGCCGTACTTGACCGGCCAGTTGAGCCCCACCCATCCTCCCTCATAGAGCGTGCGCTGCCAGGCGCGGAGGCGGTCCACGTGCTCCCGGTCGGCGCGGGAGAAGGCGAAGCTCCCGAGCTGGAGATCGCGCGGCAGGTGAGCCTGGAGCCAGGCCCTCACCTCCTGACGAAACGCGTGTTCCTTGAGCGTGAAGTCGAAATCCATCGCGCTAAATGGTGCTGGAGGCGGGCCTGGCGACGACCCCGTTGATCCTCCAGCCCGGCTCCTCCCAGACCAGCTCGTAGAGGGCCTCGATGAAGACCCCGTCTGCGCCACGGATCCGAAGCCGCACGGAGA
>JACQWA010000416.1 GCA_016209425.1 Candidatus Rokuibacteriota bacterium
CCCCCGATTCGTTCCACGCTTTCCCTCAGCGGGATTTGCGCGTTGAGACCCCCAACGCGTGGGAGCCCGGTCAGTAGCTGACCAGGCCCGTCAGGAGCGGGATGATCCCCACGAGCCCCCACCACGTTTTGGGCCCCACCACGACCAGCGCGAGGAGTCACCTGGAACTCACCACACCCGGAGGCCCGGCGCGTTGAACGGCGTCGTGGCCGCGAGCCTGACCAGCGTCGGGCCGTAGGCGATCGCGATCAACACCAGCGCCAGGGCAAGCCACGGACGCCACCGATCGAGGATCGCCGGGGCATGCTCGGGGCCGGAGAGCGCCTCGGCGAACTCGGGCAGCGCCGGCGCTCCCCGGCCTTCGGCCGTGGGCCCGCCCCGGGACGCCACGAGCGTCAGCACGAGGTTCAGGAAATAGAGCATCGCGCTCACGAAGAGGATGCTTCCCCCGATCCCGACGAGCGGCAGGATCGCTTGCCACTCCGCCTGGATGTACGCGGACACGCCGATCATGGTTCGCCGGGGCATCCCCATGAGCCCGAGCCGGTGAAGGGCGTTGGAAAAGACCACCATCCCGACGAACCAGAGCCACACCTGGGCCAGGGCCAGCCGCCGGCTCCAGAGGTGCCGGCCGCTGAGGAACGGCACGAGCCAATACGTGATGCCCATGAACGAGAGCGTCACCGCGGTTCCCACGGTCAGATGCAGGTGCCCCGGGATCCACGCGGTGTTGTGGACGACGAGGTTCAGGTTGAACGAGGCGTTGACCAACCCGCCGATCCCCCCGAAGGCGAAGAGCAGCATGGCCAGCACCTGGGCCGCCACCGACGGGTCGCCCCAGGGCAGTTTCGCGAACCAGGTGATCCATCCTTTGCCGCCCCGCGCCCGGGCGCCGGTCTCCAGCGAGGCGACGACGTTGAAGAACGTCAGGAGGCTCGGGAAGAAGACCGCGAACGTGAGGAACGCATGCAGGAGCTTCCAGCCTTCCTCGATGCCCGGGTCGGTGAACTGGTGGTGGAAGCCGATGGGGATGGAGAGGACCAGGAACAGGATGAACGACACCCGCGCCAGCGGGTCGCTGAAGAGCCGGCCCCCCGCCTGACGCGGAACCAGCGTGTACCAGGAGACGTAGGCGGGAAGGAGCCAGAAGTAGACGATCGGGTGCCCGGTGAACCAGAAAAGGACCCGCGCCAGGAGCGCGTCGGTCCCCGCGACAAGCCCGAGCGACCACGGGATCAGCATGAAGAGCATCTCGGCCGCGATCCCGGCCGAGGCGATCGTCCACATGACGAAGGTCACGAGTGACATGAAGGCGGCCAGCGGCGTCCGGGCCTCGGGATGGCGCGACCGCCAGACGCGGGAGGTGAGGGCCAGGTTAAGCGTCACCAGCCAGGTGCCGACGACGACGAGCGTGAGCCCGATATAAAACGCCCAGTGGGCCCGCATGGGTGGATAGAATGTAAACAGGACCGTCGCCGCGTTCCCCACCAGCGGGACGGCCGCCAGGACGAGACCGCCGGTCATGAGCCAAAAGGTCGCCCAGGCCAGACGGCGGCTCGCAAGCGGAATCCCCAACGCCCGGGAGGTGATGAACTGGAGAAACCCGCAGATGAAAAAGGTGGTAAAGACCAGGACGTTGAGCACCCCGTGGAGGCTCAGGCTGTGGTAGTAGGACTGGACGACCGGGGTGAGCGGGGGATAGAGGTTGAGGCCGGCGTGCTCGAGGGCCTGCAAGAGCCCCGTCACCACGCCGCCGAAGAGGGCAATCAGGGCAACGATCAGGTAGGCGGCCGTCAACCGGTTCTCGGAGGCGGGCGTCATCGCCGGGCCTCCACGACGACCTTTCCCCACATCGTGTGGTGAGCGATCCCGCAGTACTCGTGGCAGACGAAGGGGTATTCGCCGGGCCTGTCGAAGCGCGCCGTCACGCGAGCGATTTGGCCGGGGAGCAACATCACGTTGACGTTGACCCCGTGGATCAGGAGGCCGTGGACCACATCCTTGCTGGTGACGACGAAGGTGACGGTGGAGCCGGCGGGAACGCGGATTTCGTTCGGCGTGAAGGACCAGGTCTGGGCGACCATGCGCGCCTCGTACCGCCCAGGTGCCAGCGCCACCACCCCCGGCAGATCAAACGGCGCCGTCGCGGCGACCCTGGTTGGATCCACCCGCCCTTCCCGTCCCGGCAGATGCACGCCCGCGCCGAAGGCGGTGACCAGGAGCGCGACCAGCATGCCCACCGGGATTGCCACGCTGGGGAGGATCCACGCCAGCTCGTAGAGGTAGACCGTGGTGCCGCGTTTCATGCCCCTCACCCCGTCCAGAGCTTGAGGTAGGCATTGGTCCACAGCACGGCCAGCAGGAACAGGTAGACCAGGATGAACAGCAGGGCGCCTTTGGGGTGGTCGTTTTCATCCATGACCCGGCCTCCTGTCCAGGGGGCGTGGCAGGGCGCCCCCATGATACTCAATTTCAGGATGAAAGGGCGGCCGGCCGTCGCCCCCCCCCGCGCAGGCGCCGGCTCTGCCGGTAGGGGAAGATGTCGATGACCTCGCCGGCAGTATGCCGCGCTTGCATGGTTCGCCAGAAGTCGGTGCGTAACAGGTCGCGATGCGTCCGGAGAAAGACCTCGCGCACGCTCCCTTGAAGCCCCATGAAGGTGATAAATTCCTCGGGAAAGAGGTCGCCGTCGCCCACGTAAAACCACGGCTCCGACGCGAGTTCCTCCTCGAGGTCCCGGGCCTGCGGCATCTCACGGAAGTTGCAATCGGTCAGCGGACAGAGCTCATCGTAATCGTAAAACGCCACGCGCCCGTGCCGGGTGACGCCGAAGTTCTTCAGCAACAGGTCGCCCGGAAAGATGTTCGTGGCCGCCAAATCTTTGATCGCTTGGCCGTACTCAACCGCCGCGTCGTGGGCGGCGGCGGCGTCCACGTCGCGGAGATACAGGTTGAGCGGCGTCATCCGCCGCTGCGTGTAGAGGTGCTTGAAAACCACCTGGCCGTCTCCGACCGACACGCTCTCGGCCGCCGTGTCCATCAGTTCCGCCAGCAATGCATCCGAAAATCGATCTCGGGCGAACGCCAGATGCTCGAATTCCTGCGCGTCTGCCAGGCGCCCGGCGCGATCGTGATTGAACACCAGCTGATATTTCCTCAGCACGTCCCGGCGGGTCGTGGTTTTCGGCAGCGGAATGTCGTCGCGTATCACCTTGAAGACGACATCATACGACGGCACCGTAAACACCACCATCACCATGCCCCGGTCGCCCGGAGCGATCTCAAACTTGTCCGTGGAGCGCTCGAGATGGCGGAGCAGATCCCGGTACAGTTCGGTTTTGCCGTGCTTGTTGTAGCCCAGCGCGATGTACAGTTCGGCGACGCGCTTCAGCGGCATGATGGACCTCAAGAACTGAATCGCTTCGTGCGGCCGTTCCACGTCGACATGGAAGTAAGAGTGCGTGAAACTGAACACGATGCTGACCTCGTCTTCGGTCAGCAGCGCGGCATCGACCACGATGCCCTGACCCGTATTGAGCAGGGCGAGCGCGAGCGGCAGGAGCCCCGTCCCGCCGCGGATCCTCCCGATGAGATACGCGCCCTTATTTCGGTAAAACACCGGCTTGAGGATTTCTACCGCCTCGACGGGGGACGCCCCCCAAGCCGCCTGCCGCCGGGCGTCGATTTCATCGGCCACCAGCCGGGCGTCGACGTCGATGTCCTGATACGCGACTGAGAAGGAATAATCCGCGAGGATGTCCCGCACCAACGCCCGGATCGGCCCGCGCCCGGCGTACGTCCTGTACACCGGTTCGTCCCCGGGCGGCAGGGGCGCATCGAAGTCCGAGTCCACGTATTCGATCTTGGGATCCACGCCGACCGTGGCGAACATCCGCCGCGTGACCGAATTGAAGAAGGTTTCAGCGAGCTCGAAGTCGGCGCAGCGGGCAATCGACCGGGTGTACGCAGCTTTCATCTGGGCCCACACCATCCGATCCTGCCCGTGCTCGCCGAGGATGTGGCGCACGGCCCCGACGACGCGCGCGATCAGGCGAGGGTACACGTCCAGGCGTTCCCGCGCGTCCTGCTGCATGCCCCGCCAATCCTGACCTTCAAAGCGGGATCGGGCGCGGCGCGTGACGGCCTTAAATTCCCGTCGGTAGGTATCGAAGGCGAGGCGGATGGCGTCGGCGCCGCCCGCAGGCAGGGAGTGGTTCCCGTGCTCGGGACGCATGTGTCACATGTGGGTGATCACCGCGTCGCCGAACTCGGAGCACTTCACTTCCTTCGCGCCCTCCATCAGCCGCGCGAAGTCGTAGGTGATCCCAGGTGTACACCGTGTCGCCGAACTCGCGTTCGGCCAGCCCGTAGCCCCAGTTGCGGAACGCGCCCTCGGTGAACTTCATGATGTTGCCCTTGTGGACGAAGGTCACGCTGCGGCGCTTGTTGGCGAGCGCGTACCGGATCGCGGCGCGGATCAGGCGCTCGCTGCCCTCGCGCGAGACGGGCTTCATGCCGATGCTCGATGTCGTGGGGAAGCGAATCTTCTTGTGCAGCTGCGGGAAGGTCTCTTTCAGAAACGCCAGCACCTTCTTCACGTCCTCGGAGCCCTGCTCGAACTCGATGCCCGCGTAGATGTCCTCCGTGTTCTCGCGGAAGATCACCATGTCCACCTTGTCCGGATGCCTGACCGGCGACCAGCCACTGGATCCGGCGCTGGCCGCCGTAGGCTTTGCGCACCGCCCTATCGAGCACGCGCACGCTGGCGCGCCAGATGTCGGGACCGGTCCCGTCGCCTTCGATGAAGGGAATGATCGGGCGATCGGGCACCCGCAGCCTGCCGTCCTGGATGGTGATCTTCTGAGGATCGGGCATGGTTCGGACGGGCGCCGGCTCAGAGCGCCGGCTGGAGGCCGGCCAGCTCCTGGAGCCTCCGCCAGTTGGCCAGCCGGTCGGCCTGGGCGGGGAGGAGCGCAGACGACGGCCGCCCATCGGCTCCGAACTGGCGGGCGAAGCGCCCCTCCGTCCGGGCGAAGGCGACGAAGTCAATGACCTCGCCGGTCCTGGGGTGCCGCGCCCAATCCTCCTTGGGGGCGGGGTTGCCCTGAAGCGAGAGCCGCTCCCGGATGCTGTCGCCTTTGCGTGGGTCGTAGATGAAGAGCGGGAACGTGCGCGAATCCACCGCGAGCTTGGCCTGGCGGGCCGCCCGGTCGTCCCCCACCCCGTGCTCGGGCTGACAGGTGGTGTAGGCGACGACGACCGCAGGACCGGCGAAGCTGTTGGCATCCAGAATCGCGCGATAGAAGTGGTTGATGTGGGCGGCCGTCGTCTGGGCCACGAAGACGTCCGGGTGCATGAGGCAGATGAGCCCGAGCTCCTTGCGGCGCTCGCCCTTGCCCGCCACGGCGGGCCCCACCGCCGCCATCTTGGCGTCCTGGGCGGTGAACGACGCGGTTGACACCTGGCCGCCGGTGTTGGAGTAGACCTGCGTGTCCAGCACCAGCACCTTGATGTCCATGCCCGATGCGAGCATGCGCGAGAGCGACTGGAACCCGATGTCGTACATGGCGCCGTCGCCCCCGATCACCCAGAGGCGCTTGTCCTGCCAGCCCCGCTGGTCCCACTTGGCCCGGACCCCCATGGCCACGGCCGGCGCGTTCTCGAAGAGGGAATTCGTCCAGGGAACCAGGAAAGGATTGTAGGGATAGGTGGAGCAGTACACGGTGTTGCA
>JACQWA010000417.1 GCA_016209425.1 Candidatus Rokuibacteriota bacterium
CCGTCAGCGCCTGCTCGACGATGGCGTGGGACTTGCGCCCCTTCATGGCCACCACGAAGCCGACGCCGCAGGCGTCGTGCTCGTAGGCGGGGTCATACAGGCCCTGCCGGGGCGGGAGGCCGGGGGGAGTCAGGGGACGAGAGGCTGTCTGGTCACTCACGTGAGACCTCCACGACTTTGTGAAGGGCCGGTACTATCATCGATTTCGGGTGAGGATACACGAAGTCCAATCATAAGTCACGCCCAAAATAAAAATACTGTGCATCAGCCTATCTAATAGTGTATTCTCGGCGCATGAACCTGGAAACCCTTCAGCTTTACTGCGATGTCGTCCGCCTGCGCAGCTTTTCCCGCGCCGCATCTGCCAACGAGGTCACCCAGTCCGCGGCCAGCCAGGCGGTTCAGCAGATGGAGGCCGACCTCGACGTCCGCCTGCTCGACAGGACCAAACGCCCGCTCACCGTGACTCCCGAGGGACGAGTGTTCTACGATGCCTGCCGGGATCTCCTCCACCGGTACGAGCGTGTCAGAGCGCGAATCGTCTCATCGCGGACCCGGCTGGACGGCACGGTCCGCGTCGCGGCCATCTATTCGGTGGGCCTGCATGACGTGAGCCGCCACATGCAGCCCTTCATGTCGGCCCACCCCCAGGCGAAGGTCCAGCTCGAATGCCTCCACCCCCACAAGGTGGTGGAGGCGGTCACCAGCGACGAGGCGGACATCGGGATCATGTCGTATCCCCCGGCCCTGCGCTCCCTGGCGGTGATCCCATGGCGGTCAGAGAAGATGGTGCTCGTCTGCCATCCCAGCCATCGGTTCGCCAGGCGGCGGGTGGTCATGCCGGCCGACCTGAACGGGGAGAAGTTCGTCGCCTTCGATCCGGACCTGGGGATCCGCAAGGCCATCGATCGCAGCCTGAAGCAGCAGAGTGTCCGAATGAACGTGGTGATGGAGTTCGACAACATCGAGACGATCAAACAGGCCATCGCCATTGACGCCGGGGTCAGCATTCTCCCCCGGCCCACCGTGCTGAAGGAGACGGAGATCGGCAGCCTCGCCGCCGTGCCGCTCGGGATCCCGGACTTGGTGCGTCCCGTTGGGATCATCTACCGCAAGCGGAAACACCAGTCTCCCACGGTTGTTCGATTTATCGAGTCACTGCGGAGGGCGGCCGAGCGCGACTGAGGTCAGGCCGCCACCGGTCCGAGCGGCGGTTGAGGCCAGGAAGGGCGCGTGCTATTCTACACGCGTGACGATCGAGCCACGCGTTCAGCTTCACCGCAGCTGCTCCGGGATCCGAATCTATCAGCTCCCCGTCGAGACCTTTCCCCAGCACATCAACAACGTCTATCTGATCCTCGACGGCGACCGCTCCACCCTGTTCGACGTCGGCTCCGGTACGCCCCAGTCGGTGGAGGATCTGCGGCGGGGCTTCGCTGAGGTCCGCGCGCGCTTCGGGGAGGCTGTCGATCTCTCCTCCATCCAGCACGTGGTGATCAGCCACTCTCACATTGATCACTTCGGGTTCGTGGCGTACTTCACGCGCGAGAGCGACGCCGAAGTTCTCATTCACGAGCTGGATGCCCGCGTGCTGAACAACTTCGAAGAGCGGATCGTCCTCGCCTCCAAGGACCTGCGGGTCTTCATGGAGCGCTCGGGGATGAAACCCGGAGCCCGGCAAGAGCTGGAGGAGATGTATCGCTTTTCCAAGCACTTCTTCAAGTCGGTGGAGCTGGATCGGATCCTCAGCGACGGCGATCGCATCATCAACGGGTACACCGTCCACCACGTGCCGGGCCACTGTCCCGGGCAGATCTGCCTTCAAGTCGAGGATGTGCTCTTCACCGCGGACCACGTTCTCTCCAGAATCACCCCCCACCAGTCGCCGGCGTCCATCACCCCATTCTGCGGCCTGGAGCACTACCTGCAGTCCCTCGACAAGATTCGCCGCGTCGAGGGGGTCGCGCTCGCCCTTCCCGGGCACGAGGAGGCGATCTCCGATCTGCCCGCCCGGATCGACGCGATCGTGACCCACCACATGCGGCGTCTCAACCAGGTGCTCGAAATCTGTCGGGAGCCAGCATCCTTGGTGCACGTCTCCAAGCAGCTCTTCGGAGCGAAGAGCGGCTACACGCGCATCCTGGCGCTGGAAGAGGCCGGCGCTCACGTGGAGTACCTGTTCCAGCGCGGCGAGCTCCGCATCGCCAACCTGGAGGAGGTCAGCCGAGAATCCAATCCCGTGATCTACTATGAAACTCGGAGGGGGGCTGACGCCCCCCTTCCGATACCTCCCCCCTGGGGTTGCGCCGGCGAAGCCGGCGCGCGAGACGCGGAGCGCCCTTTGCGCGAGGAGGCGCCGTGAACTCCGATGCGCTGCTGATCATCGCCGTGAGCGAGGCGGACTCCAACCTGTACTACGCCACTCGCTTCTTCGCGCCAGACCCTTTCGTGTTCCTTCAGGTCGCGGGACGCAAGATTCTGCTCATGAGCGATCTCGAGATCGACCGGGCGCGCGCCCAGGCCCGGGTCGACGAGGTGGTGTCGCTCTCGGAGTACGAGGGCAAGGCCAGGCAGCGCTGGCAGGCTCCCCACTTCATCGACACGGTCGGTCTGTTTCTGGAAGCGTACGGGGTTCAGGCGGTCACCGTGCCGGCCACCTTCCCGCTGGAGTACGCCGACCGCCTGAGAGACACGGGTGTGCAGGTGACAGCCCGGCCCGATCCCTTCTTCCCGGAGCGGCTCATCAAGTCCGAGGAAGAGATTGCGGCGATCGCCGAAACCCAACGGCACACCGAGATGGCCTTTGAGGCGGCGGTGCGGGTCCTCAGGGAGAGCCGGATCCGCGGAGAGCGGGTCCACTGGCAGGGCAAGCCTCTCACGGTCGAAGCGTTGAAAAAGGTCATCAACATCTCCCTGATGGAGAACGACTGCGTCGCCCAGCACACCATCGTGGCCTGCGGGATTGACGGTGTGGACCCGCACAACCAAGGATCGGGCCCGATTCGCCCGAACGAATCGATCGTGTTCGACATCTTTCCCCGGTCGAGTCGAACCCGCTACTTCGCGGACATGACGCGAACGGTGGTGAAGGGAACGGCCTCGGACGATCTCCGGCGAATGTACGACGCCGTTCTGGCCGCTCAGCTCCGGGGCATCGAGCTTGTTCGTGACGGCGCCTCGGGCCAAGCCATCCACGCGGAGGTGGCTCGGGTCCTGGAGGTTCGCGGCTACGAGACCGGCAGCGTGGATGGGCGGATGCAGGGGTTCTTTCACGGGACCGGCCACGGGGTGGGCCTCGACATCCACGAGCCTCCGAGAATCAGCAAGGTGGATTATCCCCTCAGGGGCGGCCAGGTGGTGACCGTCGAGCCGGGGCTCTACTATTCCCGCTGGGGGGCCGTCCGGATCGAGGATCTTGTCGTGGTCGAGGCCGGTGGGTGCCGCAACCTCACCCGAGCCCCCAAGCTGACGCTCCTTGAGCTGTAGCCGCCCGCTTGCGCCGCAGGCGATTGTACCTGGCCCGAACAAGCTCCGTCGATGACCTTGCTATTCTCCTGCGGCTTCGATAACATTGGGTTGGTCGGGTTGGTCCGCCAGCCTCCAGGTCGAGACTTGAACGCATGAATCTGCGGTGCCTCTGGCGGGCGGGAGTTTGCCCGCGCTGGCGCGCACATGTGGGGGGGGGGGGGCGCCGGCCGGGTACCCGCGCCGGAGGTGCGGGTGGGCGCTCGAAGAGAAAACTGTATGAGCCAGAGGGTAATCCGGTGAGCGAGTTCCAGGACGAATATTCAGAGTCTCTCGAAGTCGAGTTTCGAAAGCTTGAGGGGGCGCTTCTCAACGACGCGGTCAGTCTCCTCGCGCCCAGCGAGCCGATCCGCCTCCCCGCAACCGCCACCGTCCACGAGGCCATCACCAAGATGCTGGGCAACCGTCGCGCGGCGGTCGTGATCGTGGATGCGGAGGGACGCCTCATCGGCATCTTCACGGAGCGCGACGTGCTGACGCGCGTGGTCGGGCAGGCGCGGGACGTTCAGCGGACGACGCTGGGCGAGGTGATGACGCCCGATCCCGAAGCGCTGTCCCCGCAGGATCGGATCTGTTACGCGGTGAACCGAATGAACAACGCCGGCTACCGGACTGTTCCAATCGTGGACGCCGATCGGCGCCCGATCGGCATCGTGACGATCAACGACGTGGTCAAGTGGTTGGCGGAAATTTTCCCGGAGGCCGTGCTGAACCTGCGTCCGGGAGACGAGATCAAGCACCCACTGCGTGTGGATGCTGGCTGAGAAGGGAGAGGCGATCCGATGAGTGACGGGCTCGCATCGGCACCGCCCGTCGAAAAGCCGCGCCGTCAGCTCGATCGTGCCGTTGTGCGTTTTGCCGGGGACTCCGGCGACGGCATGCAGGTGACCGGGGAGCAGTTCGCCACCGAGGCCGCCTGGGCCGGAGCGGACCTGGTCACGCTGCCGAACTTCCCCGCCGAAATCCGCGCGCCCGCAGGCACCCTGTTCGGGGTGTCCAGCTACCAGCTCCAGTTCGGCAGCCGCAGGGTGTACACGCCGGGCGATCGCCTCGACTGCCTGGTCGCGATGAATCCCGCGGCCCTGAAGGTGCACCTCAACGACCTCAAAGAAGGGGGCCTGCTCATCGTGAATACCGCCTCCTTCGAGAAGAAGAACCTGGACCGAGCCGGGTACCTCGCCAATCCGCTGGACGATCCGGCCCTGGAGGACCGCTACCGGCTTCACAAGGTTGATGTCGCGCGCCTGACCATGGATGCGCTCGAGGGGCTGCCGCTCAACGTGAAGGAAAAGGAGCGCTGCAAGAACTTTTTTGCCCTCGGGCTGGTCTCGTGGATCTACACGCGTCCCATCGACCCGACCCTGGCCTGGATCACGAAGCGCTTCGCCAGGAACGCGGCGATTGCCGAGGGGAACACGCGGGCGCTGAAAGCGGGGTACCACTTCGGCGAAACGGCGGAAATTTTCACTGAGTGCTACGGCATCGAGCCGGCGGAAATGGCGCCGGGGCTTTACCGGAGCATCACGGGCAACCGGGCGCTCGCATGGGGAATCCTCGCTGCGGCGCAGCGGACCACGCTTCCCGTGGTCTACGGCGCCTACCCCATCACGCCCGCCAGCGACATCCTCCACGAGCTATCGCTGCACAAGCGCTTCCGGGTCCGAACCATCCAGGCGGAGGACGAGATCGCGGCGGTCGGAGCCGTGATCGGGGCGGCGTTCGGAGGGGCGATTGGCGTGTGCGCCTCCAGCGGCCCCGGAATCGCCCTGAAGGCGGAAGGGATCAACTTGGCCGTCATGGCCGAGTTGCCGATTGTCGTCTTCGATGTCCAGCGGGCCGGACCGAGCACGGGGCTCCCGACGAAAACGGAGCAGGCCGACCTCCTGATGGCGCTTCACGGGCGCAACAGCGAGTCGCCGGTGGTCGTGCTCGCGCCGATGGCGCCGGGAGACTGCTTCTTCATCGCCTACGAGGCGATCCGGATCGCGGTGAAGTACATGGTGCCCGTGATCGTCCTGAGTGACGGCTATCTCGCCAGCGGGGCTGAGCCCTGGCTGATCCCCGATCCCAAGACGCTGCCCGACCTGCCCGTGAGCTTTCGCACGAGCCCGGAGGGCTTCGCCCCCTACGTGAGGGACGAGGCGACGCTGGCCCGTCCCTGGGTCCGTCCGGGGACGCCGGGCCTCGAGCACCGGATCGGCGGGCTCGAAAAAGAGCACATCAGCGGCAATGTGTCCTACGATCCGGAGAATCACGACCTGATGGTCCGGCTGCGAGCGGAGAAGGTGCGGCGGGTCGCGCAGGAGATCCCCCCCACCACCGTTAACGGCCCCGCGGCGGGTGATCTGCTCGTCGTCGGCTGGGGGAGCACCTACGGGACGATCACCGCGGCCGTGGAGGGGGTCCAGCAGGAGGGGAAAGCCGTCGCCAGCGTGCACCTGCGCCATCTGAACCCCCTGCCCCCGGACCTCGGGCAGATCCTGCGTCAGCACCACCGCGTCCTGGTCCCGGAGATCAACAGCGGGCAACTCGTTCGTGTCCTGCGCGCGGAGTATCTCGTTGACGCCGTCGGCTTCA
This sequence comes from Candidatus Rokuibacteriota bacterium, assembly GCA_016209425.1. GTDB lineage: Bacteria > Methylomirabilota > Methylomirabilia > Rokubacteriales > CSP1-6 > JACQWA01. Next base: position 6,103 of record JACQWA010000417.1, read on the forward strand.
ACCGGGTGCGCGGGCTCCCACTCCAGACCCAGGATGTCCAGGAGGCCATCGATCAACTCTTGAAGGAGAAACGATGAGCACGGGCGTCACCCAGGCGACGCCGAGATACACCAAGAAGGACTTCGAGTCCGACCAGGACGTCCGTTGGTGCCCCGGCTGCGGCGATTACGCGATCCTGAGCGCGGTTCAGAAGATGATGCCGGACCTCGGCATCCCGCGCGAGAACGTCGTGTTCATCTCGGGAATCGGTTGCTCGAGCCGGTTCCCCTACTACATGAACACGTACGGCTTCCACACGATCCACGGCCGGGCGCCGGCCATTGCCAGCGGGCTGAAGATCTCCCGGCCGGACCTGTCGGTCTGGGTGGTGACCGGGGACGGGGATGGGTTGTGGTTGGGCGGCAACCACGTGTTCCTGTCTATTTTACTCATCTCCGTGATC
>JACQWA010000426.1 GCA_016209425.1 Candidatus Rokuibacteriota bacterium
CCGTTATATCTCGTGCCTCGATGCCGGGCGGTGGGGACCTGCCGACGGCATCACGTTCGTGGACGATGCCCGGGTCGTGGCCCTCCACGACCGGGACCTCGTCCTGGGCGGCCCGGCGGTCTTCCGGCGGCTTCTGGACGCCTCCCGAGGCCTGAGGTTTCTCACGGTCCGGGAGGCGGCCCAGCGCCAGGAGGCGGGGCGTGATCCCTGAGCTTCCCCCTCCGGTGGTCCGCGCGCTGGATGCGGTGAACCGGCGCGGGAAGGCTCTGGGCGTGCGGCTGGTCAAGTACACGGGGAAGAGCCGGCACCTCATCCATCCCAAGCACCTCGTGGAAGCGCCCTGGCACGACTGGTACGTCGAACATCTGAGCCCGGTGGACCTGGTGCTGGACGTGGGGTGCGCCAACGGCGGCCACACCCTTCGCGCCTCGCCCCATTGCACGCGCATCTTCGGCTTCGACTACGACCCCGGACAGCTCCGCATCGCCCGCCAGGAAGCGGCGCGGCTGGGTCTCGGCAACATCCACCTCTTCGCCTGGGACGTCACGGGACGCTTCCCGTTCCCCGACCGCCACTTCGACGTCGTGCTCCTCCTGGACGTGATCGAGCATCTTCACCCCCGGGTGGCCGTTCTTCACGAGATCCACCGGGTCCTCAAGGACGGGGGGCGCCTCTTGGTTTCAGGGCCGAACCGCGAGACCACGTGGCGGCGACGGCTGCGGGAGGCCGGGCTCTTTGCCTATTCCGACCCCGACCACAAAGTCGAGTACTCTCGGGAGGAGTTCCTGGCGGAGCTTTCGGCGGGGGGCTTCCGGCCCCTTGGCGGCCTCATGCCGGTTGTCTATGATACGCCGTGGGCGGGCCTCATCGACGCCGTCGGCGGACTGTCACTCGCGCTGTACTCGCGCCTGGCCCGGTGGAAGCGGGCGGCGGCGCTTCGCCACCCGGGGGAGAGCACGGGCTTCCGGGCTGTGGCGGTGAAGGCGGCCCGCCCGTGACGGTCTGTCTCGTCAACGAGTACTTCCCGCCCCACGCTCCGGGCGGGGCTGAGTGGAGCACGGAGGCCCTGGCTCGGGCGCTCACCGGGCGCGGCCATCGGGTCGTCGTGCTGACCCCGAACTACGGCGCGGCCCCCCGCGAGGAGCGGGATGGCTTCACGGTGGTGCGGTTCCCCTTCCCCGTCAAGCGGCCGCCGGGCCGCACGACCATTCCGGGGCGCTACCTCGCCAACCCGCTCTTTTACCTCTATGCGGGAATCGTCGTCGCCCGGCTCGCGCGCCGGGAGCAGGCGACGCTCTTCCACGTCCAGAACAAACACATGCTCATCCCCGGCACGATCGCGCGCGCCCTCACCGGGCTGCCGCTGGTCGTGACGATCCGCGACGGAAGCCTCATCAACGCAGCGCCGGTCTGCCTCCACCACGGGGACCGGATGCCGTCCGACTGCGGCCTGAGGAAGCTCTGGGAGGAGTGCTCCGTCGAGTACTTCGACCTCTACGTCAAGGGGTCTCGCAGCCGCCTCCTGACGAAGCTCGCCTTCCTGTATTTCTGGCTTGATAGCCGGCTCAAGCAGCGCTTCCTCCGGCGCGTCGACGCCGTGGTGGGGGTCAGTGAGGGGATCCTCGATATCTACCGGCGCTCGGGGCTTCTGGCCGGGATCTCCCGGGTTCGGGCCGTGTACAACGTCCCGCCCGTGACGGCCGTTGCCGGCCCCGAGGTGGTGGAAGCGGCCCGGCACGGGCTCGGGCTGGCGGGGAAGCGTGTCGTCCTCTACGTGGGGAAGTTCTCTCCCGGCAAGGGAACCGCCGACCTCCTCGTCGCAGCCAAGAAGGTGGTCGCTTCCGTCCCGGAGGCCCTTTTTCTCTTCGTCGGCGAGGGAGAGTTGGCCGCCGCCGGTCGTCATATCAGGCGCCTGGGCCCCCTGCCGAACTCCGAGGTCCTTGCCCTCTACCCCCTCGCCGATGTCGTCGTCGTTCCCTCGGTGATTCCCGACGCCCTGAGCCGCGTCATTCTGGAGGCCATGGCGGCGGGGCGACCGGTGATTGGCACCCGCGTGGGCGGCACCCCGGAGCTGATCCTCGACGGGAAAACAGGACTGCTCGTGGAGCGGAACGATCCGGACGGGCTGGCCCAGGCCCTCCTTTCCCTTCTCCGCGACGAGGCCCTCCGGGCCGAGCTGGCCGCCGCCGGTCGGCGCCGCCTGGACGAGCTGTTCGGGCCCGAGAGGAGCCTCGATCGGCTCCTGGATCTCTACCGGGAGGTGCGACCCTGATGGAACTGGGGCTCCTTCCGGCTCTGGGCGGCGGGATTCGAGAGCTCCAGAGCTCAGGCCAGGACTCGCGGCTGATCGACGGCTACCTCAGCGCGTACGCCGCGGCCTTCGACCGCGTCTGGTACTTCTCCTACCTGTCCGAATCCCTCGGCGACTATACGGACGACGCGCGGCTCCTCTCCTCGGTCACGCTGCTGGCTCCCCGCCGGTCACAGCCCAGGCTCGCCCGCGCCCTGGCGCTGCCGCTGGCCCACCGCGCGGCCCTCCGCCGCTGCGGGGTCGTCAGGGTTTTTCAGGTCACGGGCGTGATCCCGGCCCTGGTCGCCCGGGCGCTCTGGGGGATTCCCTACGTGACGACCTACGGCTTCTGGTACGCCCGCCTCTCGCGTCCCGGGCCTTCGCGTCCGGCCAAGCGCCTCCTCGAGCGGGTGGGGCTCCGGCTGGCCGCCGGGGTGATTGTCCCCACCGAAGCGCTCCGGGCCCACGTGGCCTCGCTCACATCCCCCGCCCGCGTGTACCTGATCCCCAACGGCGTGGACACCGCGCGCTTCACCCCGGGTGAGGGCCGCCCGGGCCCGGCCCGGAAAATCCTCTATGTTGGGCGGCTCGAGCCTGAGAAGAACCTCCCCACCCTGGTGATGGCGGCCGCCAAACTCGCGGCTCGCTTCCCCCTCCGGCTCACGTTGATCGGCGCCGGCTCGCTCCTGCCCGAGCTCCGCGCCCAGGCGGAGGCGCTCGGCGTCGTCGCGGAGTTCCCCGGGGTCGTGGACCACCGGCGCCTTCCCGAGCGGTACCGGGAGGCCGACGCCTTTGTCCTCCCCTCGTTCACCGAAGGGCATCCCAAAGTCCTCCTCGAGGCGATGGCCTCGGGCCTCCCGTGCGTGGCCTCCGACTGCGCGGGGAACCGGGCGCTGGTCAGGGACGGAGAGAGCGGACTCCTCTTTGACGCGCGGAGCCCGGACGCCCTGGCCGCCGCCTTGGAGCGCGTGCTCGGCGAGGTGTCGTTCGCCTTGGCCCTGGGGCGGCGTGCCCGGGAGGCGGTCGCCGGCGAATACGACCTCGGCATCCTCGTCGCGCGGGAGATCCAGCTCCTCAAGCAGGTGGCCGGGGCGGGGAGGCGGTGAGCCTGTGCCCCTGACGTACTACTCCCGGGCTGCCACGAGGGAGTTTTGGTCCGAGCATTGGGGCGGCCAGGATGTGGAAGCATTGCTCCGCGTCGCCCGGCGGTCACCCCTCACAGCCCTGATCGAGAACGCGCTCCCGCGGAACGGTCGTATTCTGGAAGCGGGCTGCGGCCTCGGCCAGTACGTGATCCTGCTCCGCGAGCATGGGTACGCGGCGGTGGGGGTCGACTGGAGCCTCGAGGCCCTGACGCGGTGCCGGAAGGCCGCCCCGACAGCTCCCGTGGCGGTGATGGAGTTGAGGGCACTCGCCCTCAGGACAGGCGGCGTGGCGGCCTATGTCTCCCTGGGGGTCGTCGAGCACGACCCGTCGGGACCGGCGGAGATCGTCACGGAGGCCAGGCGTGTCCTGGCCCCGGGAGGGATCCTGGTCCTCTCCGTGCCCTACCTGAATGGCGCTCGCCGGCTGTTTCGAGGATTTCTCTCCCGTGCCCAGGCAAAGATCCGCGACCGGGGAGGGGAGTTCTACCAGTACGGCTTCACCCGGAGCGAGGTGCGAGACGTCCTTGAAGCCACCGGCTTCCGCATCCTTTCGGATACCCCCTATGACCCCGCCCGCGTCCTTCGGAAGGCGATCCGGCAGCTGGTCGGCGCTCACGGGAGCGGGGCCGAGACACGTGGGCCCACAGCCGATGGCACCGACCGGTCGCTGATCCGTCGGCTCGCCCGGGCGCTCCTCTACACCCCGCCTCTCCTTCGCTTCCTCGGTCACATGATCCTGTTTGTCGCGGTGAAGCGGTGATCCGCGTCTCGGTTCTGATGAGCGTCCACAACGGCGAGCCCTGGGTCGCCGAGGCCGTCGAGAGCGTGCTCGGGCAGACGTGTGGAGATTTTGAGTTCATCGTGGTGGACGACGGGTCCACGGACGGAACGGGCGCGATCCTCGACGGCTGCCGCGATCCGCGGGTCCGGGTTGTCCATCAGGCCAGGGTCGGGCTCACGCCGTCGCTCAACCGCGCGATCCGCCTGGCGCAGGCCGCGCTGCTGGCCCGGATGGACGCCGACGACGTGGCCTTCCCCGACCGGTTGGCCCGCCAGCTGGCCTTCCTCGATGCGCGTCCCGACGTGGGGCTCCTCGGCACCGGCTGCCGCGAGATCTCGCCATCGGGAGCGGTCCTGAGAACCATCAGCCCGCCGGAGGATGACGAGGCCATCCGGCGCGCCTTGATCCGGGAGAACCCGTTCATCCACTCGTCGGTCATCTTCCGGCGGGAGGCGCTGGAGAAGGCGGGGGCCTACGACGAACGTCTCTCCGTCGCCCAGGACTACGATCTCTGGCTCAGGATGAGCCAGGTCACCCGGCTGGCGAATCTGCCTGAGCCGCTGGTTCTGCGGCGGCTCACCCCGGGGCGGGTCTCGAGGGCTCGCGACACGGCTCGCCTCCGGGCGGAGGTGACGGTCAAGCTCCGGGCCCTCCGGCGCGGAGCCTATCCGCTCTGGTGCGCCGTCTTTCTGGCCAAGCCGCTCTGCGCGCTCGCGCTGCCGGCGGGCCCGCGGCAATTCCTCAAACGGATGGCGCCCCGGACGAAAATCCGCTGAAGCCGCATGGCCGGCAGTTTATAATAACTCCCGCGATGCGTGTCCTGATCACGGGGATCACGGGGTTCGTCGGGAGCCACCTCTCGGAGTACGCGCTCAAAGCGGGGGCCGAGGTGTGCGGCTCCGTCCGGTGGCGGAGCAAGACGGAGAACATCGAGCACCTCCGATCCCAGATCACCCTCATCGAATCCGACCTCCGCGACCTCTCCTCGGTGCAGGGGCTGCTCGAAGCCTCAGACCCGGATTATGTGTTTCACCTGGCGGCCCAGAGCTTCGTGGTTGCCTCCTGGCATACGCCGGCCGAGACGCTCTATACCAATACGGTGAGCCAGGTCAACCTCCTGGAGACGATCCGGGGGCGGCGGAAGAAGCCCCGGTTCCTCGTCATCGGCTCGAGCGAGGAGTACGGGCTCGTGTACGAGCACGAGCTCCCGGTCAAGGAGACCAACCCGCTCCGGCCGCTGTCCCCCTACGCCGTGAGCAAGGTCGCCCAGGACCTGATGGGGTTCCAGTACTGGAAGAGCTACGGTCTGCCGATCGTCCGCTCACGCGCGTTTAACCACAGCGTCAGCCGCTCTACGCCGGTGCTGCTGCGCGACGATCGAACGGGGCTCCTTGACATCCGATACATCAACGAGCTTCGCCGCTACAAGCCGACCGGGTATCTGGGCGGTCGCCTGCTGGAGGACGGGACCGTGGTGTGGGATATGTCCCGACACGCGATCTCTGTGTGGGCCGACGCGAAGTGGACGAAGATCGTTCACCTTTCGTGCCATCCCCTTCGGGACGGCCATCGGATCGTGCGTCTTGTCACTGGCGGGGGCATCGTAGAGGTAACGGGCAACCATTCGGTCATGGTGCCGGGCTCAAATGGCCCCATCCCTGCCGCCGCCCAGGGGCTCTCGAGAGGGGACCGCGTCGCGCTCACGGACCTGCCGGCGAGCTCCAAGATGTTCGTCCACGAAGATGTCGCGTGGTTCCTCGGGTTCTTTGTCGCCGAGGGATGCATCACGAACGCCAAGATACGGATCTACAACCAGGACCGGAAGCCCCTGGAGCGTTGCTCCGAGGTGTTGCTCGAACACTTCGGAGTCGACTCGTACTTCGTAGAAGGTCAACGAGGAGTGTGGCGGCTCACCGTGCGGAAGCCAGAGACGTTTGTCCATTGGCTCCAGCCGCAGGTGTATGCTTCGGACGGGAACAAGCGGGTTCCTCGTAGCATCCTCAACGCCCAGACCGACGCGAAGATCGCCTTCCTGTGCGGCTACAACGAAGGGGACGGGCTGAAGGCAGGCCACGGGTCCTACGAATTCAAGAGTTTCAAGACGAAGTCGCCGATCCTGACGCTCGGGCTGTGTTACCTTGTGGCCAATACGACACGCCAGCGTATATGCCTGAATACGGAGGTGCGCGCCACGGGGACCTATTACCTCGTCAACCTCAACTCCCCGGATGAGGCCCATGCCAACTGGGGGAGGCATTTGGAAATCCCTGACGACGTCATCAAGAAGATCGAAGAGGTGGAGTACGACGGCGACGTCTGGGACTTCGAGACTGAAGATCACGTCTTCCATGCAGGGCTGGGGCGGAACCTTGTCCATAACACGGGGCCGCGCCGGGGAGAGGTGTTCGTCGAATCTAACTTCTCCAGGCAGATCGCCGAGATTGAGGTCGGGCTCCGCGAGCCGGTGGTTTACGTGGGAAACCTCGAGGCCCGGCGGGACTACTCGGATGTGCGGGACATCGTCCTCGGGTACTGGCTCCTGCTGGAACGGGGGGAGCTCGGCGAGGTCTACAACCTCTGCTCGGGGCGGAGCTGGGCGATCCGGGAGATCCTCGACTTTCTTCTGCGCCAGGCCAGCGTCTCGGGGATCGCGGTCAAGCAGGACCCGGCGCGTCTCCGCCCTTCCGACGTGCCCAACCTCCTCGGCGATGCGTCGAAAATCCGGACGGCGCTGGGGTGGCAGCCGGAGATTCCCTTCGAGCAAACGCTGCTGGACACGCTGGAGTACTGGCGCCGGCGCGTGAAGGCGGCCGCGCCATAAGCGTCTCGCTCGTGTAGGCATCGCCGTGCGGGTCGCGCTGGTCCACGACTGGCTCACGGGGATGCGCGGTGGCGAGCGCTGCCTCGAGGTCTTTTGCGAGCTCTTCCCCCAGGCCGACCTCTTCACGCTGCTCCATGTGCCCGGATCGGTGTCTCCCCTCATCGAGGGGCGACGGATCACGACCTCGTTCATCCAGCGGCTCCCGGGGGTCGAAGCCCGGTATCGGGCCTTCCTGCCCCTCTTCCCCGCCGCGATCGGGCGGTTTGACCTTCAGGCCTACGACCTGGTTCTCTCGTCGAGTCACTGCGTGGCCAAGGGCATCCCGGTCCCGCGCGGGGCGCTCCACCTCTGCTACTGTTTCACGCCGATGCGCTATGTCTGGGACCTCTACGACGAGTACTTCGGCGCCCGCGCCCCTTGGGCGGTGCGCCTCCTCATGCCTCCCGTGGCGGCCGGCCTTCGGCGCTGGGACCGGGCCACCGCCGCCAGGGTTCACCACTTCATCGCCATCTCCGGCTTGGTCGCCGAACGGATCGCCCGCTGCTATGGCCGCGACGCCGAGGTGATCTATCCGCCGGTCGATCTCCGGCGTTTCAGTCTTTCGGAGGAGTCGGAGGAGTTCTACCTCGTGGTGTCGGCTCTCGTCCCGTACAAGCGGGTGGACCTGGCCGTGGAGGCGGCCAACCGTCTCGGTCTCCGCCTCCTCGTGGTCGGGTCGGGTCCTGAGGAGCCGGCGCTCCGGGCGCGAGCCGGGCCCACCGTGGAGCTCCTCGGGGGGCGCTCCGACGCGGCGATCGTCGAGCTCTACGCCCGCTGCCGGGCCGTCCTCTTTCCCGGGCTGGAGGACTTCGGCATCGTGCCGCTGGAGGCCATGGCCTCGGGAAAGCCCGTGATCGCGTTCGGCCGCGGCGGCTGCCGCGAGACCCTCGTGCCGCTGGATGAGGGGAGTGAGCCGCCGACGGGAATTTTCTTTTCCGAGCAAACGGTGGACGCGCTGGTCGACGCGATCCGCCGCTTCGAGGCCAACGCCCACCGCTTCAGCCCCAAGGCCCTCCGGGCCCGCGCCGAGGCCTTCGACCGGCCCCTCTTCAAGGAACGGATCGCCGCGTGCGTGGCCCGGCGGTGGGAGGAGTTCTCCCGGTGCTGAAGGCTCACTCCCGGCTTTTCGAACATCTGACACTCGCCGGCGACCTCCTCCTGATCGCGGGCTGCTGGGTGCTTGCCTACTACGTGCGCTTTTTCCTGGGCCCGATCCCCGTCTACCGCGGGGTTCCGCCCCTCGTGCCCTACCTCTATCTTCTCGGGCCGATCGTGATGGTGTGGGCCGTGGCCTTCCGGGCCTTCGACCTCTATCGCCCGCGCCGCCTGGGATCCCGTCTCTCCGAATGGGTGGATGTGGCCAAGGCCTCCACCCTCGGCGCCCTCGTCCTGGTCACCATCATGACGTTCTTCTTCCGCTCCTTCGAGTACTCCCGCCTCGTGATCGCCTACTTCTGGATCCTCTCCATCGTGACGGTGAGCTTCTCGCGCGCCGTCTTCCGCGAAGCCCTTCGGGTCGCCCGGCGTCGGGGGTACAACCTGCGCTATGCCGTCGTCGTCGGATCGGGAGAACTGGCCGAGACCGTGATCCAGCGGCTCGGGCTCCGGCCGGACGTCGGGATTCAGGTTCTCGGGGTGGTCGGCGACGACAAGGAGGGGGTCGGGCCCCCCACGAAGTGGCTCGGCGGTTACGCCGACCTGCGCGCGGTGCTGGACTACCACACCGTGGACCACGTGATCCTGGCGATGCCTCACGAGGATGTTGCCAGACTTCCGATGCTGCTCAACGAGGTCGGCGACGACCCGGTGACAATCCACGTGGTTCCCGACATTATCCGCTTCGCCTCCCTCCGGGGGGGCGTCGAGGAGTTCGAAGGGGTCCCCTTCATCCACCTGCGCGAATCTCCCCTCTACGGCTGGAGCCGGGTCTTCAAGCGCGCGTTGGATCTGGTCTTGGGCGGGCTGGCCCTGATTCTCCTCGCGCCGGTGATGCTGGCCATTGCGCTCGCCATCAGGCTGACCTCCCGGGGGCCGGTTCTCTATCGACAGGAGCGGATGGGGCTTGACGGCCAGCGATTCCGGATGCTGAAGTTCCGGACGATGCCGGTGGGCGCCGAGGTCCGGACCGGCCCTGTCTGGACCAGGCCGGACGATCCGCGACGGACGGGGCTCGGGATGTTTCTCCGCCGCTTCAGCCTGGATGAGCTCCCCCAGCTGGTCAACGTGCTCAGGGGGGAGATGAGCCTGGTGGGACCCCGACCCGAGCGCCCGGTCTTCGTCGAGGAATTCCGCCGGCGGATCCCCGGCTACATGCTCCGCCACAAGGTGAAGGGCGGGATCACGGGATGGGCCCAGGTCAACGGCTGGCGCGGGAATACCTCCCTCGAGCGGCGGATCGAGTACGACCTCTACTACATCGAGCGCTGGTCCCTCGGCTTGGACCTCTGGATCCTCTGGCTCACGCTCCTGCAAGTCTTCCGGGGTCGGAACGCCTATTGAACGACGCGCGATCTCCCCGGCGCTGGGTCCTCGGGCTTTTCCTGATCGGGCTGGCGTTCTCGATCACGCTGTCTCAGGTGGCGCTGGCGCTTCTGGCGGGGTACTGGCTCCTCCGGCTCCGGGACCCCTCGGCGCGCGCGGCGATGATCTTCCCCCTGGCGACGCCGTTCCTCGCCTTCGTGGCGGCGAGTCTCCTGGCGGCGCTCCTCTCCGGAAATGTCGGGGACAGCCTCGTCCGCTCGAAAGCGCTTCTCCTCGTCCTGGTCTTTTTCTCGCTGGTCAACACCCTGGGGGGCACCGATGAGGCCGACTGGTTTCTGAGCCGATTCTTGCTCTTGATGGCTGCGGTATCCCTCCTGGGCGTGGTCCAGGTCTCCCTCTGCCCGGAGCACCCCTGGAGCGGACCAATCTTGGCCCGGTGGTCCAGGAAATGCTTCCGGGCTCGCGGCTTTTACAGCATCTACATGACCCTCGCCGGCGTGCTGACCCTGACGATCTTGGCCTGCCTGCCCCGGCTCTTTCCCCGGCCGGCGGAACGCGGGTGGTGGCTGCCGGTCGCCTGGGTGATCTCCGGCCTGGGGCTCGTTGTGACCTACACCCGCGGGGCGTGGCTCGGCGTCGTGGTGGGGGCGGCCTCGCTCTCGCTCTTCCTGCGGCGTCTCTCGGTGCTCGCGGCGATCGGGGCCGTCCTCCTGCTGGCGCTCCTCCTGCTCCTGGCTACCGGGACCTTGGGGGATCGGGTCAGGAGCCTCCAGGATCCGACGACACTGCGGGAGCGTTTCTACATGTGGCAGAGCGGGCTCGCCATGGTCCGCGAGCACCCGCTCACGGGCGTCGGGGTGGGGCAGCTCAGGGCCGTGTACCCGCGCTACGCGCTTGGGGAGGCCTACAAGAAGACCACCAGCCACGTGCACAACACGCCGCTTCAAATCCTTGCCGAGCGCGGGCTCCTGGGGCTGGCCGCGTGGCTCTCGATCTGGGTCGCCTTCTTCGTGCGGGGGGCGCGGCTGCTCCGGCGGATCGGACCCGATCAGCAGCGCGAGCGGGGCTTGGTGGCGGGGAGCCTCGCGGCGATCATCGGCTTTCTCGTCTCGGGCCTCTTCGAATATAACTTCGGCGACTCTGAGGTGCTGATGGTGGCCTACGCGGTGATGGCGGTTCTGTTTGTCGTCGAGCGGTCCCTGGGGGCCCCTCACCCTGCCTCTCCCCACTGGGGAGAGGAGAAGCGGTGAGGGGCATCGAGGAGGGGTGAAGGGGAGCGGTCAGTTAGTCGCGGGCGGTTCGGTGGCTCTCCGAACTTTCAGGAAGAATTCCTTGAAGCGCGAGAGGTCGCGCTCGGAAACCATGTCGGAGACCAGAAAGCAGGCCAGGTCCCGCTGCTTCCAGACCAGAAGCGAGAAGCCGTTGACCTTGGTCAGGAGCGGTCGGAATCGGTCGATCTGCACGCGGCCGTGATCGGGCAGGGGCATGTCGGCGCCGGGGAGCAGCAGGTACGTCAGCACGTGCTCCTCGCTGTCTTTGTAGGTAAGGGCCAGGGCCCGTCGCCCCTCCACGATCAGCGGCTCGACGTTGATGAGCTGGACCTCGTCGTCCCCGCGGAAGAACCAGGGGAGACCGATCCCGGTTTCCTCCATGAAGCGCGGGAGGGCGGCCGGGACCGCGTCCGGGCGCGGCTCTCCCCAGATGAGACTGCGGGTGTGCGCGGAGAGCACCGCACGCATGAAAGGCTGGAGCGGGTCGGGCTGGACCGTGCGGGGCAGCAGCGGGAATCCCACGAGCGCCATGACCAGGGCGGTGGCCAGGGCGCTCAGGGCCGGCGCCCACCACCGCGAGGTCCGGGGCGGCGCGGCCAGAGCGACAATCGCCTCCCGCAAATGGGCAGGCGCCGGGTGGCGCGGCAGCCTCTCGGCCAGAAGGCGCCGAAACGCCGCGTCCTCTCCCGGGTCTTCGTTGAACCCCTGAGCCGCCATCGCCTACCCCTTGAACTCCTCGCCGTAATCCTTCAGAAACCCCCGCAGCCGCTCCTTCGCGCGGAAGATGCGGGACTTCACCGTCCCCACCGGGCACCCCATGATCTGGGCGACCTCCTCCAGCGGCAGCCCCTCCACTTCGGCGAGGAGGAGGATGGTCCGGAACTCCTCGGGAAGCTGGGCCAGCGCCCGGCCCAGATCCGCCTCGGCCTCGAGGGCGGCGCGGTCCCTCTGGGGGACGTTGTGGAACATGGCTTCTTTCCCGCCTTCCAAGTTCCCTTCGTCCAGGAACGCCGGCTCTCGCTCCCGGTGACGGTAGAACGTGAGAAACGTATTTCTCAAGATCTGAAACATCCAGGCGCGCAAATGGGTTCCCGCCTGGAAGCGGTGGGAGAAGCGGAAGGCGCGGAGGTAGGTCTCCTGAACCAGGTCCTCGGCCTCGGCGCCGTTCCGGGTGAGGTAGACGGCCAGGTTGTAGAGGGCGTTCAGGTGCTGGAGGGTCTGACGCTGGAACTCGGGATCGACCATGTGTCTCTCGTGTCGCTCTCCCTTCCGGACCGCGTGAAGGTCACCGAAGCGAGGGGATCGCGGGGCGGTCAGGGCTGAAACCAGTGGCGGGGAAGGTCGGCCGGCACCACTTGGTGGTCGTCCTCCAACGTCTCCAGGAGCTCACGGATCGTCTGGTAGAGGATCGGGTGCTCGACATCGGGCGCGAGATCGGCGAGCGGCCGCAGGACGAACCCCCGCTCATGCATGAGCAGGTGGGGGATATGGAGGTCGTCGGGGGCGCTCACCACCTGCTCGCCGTAAAGCAGGATGTCGATGTCCAGGGTGCGCGGCTCATACCGGGCGGCCTCCGGGGAGGCCGTGGAGCGCACTCGCCCGAGGTCGCTCTCGATCTGCTGGACCCGGTCGAGGAGGACGTCGGGGGCAAGGGTCGTCTCGATGGCCGCAACGCAGTTGAGAAACCAGCAGGCTCGATTGACGATCTGCCCCGGCGTGCTCTCCCACGGTTCGGTCTCGTAGAGGCGGGAAACGTCGAGGAGCCGGATGCCGTTGACAGCCATCAAGCCGTAAAGCGCTCCCCGGAGATGCTCGACGCGATTGCCCAGGTTGGACCCGATGCTCAGGAAGACGCGCGTCATGGAATGCGGCTACCTCGTCCGGGTGATCTCGACTCCGGGGATGCCGTGCAACCCCTCCAGGGGCGGCGTGAGCTTCCGGACGCGCAGCCGAACCTTGCGCGCCGGAAACTCCCGGAGGAGCGCATCGGCCAGCAGCCCCGCGAGTCGCTCTAGCAAGTTGACCCGGTCCTTCGTGCCGATCTCGACGATCCGCTGCGCCACCTCCCCGTAGTCCACGGTGGCTCCCAGGTCGTCGGAGAGGGACGCCGGGGTGAGATCGAGCGACAGCTCCACGTCCACCGAGAACCAGGCCCCGACAGTCTGCTGAGCTTTCGTGACCCCGTGGTGCCCGAAGAAGCGCACATTCTCAAGAAATATTCTATCAGAGCTCTCGCCGGCCGGCCGGGTCACGCTCATCGGATTGCCCCTTGTCTCATCCAAGCCCCTGTTCGAGCGACGGCTTTGCCGGTTAGAGCCGGAGCCCCTTGAGGCGCTCCATCGCCTCGGCCAACCGCGCGCGTTCGACCGTCAGGGCGATCCGGTAGAATCCTTCTCCGGACGGCCCAAAGCCCACGCCGGGAGTGACGACGACGCCCGCCTCCTCGAGGAGCCGGGTCGCGAAGCTTCGCGAGTCCAGCCGGCCAGGCACCGGTGCCCAGACGAAGAAGGTCCCCTTGGGGATGTCGACCTCCCACCCGATTGCCTGGAGCCCCCGGACCACCACGTCGCGCCGGTCCTGGTAGGTCTTGCGATAGTGCTCGCACACCTCCTGTGGGCCGGTCAGGGCGGCGATTCCCGCGTACTGAACGGCCTGGAACACCCCGGAGTCCACGTTCGTCTTGACGCTGCCGAGGCCCGCCACCGCCGCCCTGTTCCCCACGCAGAACCCCAGCCGCCAGCCCGTCATCGAGTAGGTCTTGGAGAGCGAGTGGAATTCCACTCCCACCTCCCGCGCTCCCTCGATCTCCAGAAAGCTCGGCGGCTCGTAGCCGTCGAATTTGAGCTCTGAGTACATGGCATCGTGGCAGACGAGGATTCCATGGCGCTGGGCGAAGGCCATCACCTCACCGAAGAACTGGCGGGTCGCCACGGCCGCGGTGGGGTTGTTGGGGTAGTTGAGGTACATCAGCTTTGCCCGGCGGGCCACATCGGCGGGAACGGCTCCGAGGTCGGGCAGGAAACCGTTTTCGCGGCGAAGGGGCATCCGGTGCGCCTCGCCCCCGGCGAACCACGCGCCCGCGGCGTAGACGGGATAGCCGGGATCGGGAATCAGGACGACGTCGCCCGGATTCACGAACGCCAGCGGCATATGGGCCGTCCCTTCCTTGGAGCCGATGAGTGTCAGGACCTCCTGCTCGGGGTCGAGCCGCACGTTGAACCGTTTGGCGTACCAGTCGGCCACCGCCTGGCGATAGGCGAGCATCCCCTCGTAGGAGGGGTAACGATGGTTCTCCGGATCCTCCGCGGCCTTCTGGAGGGCCTGGATGATATGGGGGGGCGTCGGGAGATCGGGGTCCCCGATCCCGAGGTCGATCACGTCGACCCCCCGGGCGCGGACCTCGCGCTTCTTCCGGTCGATCTCGGCGAAGAGATAGGGGGGCAGGCGCCGCAGGCGGTCGGCGAGCTCGGGCATCAGAGCCGAACCACCGAGTTCTTCAGGCTCCCGATCCCTTCGATCCGTACCTCGATCTTGTCCCCCGGCTGCATGGGGCCGATCCCGGAGGGCGTTCCCGTGGCGATCAGGTCGCCGGGAAGGAGGGTCATGACGTGCGAGATCCGGGCGACGACGTCCTCCACGGGGAAGATGAAGTGCTTGGTGTTGGAGGCCTGCTTCCGCTCCCCGTTCAGGTAGGCTTCGATGTCCACGGCATTGGGATCGATCTCCGTGGCGATGCACGGCCCGGCGGGGCAGAACGTGTCGAAGGACTTGGCGCGGGTCCACTGGCCGTCTTTCCGCTGGAGGTCCCGCGCGGTGACGTCGTTCACGCAGGTGTACCCGAGGACGTACTCGCGCGCCCGCTCGGGGGTCACGTTCCGGCAGCGCTTCTTGATCACGATACCCAGCTCCGCCTCGTAGTCCACCCGCTGGGAAAGTGGCGGGTAGACGATGGGGTCATCGGGACCGATCAGCGCCGTGGGGGGCTTGAGGAAGAGGATCGGCTCCTCGGGGATGGGGAGGTTCACCTCCTGGGCATGATCCCGATAGTTGAGCCCCACCGCCACGATCTTGCTCGGGACCAGGGGAGCGAGCAGGACCACCTGCTTGACGGGGAACTTCCTCCGGCCCCGCTTGAAGGCGCCGAAGGGCGTCCCGGAATACTCCACGACGCGGGGACCCTCCAGGACCCCGTAGCGGGTCTTGCCGCCAGCCTTGAACCTGACGATCTTCATGGCGCGCTCCTTCACTGCCTCAGTCCCGCCCGGGCGCGCACCCACGGCTTCGCCGCGGGTACCCGGCCCGCGCAACCGAGTGCTACTTGAGGCCAAGGACGTCTTGCATCGAGTAGAGCCCGGGGGAGGCCGCGGCGATGAAACGCGCGGCGCGGATCGCCCCCCGGGCAAAGGTGTCGCGGCTGTGAGCCCGGTGGGTCAGCTCGAGCCGCTCCCCCAGGTTGCCGAAGGAGACGGTGTGCTCGCCCACCACATCGCCCGACCGCAGGGAGGCGAGGCCGATCTCGTTCCGCGCGCGCTCGCCCGGCATCCCCCGCCGCCCATAGACGGCGACCTGGGTGAGATCGCGCCCCAGGGCCTCGGCGATCACCTCCGCCATCCGGAGGGCAGTACCGCTGGGGGCGTCCTTCTTGAAGCGGTGGTGGATTTCGGTGATCTCTACGTCGTACTCGTCTCCCAGCACGTGGGCCATCTGAGCCAGAACCTTGAAGGCCAGGTTGACCCCGACGCTCATGTTGGGGGAGAGGAGGATGGCCACCTTCTCGGCCAGCCGCCCGATCTCCTCGCGCTGCGGCGGCGTGAAGCCGGTGGTCCCGACCACCGCCCGGGCGCCGACCCGGCCGATCAGTCGGAGATGGTCCAGGGTGGCTTCGGGAACCGAGAACTCGATGAGGATCCGATCGTGCCTCAGGCCCGAGGCCGGATCCGCGGCGATCGGGACTCCGAGCCGCCCAATTCCCGCTACTTCCCCGGCATCGCGTCCCAGTGCAGCGTGCCCCGGGGCCTCGAGGGCGCCCACGAGCCTGAGGTCGGGGGCGTCCTGGAGGCAGGCGACGACACGACTTCCCATCCGGCCGGCGGCACCGGCCACCACGACCTCAGCCACGGTTCGGTACTCCGGTGTGTTCCCCCGTTGTGCTTGGGCCGGGGGGAGAATTGAGGGGGGTGGGGACCCCCCTCAA